>JAJAYJ010000130.1 GCA_026786275.1 Nocardioides sp. | reverse complement strand
GGCGCCCCCCGTCGCCGACGCCGGCGCGGCGCCACCCAGCAGGCCGGTCACCACGACAGCGGTGACCGCGCCCGAGAACCAGAGCGAGGTGCGCAACCGCGCGGTCCGCACGGAATGCATGTCTTTTCCCCGTCAATACTGCCTGCAGGGAGAGCGTCCCAGCGTGACTAGCCGTCGGGGTACGGGTGGTCGGGCAGGATCAGGTGGCCATACGGACTAGCCCGGACTGGCCCGACCGGGCTATGACGACGCCCGGGACGACGCCCGGGACGACGCCCGGGACGCCGCCAGGGCCACCGCCACGCACCAGCCCTCCAAGCGCGTCTGCAGGTCGCTCGACCCGGGGCGCGCGCTCCGGCCGGTCACCGTGCAGGTCAGCCACGCGTCGCCGAACAGGCCCTGGTGGGCGCCGGTCACGGTGCCGGCCCCGGAGCCGGTGCACGTGGTCGCGACCCCGGGGTCACCGAACGTCGGTGTGTCGACCACCCCGCAGCCGGGCGCCCGCCCGGCCAGCCGGACGAGTCGCTTGGCCCGGCCCGCGGCCACCGGTGGGGCGAAGACCCAGGCGCGGGCCACGCTGCCGGTGGCAGAGGTCCAGGAGCAACCGAACTCGTGCGCGACGTCCTCGACCCGGTCGCCCAACGGGGCGGTGTCGCCGTTGTTGTAGACCCGGGCGTCGGCCACCTCACCGGCCAGTGCCTGCTCGACGCGGTCGATCCGGACGCGGTCGCAGAACGACGCCCGGGGCACGCTCACCTCGACCTGGGCGAGCTGGGCCAGCGTGGTGATCTCGGGTGCGGGGACCGGCGCCGCTCCGGGCTCGTCGTCGGCACGCAGCGCGAGCGCAGCGACCGCACCCGCGGCGAGCAGCAGCACGAGCACACCGACCAAGGCGAGCAGCACGGGACGGGCAGGGCGCAGCACGGGGCGACGATAGCCCGGCCCGCCGTACCCGCCCGTCGTACCTGCCCGCGGCCGAGGGTCCCGCGATGTGTGGCGTTCTGGTCTAACCTCGACACAGTGATTCGCTTCGAGAAGGTCACCAAGAGCTATCCCGGCACCGTCAACGCCGCGCTCGACTCGGTGACGGTCGACATCGAGAAGGGCGAGTTCGTCTTCCTGGTCGGCACGTCCGGCTCCGGCAAGTCGACGGCGCTGCGGCTCGTGCTGCGCGAGAGCCGGCCCACCTCGGGCCGGGTCTACGTCGCCGGCAAGGAGATCAACCGGATGGCCGGGTGGAAGGTGCCCAGGCTGCGCCGCTCCATCGGCACGGTGTTCCAGGACTTCCGGCTGCTGCCCAACAAGACGGTCGCCGAGAACGTCGCCTTCGCCCTGCAGGTCATCGGTCGCCCCCGTCAGGAGATCGACCGGGTCGTGCCCGAGACCCTCGAGCTGGTGGGCCTCGAGGGCAAGCAGGAGCGGTTGCCCGACGAGCTGTCCGGCGGTGAGCAGCAGCGGGTCGCCATCGCCCGTGCCTTCGTCAACCGGCCGCAGATCCTGATCGCCGACGAGCCCACTGGCAACCTCGACCCCACCACGTCGGTGGGCATCATGAGGCTGCTCGACCGGATCAACCGGACCGGCACGACGGTGCTGATGGCCACCCACGACTCCTCGATCGTCGACCAGATGCGCAAACGCGTGATCGAGCTCGACCACGGACGGGTGATCCGGGACGAGAGCCAGGGTGTGTACGGCGCCCCGACCTGATCCACCCCGTGCCGCTCCCGAGCGGCCGACCTGACCAGCACCGCCGACCAGAGAGCCACCCTCATGCGCTACACCCTCTCCGAGCTGGGCCAGGGCCTGCGCCGCAACGTGTCCATGCACATCGCGGTGGTCCTGACCCTCTTCGTGTCCCTGACCCTCGTCGGGCTCGGGGTGCTGTTGAGCCGGCAGGCCGACAAGGCGGCCGAGCAGTGGGGCAACCAGCTGCAGATCACCGCCTGGCTGTGCAAGGACCGCGACACCGACAACCCGGCCTGCACGGCCGAGGTGACCGACGCGCAGAAGACCGCGATCTCCGACGTCGTCCGGGCCAACCCCGAGGTGGAGAGCTACTACTTCGAGTCCCGGGAGACGGCGTTCTCGAAGGTCAAGGAGCTGCTCGGGCCCGAGAAGTTCGACGGCCCCAGCCCGCCGGCGACGGCGGCTGACATGCCGCAGTCGGTCTGGATCACGCTCCGGGACCCCCAGGAGGACCAGGGCATCAAGAGCGCGATCCAGGGTCTCGACGGCGTCAGCTACCTGCGCGACTCCCGCTCCACCCTGGCCCCCATCTACGGATCGCTCGACGCGCTCAAGTACGGCTCCTGGGGGGTGGCGGGGTTCCTGGTCCTCGCCGCGCTGATGCTGGTGGCCAACACCATCCGGTTGGCGGCGTTCGCGCGGCGCCGAGAGATCGGCATCATGCGGCTGGTGGGCGCCTCGACGCTCTACATCGCGTTGCCGTTCCTGCTGGAGGCGCTGGTGACCGCACTGATCGGCGTGACCCTCGCCGCCGGCGCGCTGGGCGCCTTCATGTGGTTCGGCATCCGCGAGCGGGTCGCGACCGGGCTGAGCTTCATGCCGTGGATCGGGTTGCCGGACTACACCTACTCGCTGGTCGCGATCGCGATCCTCGCGCCGATCCTGACCCTGGTCCCGACACTCCTGCTGACGGGCAAATACCTCAAAGTCTGAGTCGCCGCGGTTACGGTCGGGGAGTTCACTTCCCCGAACACGTAAGGCCATCAGGTGCGTCTCTTCCCCCGCGCCCCTGGAGCTCCCCTGCTTGCTTCTCTGACCGCCGGTGTGGTGCTGGCCGGGATCATCGCGATCCCGGCCGCACAGGCCGACGAGGAGAAGGATCTCCGTGACAAGCAGAAGAGCGTCCAGGGTCAGATCGAGTCCACGAACGCCGACCTCGAGGAGTCCAGCGCTGAGGCGAGTGCGGCCGGTGCCGCGCTGCTGGACGCGAAGGCCGCCCTGGTCGAGGCGCGCGCCGAGCTCGTCAGCGTGCAGGACCAGCTCGAGCAGGCCCGGGGGATCGAGAGCCAGCTGCAGGCCAAGCTGGTCGACACGCAGTCCGCCCTCGAGACCGCGCGCCGTGAGTACGCCGCCGCGAGGGCGGCGACCGCGACCCAGCGGGAGGTCGTGGCCGACACGATCTCCTCGATCTACGAGCAGGGCGACCCCCAACTGATGGCGTTCGTCTCGATCCTGGACGCGCAGACCCCCGCCGACGTCACCCGGCAGATGAACTTCCAGGACGTGGTCGTCGGCAAGGAGGACCGGGCCTACGACGACCTGGGCGCCGCCGAGGTCACGCTGGCGACCCAGCAGGCGGCGGTCACGCAGGCCGAGGCGGAGGTCACCGCCCAGCGCGACGCGGCGGTCCAGAACGTCGAGGAGATCGAGGTGCTGCAGCAGCAGGCTGCCGGGGCGGAGTCCGAGGTGACGTCGCTCGTCGGGTCCCGGCAGGCGGCGCGCAAGGCGGCGCGGGCGGCGCAAGCGGCCGACCGTCAGGCCCTAGAGCAGCTCGAGGCACAGGAAGCAGCGGTCAAGAAGCAGATCCTGCGGGCGCGCAAGGCCGCCCTCGCGGCTGCGGCTGCGGCTG
>JAJAYJ010000129.1 GCA_026786275.1 Nocardioides sp. | reverse complement strand
GGGGGGGGGCGGGCCGGGCGGGGGGGGCCGCCGCCCCCCCCCCGGGCCGCCCGCGCCGCGGGCGCGGCCCCCCCCCCCGCCCCCCCCCCCCCCCCCCCCCCCCCCCCCCCCCCCCCCCCCCCGACTCGACTAGCGGGACCGTTCTCGGTGCGCGGCGGCCTTGGTCCGGCTCTGGCAGCGGGGGCTGCAGAACCGGCGGCCGCTGTTGCGTGAGACGTCGAGGTAGATCCGGTCGCAGCCGGCGGCGTCGCACACCCCGAGCCGGCCGCCCAGTCCGCTGCCGAGGGCCACGGCCAGTCCGGCGGCGATGCCAGCGGCCCAGCCGCGGGCCAGCGTGTCGTCGGGGCCGTGGAAGTGCAGCGCCCAGCCGCCCGCGGCGGCCGGGTCCAGCTGGGGGCGGGCCCCGGTCTCGAGCAGCAGGACGTTCACGATCCCGGCCGCGCGGTCGGGATCGTGGTCGGCGACCGCCTGCACGACCTGCCGGGCGCGGCCGGCGAGCTCGGCGAGGTGCTCGGCGTCGGCCGCCTCGACCGTGTCGACGTGCACGGCGCCGGCCACCGCCGCGCCGAGGTCGGCGCTCGCGAGAACCCCGCGCGGTCGACCCCCGGCCGTGCCGGGCGTGACCGCGTTGACCAACGCGACCGTGGTCTCGAGGAGGTGCAGAACGTGACTGTCGAACTGCACTTGACCAGTCATGAACTGACTCCTACGGTGGTCGGATGATGACTGACAATAGCCCAGACACCAGTCACGTCATGGACTGGCTGCCCCGTCCGGTGCTGCTCCTGGTGGTGGCCCGGGCCGTCAATCAGCTCGGCGCGTTCAGCCTGCCGTTCCTGGCCGTCCTGCTGGTGACCCAGCGGGGCGCGTCGCTGGGCGCGGCGGGCCTGGTGGTCGCCGTCTTCGGCGCTGCGACGATCCCCTCCCGCCTGGCCGGAGGTCGGCTGACCCAGGCGATCGGTGCGCGCCGCACGATGGTCCTCGGTCTGCTCGCCTGCGCCGCCGCCCAGCTCGCGATCGCGGCGGCGCCCGGCCTGCGGACGACCCTGGTCGCGGTGGCGGTCCTGGGCCTGGCCTTCGAGATCTACGAGCCGGCCAGCCAGTCCCTGGTCGCCGACCTCAGCGCCCCCGAGCACCGGCCGCGCACCTTCGGTGTGCTCGGTGCTGCCCTCTCGCTGGGCGGCCTGCTCGGTGGGCTGCTGGCCACGGCGGTGGGCGGGCTCGACCTGCGGCTGCTCTTCGCTGTGGACGCCGCCACCTGCCTGGTCTGCGCGGTGGTGGTCCGCCTCGGCCTGCCCGGAGGACGGACCACACCCACACACCAGGACCGGACCGGCCCGGCGGTGCGGCCCTGGCGCGACCGCAGGCTGCTGGTGATGCTGGCCGCCGGCACCGGGTTCGCGACCCTCTACCTGCAGCTGGTGATCACGCTGCCCCTCACGCTGGTGGCTCGGGCCATCCCGGTCGAGCGGTACGGCCTGGTGCTGGCCCTGTCCGCGCTGGTGGTGGTCGCGGCCCAGCCGGTGCTCGGGTCGCGACGGCTGCCGGAGGATCCGTTCACCGTGATGGCGATCGGCTACGTCGTGCTCGCGGTCGGCCTGGGCCTCACGGCGTACGTCGGGTCCCTGGCCGGGTTCCTCGTCGCCACCGTCGTCTGGGCCCTCGGCGACGTGCTGCTGCTGGGCCACCCGTTCGTGGTCGTCGCCGGCCTGGCGCCCGCGGGCACGAGCGCGCGCTACCTCGCCGTGTACGGCACCTGCTGGGGCCTGGCCGGTGTGCTGGCCCCGCTCGCGGGGACCGCCGTGCTGGTCGCCGCCGGGCCGGGTGTGCTCTGGACCGGCTGCGCGGTGCTGGCCCTGGTGCTGGCCGGTCTGCAGCCCGCCGTGCGTCGTGCCGTCCTCCGATCGGACGAATCACGCGCTGCCCGGACCAATTCGTCCGCCAATCCCCGACGCCGGCGCCCGCGGTCGCGGAGGATGGTGGGGTGACCCCGCCCGAGCCCGTCGTCGACGTCCGCAGCCTGCACGTTCGCTTCGGCGAGGTCGAGGCCGTCGCCGGCGTCGACCTGCAGGCGTACGCCGGCCATGCCACCGCTCTGCTCGGCCGCAACGGCGCCGGCAAGTCGACGACGATGCGGGTGCTCGCGGGCGTCGTGCCGCCCACCGCCGGCAGCGTCACGGTCGCCGGTCACGACGTCCGCACCGACGCGCTGGCCGTGAAGCGAGCCATCGGCTACTGCCCCGACGTGGGCGGGCTCGTGCCCCGGGCCACCCCCTGGGAGCACCTGCAGCTCTCGGCACGGCTGCGCCGCCTCGACGACTGGGAGGCCCGGGGCCGTGACCTGCTGGAGCGCTTCGAGCTCGGCGACGTGGCGCACCGGGTCACCACGGGCTTCTCCCACGGCATGGGGCGCCGCCTCTCGGTGGTGCTGGCCGCGCTGCACCAGCCCGAGGTGCTGCTGCTCGACGAGCCGTTCGACGGGGTGGACCCGATCGGGGTCGAGGCCACCCTCGACGTCATCAACGACGCCCGCTCCCGCGGAGCCTGCGTGCTGGTCTCGACCCACCTGCGAGAGCTGGCGATCCAGGCCTGCACCACCGTGACCGTGCTGCGCGGCGGCTCGCGGGTGGCGACGGTGACCGCGCTGGAGATGGCCGGGGAGGAGGGCGCTCGTGCCTACCGTGGACTCCTCGACTGAGACGTCCCCATCCCCGTCCGTCGCGACGGCGGGGATCCTCGCGGAGAGCCGGCGCGCCGTCGCCGACGTGGGTCACCTGCTCCGCTTCCGGTCCTCGACCCTCAAGCACCGGTCCACCACCTGGTGGGTGATGGGGGTGCTCGCCGTGGCCACGCTCGCACTGATGACCGTGCCGCACTTCGTCGAGGGCGCCGGTAACAGCGACCGCGCCGTCGACCTGGTGGTGCTGATGCCCACGGCGTTCGCAGGCTTCCTGGCCCTGGCCATCGCTGCGGCGGTCGCCTCGGGCGGTGGCCGTGAGCTGCTCTCGCGCGAGCACGGCGTCGCGTTCCCGGTCAGCCCGACCACCGACTACCTCGGCGCGCTGCTGCTGGCCCCGCTCAACATCGCCTGGATCCTGCAGGCCTGGGTGCTGCTCGGCAGCATGGCCTACGCGACGACGTCGGGCCAGCTGCTGGCCGCGCAGGTCGGCACGGTGCTCTGGCTGATCGCCGCGACCGCGCTCGGCCAACTGGTGGCCTGGACCGTGGAGTGGGTGCGCCGCAGTCCGCGCGGCAGCCTCACGGTCCGGATGCTGGGCCTCGCCCTGCTGGGGGCCGCGGTCATGCTGCAGGTCGCCGGGCTGCTGGTGGAGGCCCTGGAGTCGTTGCCCACCCTGAGCCTGGTCGTGGGGCTGGTGCAGGGCTTCACGGTGCGTTGGGTGCTCACGATCGCTGCGCTGGTGGCGCTGCTGCTCGGTGCGACCGCGCTGGGGGCCGTGCCCGCGCACCTCGCCGCTCGTCGCCCCACCCGCGACGAGGCCAAGGTCGAGAGCGGACGCTACGCCGCGCGCGCCGTGGCCCGCAGCCCCCTGCTGGCCCTCGTCCGGACCGACCGGAGCTCGATCTGGAGAGCGGTGCCGATGCGTCGCGGCATCGCGGTCCTGGCCATCGGCCCCGGTCTCGTCGCCCTGGCCGGTGACCTCGACTGGGCCCAGATGACGATCCTGCCCGGCCTGGTCGCCTCCGGTGGTGCGCTGCTCTTCGGGGTGAACTCCTGGTGCCTCGACGGCCGTGGCGGACTGTGGCGCGAGAGCCTGCCGGTGCCCGCCTGGCAGGTCTTCACCGCCCGTGCGTACGCGCTGGGCGAGTTCCTGGTGGTCGGCTCGTCGGTCACCCTGCTGCTGGCCGGCCTGCGCGCCGGCGTGCCGTCGGTCTCCGAGCTCACCGCGCTGCTGTGCACGTGGCTGATCGTCGTGCTGCAGGTCGTCTCGTCGGCGATGCGGTGGTCCAGCAAGCGCCCCTATGCCGTCGACCTGCGCTCGGCCCGCGCCACCCCCGCACCGCCGGCGTCGATGGTGACCTACTCCGCGAAGCTCGCCGTGACCACGACGATGACCAGCCTGGTGTTCTCGGGCCTGGCCCGCACCGACCACCCCGAGGTCTCGATCCTGGCCGCCGCCCCGTTCGTGCTCTGGTCGTCGGTGCGGATGCTGCACGCCCGTGACGCCTGGGTGGACCCCGTCTCCCGGGCCCGCGTGGTCACCACCGTCGCCGGCTGAGGGTTCGTCTACTCTGCGCGCATGGGTCGGCTGCTTCTCGTGCGTCACGGCCAGGCGTCCTTCGGGGCAGACGACTACGACGTGCTCTCGGACGCCGGCCGTGACCAGGCGCGTCGTCTGGGGGCCCACCTCGCCGCGCTGGACGTGGTGCCGGACGTGCTCCTGCACGGTGAGCTGCGCCGCCAGCGCGACACCGCCACCGAGATGGCCGGGGCCGCCGGCTGGCGTCTCGCGCCCCGGCTGGACGCCCGCTGGGACGAGCTGGACCACCTCGCGGTCCTCGGTGCCTACGGTGATCCGGACCACCAGGCCCTCGACCGGCGTGCCTTCCAGGAGGCCTTCGAGCGCGCGACCGGGCGCTGGGCGGGCGGTGGTGCGCCCGACGCGCCGATCGAGGGTCTGGAGTCCTACGCCGGGTTCGTGGCCCGGGTCCGCGCCGGCCTCGACGAGGCCGCACACCAGGCCGGCCCCGGCGCCACCGTGGTCGCCGTCAGCTCCGGTGGGGCGATCGCGGCCGCCGCGGCCCTGCTCCTCGGCGCCACCGGCCCGGACCTGGCCGCGGCCTGGAGCCGCCTCAACGCGGTGCTGGTCAACTCCTCATACAGCACGGTCGTCGTCGGCAGCACCGGAGCCCGACTGCTGACCTACAACGAGCACCCGCACGTCACCGGCCCCTCGCTGACCTACCGCTGACGCCCGGGCCCCGGTGAGCGCGCCCGCTGTACGGTCGTCGCATGACTGACACGACGGCCGACCCGGGCGGCATGGTCGACTGGGATCTCGCCGTGAAGATCGGTTCCCGACTGGCCGGGGAGGGCCCCAGCGTGGATCGTCAGGACGCGGACGCGGCCGTGGCTGAGCTGCGGGCCGGTGCCGAGCGCTCGACCGGCCTGGTGCGGGAGTTCACCGGGCTGGCCGCCACGGAACGCACCGCGCCGGTGCTGGTCGTGGATCGGGCCGGCTGGGTGCAGGCCAACGCCGACGGGTTCCGCGAGGTGCTCGGGCCGGTCATCGACAAGTTGAGCGCCAAGAAGCCGCCGACCGGGGTGGCTCGGATGGTCGGGTCACGGATCACCGGTGCCGAGGTCGGCGGGCTGCTCGGCTTCATGGGCGGCAAGGTGCTGGGCCAGTTCGACCCGTTCTTCGCGCCGTCCGGCCGGCTGCTGCTGGTGGCGCCCAACATCGTGCACGTCGAGCGCGAGCTCGACGCCGACCCGACCGACTTCCGGCTCTGGGTGTGCCTGCACGAGGAGACCCACCGGGTGCAGTTCACCGCGGTGCCGTGGATGCGCGGGTGGATGTTCGAGCAGATGGGGCAGATCGCCGAGGCGCTCGACACGTCCTCGGTGCTCGACGACGGGCTGGCCAGGATCACCCAGGCGCTGCGCAGCGGCACCCAGGGCGGCAGCCTGCTCGACATGTTCGGGAGCCCAGCCCAGAAGGCGCTGATCGACCGGATGACCGGGGTCATGTCGCTGCTCGAGGGCCACGCCGACGTGGTCATGGACGGCGTCGGACCTGAGGTCATCCCGAGCGTGGACGCCATCCGCACGTCCTTCAACCAGCGCCGCAAGGGCGTCGGGGTGCTCGACAAGGTACTGCGCCGGCTGCTGGGTCTGGAGGCCAAGATGGCGCAGTACCGCGACGGCGCCGTGTTCGTCCGCGCCGTGGTCGACAAGGCCGGGATGGCCGAGTTCAACGCCGTGTGGGAGAGCCCCGAGAACCTGCCCAGCAAGGCCGAGATCGCCGACCCGCAGGCCTGGATGTCGAGGGTGCTGCGGGCGTGAGCCTGCACCCGTCCCTCGCCGCCGTGCGCCGCGGCGTACGCCGGGAGCTGGCGGGGCTCGGGCCCGGCCCCGTGCTGGTCGCCTGCTCGGGGGGCGCCGACTCGCTGGCCCTGCTCGCCGCCACGGTCGCCGAGACGCGCGGCACCGAGCGTCACGTCCTCGGGGTCACCGTCGACCACGCGCTGCAGGCCGGCTCGGGCGAGCAGGCCGCCCGGGTCGTGCGGCAGATGGCGAATCTCGGGGTGCACGAGACGGTGACCGCCCGGGTGCAGGTCCGCGCCGACGGGCACGGGCCGGAGGCGGCCGCCCGCGAGGCGCGGTACGCCGTGCTCGGTGAGCTGGCCCAGCGTCTCGCCGTCGTGACCGTGCTGCTCGGCCACACCCGCGACGACCAGGCCGAGACCGTCCTGCTGGGCCTGACCCGGGGCTCGGGGGGTCGCAGCCTGGCGGGCATGCGCCGACGGTTCGTCGCGGCCGGCACGTCGTACGCCCGGCCGCTGCTCGACGTGGCCCGCGACGACACCGAGACCGCCTGCCAGGTCGAGGGCATTGCCTGGTGGACCGACCCGCACAACCTCGACCCGGCCTTCACTCGGGTGCGGGTACGGCGCACCGTGCTGCCGCTGCTCGAGCAGCAGCTCGGGCCCGGGGTAGCCGCGACCCTCGCCCGCACCGCCGACCAGCTGCGCGCCGACTCCGAGCTGCTCGACGACCTGGCCGACCAGCGGCTCGCGGCGCTGCGGGCCGGCCCGGACGGCCGTGGCCTGGAGCTGGTGGCGCTGCAGCGGCTGCCCGAGGCGCTGCTCACCCGGGTGCTGCGCCGGGCGGCTCTGGAGGCGGGTGCGCTGGGGGCCGAGCTGTTCTACGTGCACGTCCAGGAGCTGGCCCGATTGGTCGCGGCCCGCACCGGTGGGCCCGGCCCGACCCAGGTCCAGCTGCCCGGCCACGTCACCGCCGTGCGGGCCCAGGACCGGCTGCTCTTCCGGGCCGATCCTGTGACAGGCTGAGCTCTATGGACAGCGCCCACGTCGAGGACGATCTGGTCAACGTGCTCTTCACCGAGGCCCAGATCCAGGCCCGGCTCAAGGAGCTGGCCCGCGAGATCGAGGTCGACTACGAGGGCAAGGACATCCTGATCGTCGGGATCCTGCGCGGCGCGGTGATGGTGATGGCCGACATGGCCCGCAGCTTCGCTCGTCACGTCGAGATGGACTGGATGGCGGTCTCCTCCTACGGCTCCGGCACCAAGTCCAGCGGTGTCGTGCGCATCCTCAAGGACCTCGACACCGACATCTCCGGACGCGACGTGATCATCGTCGACGAGATCATCGACACCGGTCTGACGCTGTCGTGGCTGTCCTCCAACCTGTCCTCCCGCAGCCCCGCCAGCGTCGAGATCTGCACCCTGCTGCGCAAGCCCGAGGCCCTGCAGATGCCCGTCGACGTGAAGTACGTCGGCTGGGACATCCCCAACGAGTTCGTGGTCGGCTACGGACTCGACTACCGCGAGCGCTACCGCAACCTGCGCGACATCGGCACCCTCGCGCCGCACGTCTACTCCTGACCCGGCACGTGCTGGCGTCTCCCAGTAGTGGGCGGTAACCAACCGGCTGCGAGAATAGTGGGACTCGGTCGTGACGCGCGATCGGTGGACGAGACGAACGTGTGAGAGACATTGCTGTGAAGCGGATATTCAAGGGTCCCTGGGTGTGGATCGTCGTTGCGGTGGTCGGCGTGCTCGTGGCGCTGCAATTCCTGGCGCCCAGCGGCGGCTACGAGGAGGTCCCGACCTCCGAGCTGGAGTCCTATATCGCCTCGGGCAACGTCAAGGACATCACGTTCATCGACGGTGACCAGCAGATCGAGGCCAACCTCGACGAGGGCACCCGTGGCAACGGTGACCAGGTGATGACCCACTACATCCTGGGCCAGCAGACCGGCATCGTCGACGCGGTCGACGAGCAGGTCGCCGCCGGCACCATCGAGGAGTCCAACTCCGAGAACCCGCAGCCCAGCGTCTTCGGCAGCATCCTGCTCACGCTGCTCCCGATCCTGCTCATCGTCGGTCTGTTCCTGTTCCTGATGAACAACATGCAGGGCGGCGGCCGCGGCGTGATGCAGTTCGCGAAGTCCAAGGCCAAGCTGATCACCAAGGACATGCCCAAGACCACTTTCGCCGACGTGGCCGGCTGCAACGAGGCGATCGAGGAGCTCGGCGAGATCAAGGAGTTCCTGCAGGAGCCGGCCAAGTTCCAGGCCGTGGGCGCGAAGATCCCGAAGGGCGTCCTGCTCTACGGTCCGCCCGGCACCGGCAAGACCCTGCTCGCCCGCGCCGTCGCCGGTGAGGCCGGGGTGCCCTTTTACTCCATCTCCGGCTCCGACTTCGTCGAGATGTTCGTGGGGGTGGGCGCGTCCCGCGTGCGCGACCTCTTCGAGCAGGCCAAGGAGAACGCCCCCGCCATCGTGTTCATCGACGAGATCGACGCGGTCGGTCGCCACCGCGGCGCCGGCATGGGCGGTGGCCACGACGAGCGCGAGCAGACCCTCAACCAGCTGCTGGTCGAGATGGACGGCTTCGACGTCCGCGGCGGCGTGATCCTGATCGCGGCGACCAACCGGCCCGACGTGCTCGACCCGGCGCTGCTGCGCCCGGGTCGCTTCGACCGCCAGATCGGGGTCGCCGCCCCCGACCTGGCCGGGCGCGAGAAGATCCTGCAGGTGCACTCGCGCGGCAAGCCGATGGCCGACGAGATCGACCTGCTGTCGATCGCGCGGCGTACCCCGGGCTTCACCGGAGCCGACCTCGCCAACGTGCTCAACGAGGCCGCCCTGCTCACCGCCCGCATCAACGAGAAGCAGATCACCAACTACTCGCTCGACGAGGCCATCGACCGCGTGATCGCCGGTCCGCAGCGCAGCTCTCGCCTGATGAGCGAGAAGGAGAAGCTGATCACCGCCTACCACGAGGGCGGCCACGCCCTGGTCGCGGCGGCGCTGCCGGGCACCGACCCGGTCCACAAGATCACGATCCTGCCCCGCGGGCGGGCCCTGGGCTACACGATGGTGCTGCCCGACGAGGACAAGTACTCCCAGACCCGGTCCGAGATGCTCGACAAGCTGGCCTACATGCTCGGTGGCCGCGCCGCCGAGGAGATGGTCTTCCACGACCCGACCACGGGTGCGGGCAACGACATCGAGAAGGCCACCAGCCTGGCCCGCGCGATGGTGACGCAGTACGGCATGACCGAGAAGCTGGGCGCGATCAAGCTCGGTGACTCGACCTCCGAGCCGTTCCTGGGCCGCGACATGGGCCACCAGCGCAACTACTCCGAGGACGTCGCGGCGGTGATCGACGAGGAGACCAAGAAGTTCCTCGCGACCGCGCACCAGGAGGCTTTCGACATCCTGGAGGAGAACCGCGACGTGCTCGACTCGCTGGTCCTGGCCCTGCTGGATCGCGAGACCCTGGACAAGGCCGAAGTGGCCGAGGTGTTCGTGCCGCTGCGACGCCGTCCCGAGCGGCCCGCCTGGACCGGCTCCTCCGACCGCAACCCTTCGTCGATCCCCCCGATCGAGATCCCGCAGGAGATCCGCGACCGGGTGCTCGCCAACGGTCAGGGTCACGGCAGCGAGGGCGGCGTGATCCTCACGCCCCCCGGCGCCGGGGGAGACGTCCACGGCGACCCGCCGCTCAAGCCGCCCGGCTCGCCGGCTCCGGGCCTGCCGGGCTGATCGGTCCCCGCGCCCAGCCTCACCCCAGGTACCGCGCGCTCGGCCACAGCGCCGCCAGGTCGAGGTCGGGGAAGCGGGCGGCCACGGCGACGTACACGTCGCGGTAGTACCGCGCCACCGCCCGTACCGTGTCCAGCGGCAGCTGCTCGGCGGCCTCGGGCGAAGCGTTGACGCGGACGTCGAACTGCGGCTCGTGCCCCTCGATGCCGACCAGGCGGGTGACCGCCTCGACCTGCTCGTGGGTGAACAGCTGCTCGTAGAACCCGACGTGCACCTCGTCGGGGCCGAACGCCTGGTCCAGGGCGCGCAGCGTCTCGTCGTAGCGGGTCCGCGCGGCGTACGTCGGCTCGGCGAACAGCTCGCGCACGTGCACCGCACTGTCCTGCGAAAGCCGCTCCGGCCGGCGGGACTGCTCCATCCGCAGGTGGGACCAGATCCGGTCCACCGGATCGCGCATCAGGAACACCGAGACTGTGCGCACGCCCCGGGCCCCGAACTGGTCCCGGATCCAGGCCAGGCGCTGGGCCGACAGCAACCCGTAGGCCGGGGTCATGTCCAGGGTGAGCCGGTAGGCGGGGTCGCGTGAGAGCAGGCCCAGGAAGTAGTCGACGTACAGCTCTGGGTCGTAGAGCATCGCGGCCCGATGCAGGCCGTGCGCGTCGACCGGTTCCCCGTCGACGGCTCGACGACCCTCGCGGCGTGCGCGCAGGGTGATCCGGTCATGCATCCACCGCTCGGAGGCCAGGTCGAGGGCGTCGAAGACGTGGTACTCCTTGCGGTAGCCCGCCACGCACTGCGGCGAGGCCGCGAGGTGGTCGTGCAGCCACGTGGTGCCGCCCTTCTGAGCGCCGACGCCGAGCAGGAACGTGGGCCGCGGGTCGGGCGCCGGGGACGGCATCGGGACCGGGTCGGGCCCCGGGTCGCTGGTCGTCCGTGCTCGCAGCAGCCGTGACCTCGTCATGGGACACGAGGCTATCGACCCGGACCCTCGCGATGCCGCTGGTGCCGGGCCCCGACGTGGCCGGACGGGGCCCGGCAACGTCACCCGAGTGGGTGGTGGCCCGGTGATAGGTTCGCGCCCGTGCTCACCTCCCGTGACGGCCGGACGCCGTGATCGACCCGATCGACCGCACCGAGCGGGCCCCCGGCGACGTGCCCGCGTTCGACCAGGAACGGGCCGAGGCCGCCATCCGCGAGCTGCTCCACGCCATCGGTGAGGACCCCGAGCGGGAGGGCCTGATCGACACCCCGGCCCGGGTGGCACGTGCCTACGCCGAGGTCACCGGTGGGCTGCGGATGACGCCCGAGGACGTGCTGACCACGACCTTCGACCTCGGCCACGACGAGCTGGTCCTGGTGCGCGACATCGAGCTCTGGTCGATGTGCGAGCACCACCTGGTGCCGTTCACCGGGGTCGCCCACGTTGGCTACATCCCCGACACCACGGGCAAGATCACCGGGTTGTCGAAGCTGGCACGGCTGGTCGACGTCTACGCCAAGCGGCCCCAGGTGCAGGAGCGGCTGACCACCCAGGTCGCCGACGCCCTGATGCGGATCCTGGAGCCGCGGGGCGTGATCGTCGTGATCGAGGCCGAGCACCTGTGCATGACCATGCGCGGCGTCAAGAAGGCCGGGGCGCGCACCATCACCTCCGCGGTGCGCGGCACGATGCGTTCCAACGCGACGACGCGGGCCGAGGCGATGGGGCTGATCAACCGCGCCACGCACTGACGCCGCTAGAACTCGAAGCCGAAGGCCTCGATGGTCGGGGCGAAGACCTCGGCGACCCGGTCGCGGCTGGCGTCGTCGTAGTACGCCGAGTATGGCTGCCGGTGGGGGCGGGTCTGGCTCTTGGCGTGCGGCAGCTCGAGGACGCCGGGCAGCTCGAGGCGCCGCCAGATCCGGCCCAGGTCGTGATCGAGGGTGTCGTAGCGACAGACCTCGTCGACCGCCAGCTCACCGTCGATCCGGTAGGCCCGGGACTGGCGGGTGGCGTAGTTCTCGACCGTGTCGGACCACACGAAGTCCTCGAAGCTCAGCTCCTCGCCCTCCCGCGTGCGCCAGTGGTAGAGGGAGACCAGCGCGTCCCACGGGTTCCGCTCGATCGAGAAGGTCAGGTAGTCGCGCCACACGGCCCGGCCCACCAGCTGCCTGACCATCGAGGCGGGCATGTGGTTCCAGGCGCGTCGCGGCAGCGGTGGCGCGTCGAAGTTCTGCGGGCCCCGACCGCCGTACGCCGCGCGGACGGGCTCGTCGGCCGGGCTGATCGGGGTGATCACGTCGTCGGGCCCGCAGGCCCTCGACAGTGCGATCTCGACGCTGGTGCCGGCGGTCTTGCGACTCTTGAGGAAGATGAACCGGTGCTCGTGCGAGACGATCACGTGCTGGTCCCTCCTCGGGGCGTGCGGGTCCGGGCCCTCGCGTAGCGTACGGCCGCATGAGCGCCCCCTCGCCCGAGACCCGGCTCGTGGTCCTGGTGACCGGGTCGATGCGCAGTGGCACCAGCTCGCTGGCCGGCAGCCTGAGCCTGCTGGGGCTGCACGTGCCGCAGCCCGAGGTGCCGGCCGCGCCGCGCAACCCCAAGGGCCACTTCGAGTCCCGATGGGTGATCGAGTTCCACAAGCGGCACCTGCTCGCGGCCCGGGTCCGACCCAGCGACTCCAGCCCGCAGGCGCAGCAGCGGGTCGACGCGGTGCTGGCCGACGGATGGGTGGCCGACGAGCTGGCCGCCTGGTTGGCCGAGCAGCACGAGCCCCGGATCGTGGTCAAGGACCCGCACGCGCACTGGTTCCTGGCCACCTGGCAGCAGGTCGCGGGGCGAACGGGTCGTGACCTGCGCCTGGTGACGCCGCTGCGGCACCCGGCCGAGGTGGTGGGGTCCCAGGAGCGGACCTGGGGGCACCGCCGCGACGACGCGATGCGGCTGATGAAGGAAACCTCCAACGTGGCGGGCTGGCTCAACGTCGTGCTGGTCACGGAGCGGGGCGGTCGGGGTGCGCCCCGCGCCTTCTCCCGCTACACCGACCTGCTCGACGACTGGCGGGCCACTCTCGGCCGGGTCTGCGACCAGCTCGACCTTGACCTGCCGGTGCCGGGGGTCGGCGTGACGCATGTCCTCGACGAGTTCCTCGACACCGGGCTGCGCACCTCGCGACTGTCCTTCGACGACATCAGGGTGCCCGCGCGGCTGCAGACCCTCGCTGCCGAGGCCTGGACCGCGCTGGAGACCCTGGTGACCGCGCCCGACGACGCCCCGGCGCTGGCCGTGCTGGACCGGGTCCGGGCCGACTACGACGACCTGTACGCCGAGTCCCGCGCGATCGCGCTCGACGACCGGCACCACGCGGCTCGGGTCGCCTCGCAGGAGAAGGCGGCCCGGATGCGGGTGCGCACGCGCCGGCTGCGGGCCCGCCTCGAGCAGCGCGACGCGGAGATCGAGCGACTGACCCGGCCGGTGCCGGAGACTCCGGCGGCCCGGGCCAGGCGACTGGCCGGCCGGGTGGTCCGACGCGTGATGCGCTGATCGTCTGCGCGGTCGGCCTCAGGTTTGCACGGAGGGTGACGACGTCGTCGCCCTCGACGTGCCGGCTCGCTTGCGAACGGGGCTGATCAGGGTCGACCGGTAGGTTCGCCTGCCATGACGCCCCCTGCGAGCCCGTCCCTGCGTCCGCGGGTCATGGGGGTCGTCAACGTCACCCCCGACTCGTTCTCCGACGGGGGCCGGCACGCCACCGCGGAGGCGGCGATCGCGCACGGACGCCGGCTGCTCGCGGACGGCGCCGACATCCTCGACATCGGTGGTGAGTCGACCCGGCCGGGTGCGACCCGGCCGCTGGTGAGCGAGGAGCTGTCCCGGGTGGTGCCGGTGATCACCGCCCTCGCGGCCGAGGGCGCCGTGGTCTCGGTCGACACGATGCGCTCGGAGGTCGCCGAGGCTGCGCTCGCGGTCGGTGCCACCATCCTCAACGACGTCTCCGGCGGGCTGGCCGACCCCCGGATCCTCGACGTCGCGGCTGCGAGTGGAGCGACGTACGTCGCCATGCACTGGCGGGCCCACAGCGACCACATGACCGACTTCGCGACGTACGACGGCCCCGGTGGCGTGGTCGCGGCCGTGCATGACGAGCTGTCCGCCCGGGTCGACGCGATGCTCGCCGCCGGGATCGACGCCGGCCGGATCGTGCTCGACCCAGGGCTCGGGTTCGCCAAGCAGGGCCGCCACAACTGGCAGCTCCTCGCCGACCTCGACGCGCTCCACCGACTGGGCTTCCCCCTGCTGGTGGGGGCGAGCCGCAAGTCCTTCCTCGGCACCCTGCTACCGGACGCCGAGGGGCGCCCCCGGCCCGTCGACGGGCGCGAGCACGCCACCACGGCGATCACGGTGCTGCTGGCCCAGGCCGGTGTCTGGGGCCTGCGGGTGCACGACGTACGGTCCTGCCTGGACGCCCTGACGGTCGTCCACGTGCTGCGGGAGGAGAAACAGCGATGACCGACGAGCTCGCCGTCATCGGCGTGGAGTGCTTCGGCCACCACGGGGTCCTCGAGTTCGAGAAGCGCGAGGGCCAGCGCTTCGTCATCGATCTCGTTCTCGGCATGGACACCGCTGCGGCAGCGGAGTCGGACGACTTGCACGACACGGTGGACTACGGGAGTCTCGTCACGCAGGTCAAAGCCTGTGTGGAGACAGATCCGGTCGACCTGATCGAGACGCTCGCCCGACGGATAGCCGATGTCTGCCTCTTGGGGGACCGTGTTGAATGGGCGCGCGTCACGGTTCACAAGCCGGACGCACCCATCGACGCGACATTCTCGGATGTCGCGCTGACGATCACCCGGAAGCGCGAGGGCCCCTAGTGACTGAGACCCCGAACCCCCACATCATCAACGCCGACACCCTCACCGGTGAGATGCGCCCGATCCGTCGGGCCGTGCTGGCCCTCGGGTCCAACCTGGGGGACCGGCTCTCCAGCCTGCAAGGGGCCGTGAACGCGATCGCGGACACCCCCGACGTGTGGGTGACCGCCGTCTCGCCGGTCTACGAGACCCAGCCCGTGGACAGCCCGCCCGACGCCGAGGCCTACCTCAACGCCGTGGTGCTCATCGACACCACCCTCGCGGCCAACCGGTTGATGGACCGGGCCCTGGCGATCGAGGACGCCTTCGACCGTGAGCGCGACGCAGGGGTCCACAACGCCCCGCGCACCCTCGACGTCGACCTGATCGTGGTCGGTGACCGCCGCAGCGACACCGACGCGTTGCAGCTGCCGCACCCCCAGGCCCACGAGCGGGCCTTCGTGCTCCGGCCCTGGTACGACGTCGACCCCGGCGCCGAGTTCCCCGACCTCGGTCCCGTCGCCGACCTGCTCGCCCGGGTCGGCCAGGACGGTCTCGTCCTGTGCGACGACCTCGCCCTCTCGTTGGAGTGAGCCAGTCGGACGTCCCCGAGCCCGGCCGTCCCGACGGCGCGGGGCCCGCAGGCTCGTTGAGCCCCACCCCGGTGCGGGCCCTGCTGCAGTGCGTCGTGGTCGGGCTGGTGCTGGGTTGGCTGGTGCGTCCCGCGGTCGAGCGGCTCGGGGGGACCGCCCCGATCGTCACCTGGGGACAGCCGGCCGCCCTGGCGCTGGTCGCCGTGATCCTCGGCGCCACCGCGTGGCTCACCCACCGGGCCGTGCACGTGCGCCGGCAGCGGCTGGAACCGCACCAGGCCGTGAACCGGCTCGTGATGGCGCGGGCCTGCGCCCGCGTGGGCGCCGGGGTCGGAGGTGCCTACTTCGGCTATGCCCTGAGCCAGCTCGGGCTCGCCGCCGAGCTCGCCGACGAGCGCGCCGTACGCTCGGGACTCGCCGGGCTTGCCTGCGTGGCGGTCTGCGTCACGGGACTCCTGCTCGAGCGAGCGTGTCGCGTCCGATCGGATGACGAACCGCTCTAGGATGCTACCCATGGCTTCCCCATCCGTCACACAGGCAACACGACGTCGTCAGCGCAGCACCCGGCTGACCATCTCGGTCAGCCTCCTCGCGCTCGCTGCCCTGGCCGTTACCGGCACGGCCCTGAGCGGGTCCTGGTCCGCCGTCGTCGTGGCGGCTGCGCTCGCGGTCCTCTGCGGGACGGCCTCGACCCGGATCTCCTACACCGAGCTGTGCGACACCCGCCGCGACGCGGCAGCCGACCGCGCGACCCAGGCCCAGGACTACCTCATCCTGGCGCAGGCTCGCAGCACCGAGCACGAGGTCTTCGTCCGCAGCATCGAGGGCCGCATCGCCGAGCGGGAGCAGAGCCTGCACGAGCTCGAGGAAGCCCTGGGCTCGGCCCAGAAGCGGGCCGCCACCGCCACCCGCAAGAAGAACTCCGAGACCCGCCGGGCGGCCTCGCTGACCCTGCAGGTCGAGAGCTCTGAGAGCCGCGCCGCCGAGTCCCTGCTGCGTTCGCACGAGCTGGAGCAGGAGCTCGACACCCTGCGCTCCGAGCTGGACTCGGTCACCTCCGCCTGGCGCGCCGCCGACAGCTTGCGCAAGCACGCCTGAGAGTTTGCCGAGTCGGCGCTTGTGCACGCGTACATAGGCGCCGACTCGCCGGGTCTCGGCGTGCACAAGCGCCGACTCGACAGGTCAGAGGTCGTCGAAGCGGTAGCCGAAGAGCGCCACGTCGCGGGCGTACAACTCGCCCACCCGGTCGCGCATTGCCGGGGTGTAGTGGCGTCGGTGGTCGCTGGTGGTGCCGACGTTGCGCCGCGGCACCGACGGCGGCGCCTCGAGGCCCAGCCGCTCGCACACCTGCGCGAGGTCCTCGTCGAGGCGCTCGGTGCGACCGATGAAATCGGCCTGCTTCTGCGGGGTGCGCAGGTAGCGCACCTGGGGAGTGCCCAGTCGCGCGAAGCGGTCGGGGCCCTGCATCACGAACGTCTCGAAGTCCGGGATGTCGTCGAGCACGCCGGACCAGAAGGCGTTGCGCTCGATCCGGGTGGCCACCCGGGAGTTGCCGCCCTCCGCGGCGCCCTGGCGCCGCTGGATCATGGCGTACCACGACCACATCCGCGCCCACGGGTTGCGCACAAAACCGAACGTCCAGTAGTCCGCGACCTCGGGATGCACCCGCAGCACCGCGCCGAGCCGGGCGTGTCGGCGTCCCGGTAGCCTGGCCAGCTTGACGGCGCCGGGAAGCCTCTCCACGAGCGTCTTCTCGACCGTGATGCCGCCGGTCTTCTGCACGTGCACGAAGAGCACCCGGCGCTCGTGCGAGACGATCATCCGCGACCACGGTGACGGGAGGCGAGCCGAGGGGTCCTCGCAGGGGTGGGCATGTGGTCAAACCTACCGGCCGGATGCGGCACAATCGGTCGTCGTGATGTCCCGGTGAACCTTGACGAGTCCCGCTTCGAGAGCGACCCCGAGGAGCTGGTCGGTGAGCCCGAACACCTGCCGGACGGCTGGATGGTCGACACGCCCGACCCGGCCGACCGGGCCGACGTGGCCCGGCTGACCACGCTGCTGCGGGCCCACGAGGAGCGGGGCCGAGGGTGGCCTGGTGCCGGGGTCGACGACATCCTGCTCGAGGTCTCGGAGGCTGCCCTGGCCACCCGCGAGAACGTTGTCGTGCGCGACCCCGACGGGGTGATCCGGGCGTGGGGCGGCGTGCACGACCGGGCCGGTGGGCGGATGCTCTTCGTGCACGTCGTGGAGCGCGACCTGCCGGACGGGGTGGGACGGGCCTGCTCAGACGTCCTCGTGGAGTGGGCGGTCGGACAGGCCGTCGAGGTCGGTTCCGCGCGCGGCCTCGACGTGCAGCAGATCGACACCGGGGCCTTCGCCGCCGACGACCGGCAACACCGCTGGCTGGCTGCCGCCGGCTTCGAGCGGGTGCGCTCCTGGTGGCAGATGAGCCGACCGGTCCGCCCCGAGGAGACCTCCCTGGTCGACTCGGCCGAGCGCTGGGAGCAGGACGGCGTGGTCTTCCGGCTGGTGCGTCGCGCGGGTTCCGGCCTGCCCGACGAGAACGACCTGCGCGAGATCCACGAGGTGCTGGAAGGTGCGTTCGTGGACCACTTCAACCACTTCGAGGAGACCTTCGAGGAGTTCCTGCACCGGCTGCGCGAGGAGCCGGGCCACCGCTGGGACCACTGGTGGTTGGCCGAGCTCGTCGAGGACGAGGGTCGTACGCCGGTCGGGTGCCTGGTCGGCGAGGTGGCCGAGAGCGGGACCGGTCCCGACGGGTCGTACGTCTCCTATCTCGGGGTGCTGGAGGCGGCGCGCGGTCGCGGGGTGGCCAAGGGCCTGCTGCGCACGATCGTCGCGGACGCCGCCGCCCGCGGCCGGGACCGGGTCGGCCTGGAGGTGGATGCGGACTCCTCCACCCGGGCCGACGGTCTCTACGTGGCGATGGGCTGGGAGACCCGCTACGTCACGGAGTCCTGGCACCGCGACGTGCCCGTCGAACCCGTCTGAGGCGCCGTGCGGGGCCGCCCGCCGCCCCGCCGCGCCCGGCGGGTTTTAAAAAATTAACCCGGCACCCCAAAAGGCGGGGTGTTTTTATAGGTGGTGGGCGG
>JAJAYJ010000128.1 GCA_026786275.1 Nocardioides sp. | reverse complement strand
GGGTCGTCCGGGCATGCCGCGTCCCAACCCGGCGATGATGCCCAAGTCCCCGGCCGCCTTCGGTGGCGGTCCCGGTGGCCATGGCCCCGGCGGTCCCGGTGGACCGGGTCGTCCCGGTGCGCCCGGTCGCGGCGCCCCTGGCGGTGCCCGCACCGGTGCCCCCGGCCGGGGTGGACCCGGTGGTGCTCCGGGTGGTGCCCCCGGTGGTCGTCCCGGCGGCTTCGGCCCTTCCGGTGGCGGTCGCCCCGGTGGCGGTCGTCCCGGCCAGCGCGGCCAGACCCAGGGCGCCTTCGGTCGCCCCGGCGGCCCGTCGCGTCGAGGACGCAAGTCGAAGCGGGCCCGTCGCCAGGAGTTCGAGGCCATGGAGGCCCCGAGCCTGGGTGGTGTGCGCGTCCGCAAGGGCGACGGCGAGACCGTGCGCCTGGCTCGCGGTGCCTCGCTGACCGACTTCGCGGAGAAGATCGGCGTCGACGCCGCTTCGCTCGTGCAGATGCTGTTCGGCCTGGGTGAGATGGTCACCGCCACCGAGTCGGTCAACGCCGAGACCCTCGAGCTGCTCGGTGAGGAGCTCAACTACGACGTCCAGGTCGTGTCCCCCGAGGACGAGGACCGCGAGCTGCTCCAGTCCTTCGACATCGACTTCGGTGAGGACCAGGGCGACGAGTCCGACCTGGTGGTCCGTCCGCCGGTCGTGACCGTCATGGGTCACGTCGACCACGGAAAGACCAAGCTCCTCGACGCGCTGCGCAATGCCAACGTCGTCGACAAGGAGGCCGGTGGCATCACCCAGCACATCGGTGCCTACCAGGTCGCGGCCGAGGTCGACGGCAACGAGCGTCGGATCACCTTCATCGACACCCCGGGTCACGAGGCGTTCACCGCCATGCGTGCTCGTGGTGCGCAGGCGACCGACATCGCGATCCTCGTGGTCGCGGCCGACGACGGCGTCATGCCCCAGACGGTCGAGGCGCTCAACCACGCCAAGGCCGCCGGCGTACCGATCGTGGTCGCGGTCAACAAGATCGACAAGCCCGACGCCGACCCGACGAAGGTCCGTGGCCAGCTGACCGAGTACGGCCTGATCCCCGAGGAGTACGGCGGCGACTCGATGTTCGTCGACGTCTCGGCCAAGTCCGAGCTCAACCTGGACAAGCTGCTCGAGGCCGTCGTCCTGACCGCCGACGCGTCCCTGGACCTGCGGGCCAACCCGCTCCAGGACGCGCAGGGTCTGGTCGTCGAGGCGCACCTCGACCGCGGCCGCGGCCCGGTCGCCACGGTGCTGGTCCAGCGCGGCACGCTGCGCGTGGGTGACTCGATCGTGGCTGGTCCGGCCCACGGCCGGGTGCGGGCCATGCTCGACGAGCATGGTGCCGAGATCCTCGAGGCCTACCCGTCGCGCCCCGCGATGGTGCTGGGTCTGAGCGCGGTGCCCGGTGCGGGTCAGAACTTCCTCGTCGTCGACGACGACCGGATGGCCCGCCAGATCGCCGAGAAGCGTGAGGCTCGTGAGCGCGCGGCCATGCAGGCCAAGCGTCGGGTCCGCCGCACGCTGGAGGACTTCATGGCCTCCATGGAGAAGGGCGAGAGCCAGGAGCTCAACCTCATCCTCAAGGGCGACGTGTCCGGCTCGGTCGAGGCGCTCGAGGACGCGCTCTCGCAGATCGACGTCGGCCCCGACGTCAACCTGCGGGTGCTCGACCGCGGTGTCGGTGCGATCACCGAGACCAACGTCGACCTGGCGGCCGCCTCCGACGCCATCATCATCGGCTTCAACGTCCGGCCCCAGGGCAAGGCGGCCGAGATGGCGGACAAGGAAGGGGTCGAGATCCGCTACTACTCGATCATCTACCAGGCGATCGACGAGATCGAGGCGGCCCTCAAGGGCATGCTCAAGCCGGAGTACGAGGAGTCGGTGCTGGGTCAGGCCGAGATCCGGGCGATCTTCCGCTCCTCCAAGATCGGCAACATCGCGGGTTGCATGGTCACCTCCGGGCTGATCCGACGTAACGCCAAGGTCCGCATCCTGCGCGACAGCAAGGTCATCGCCGACACCCTCGACCTGCTCTCGCTGAAGCGAGAGAGGGACGACGCGTCCGAGGTCCGCGAGGGCTTCGAGTGTGGTCTGGTGCTGCGCAACTTCCAGGACATCAAGGAAGGCGATGTCGTGGAGGCGTTCGAGATGCGCGAGATCCCGCGCAGCTGATCCACCTGCACGGCCGAGTCGGCGCTTGTGTACAGCACCAGGACGTACACAAGCGCCGACTCGGCGTTTCGGACCTACGAGAGAGAGTCACCCATGGCCAGCCCACGGGTCCGCAAGATCGCGGACCGCATCCAGGTGATCGTCGCCGAGATGCTGGAGCGACGGATCAAGGACCCGCGCCTGGGGTTCGTCACCATCACCGACGTCCGGCTCACCGGCGACAGCCAGCAGGCCACGGTCTTCTACACCGTGCTCGAGATGGGTGACCAGGCCGACGCGCTCGAGCGCAGTGCTGCGGCTCTCGAGTCGGCCAAGGGCGTGCTGCGGGCCGAGGTGGGCAAGCAGCTCGGCATGCGGCAGGTGCCGTCGCTCACCTTCGTGCACGACGCGCTGCCCGAGTCGGCCCGGCACCTGGACGAGTCACTGGCCCGGGCGAAGGCGCTCGACGACGCGGTGGCCGCCGCCCGCGGCACGACGTACGCCGGTGACGCGGACCCGTACAAGAAGCCCCGCGAGATCGTCGAGGACGACGAGGACGACGAGGACGAGGACGACCTCGACGAGCACGGCCGGGGCGCGTGAGCACCCCCGCGGGACTCGTCGTCGTCGACAAGCCCGCCGGCCTGACCTCGCACGACGTGGTGGCTCGGGTACGCCGGTTGGCGGGCACCCGCAAGGTCGGTCACGCCGGGACCCTGGACCCGATGGCCACGGGCGTCCTCGTCGTGGGGGTCGAGCGGGCCACCCGGCTTCTCGGCCACCTGATGCTGACCGAGAAGGCGTACGACGCCACGGTGCGGCTGGGGCAGTCCACCAGCACCGACGACGCCGAGGGCGAGACCGTGAGCGTCACCTCCGCGAGCGGGCTCGAGGAGGCGGAGGTCCGCTCGGCCCTCGCCCAGCAGATCGGCGACCTGCAGCAGGTGCCGACCGCGGTCTCCGCGATCAAGGTCGGCGGCAAGCGGGCCTACCAACGGGTGCGCGACGGCGAGCAGGTCGAGCTCGTGGCCCGGTCGGTCACCGTGCACAGCCTGGAGGTGGTCGAGGTGCGCCGCGAGGGCGGGCACGTCGACGTCGACATCTCGCTGCGCTGCTCCAGCGGCACCTACGTCCGGGCGATCGCGCGTGACGTCGGCACGGCGCTGGGGGTCGGTGGCCACCTGACGGCGCTGCGTCGTACGGCGGTGGGACCCTACGGTCTCGACCGCGCCCGGACCCTGGAGGAGCTGGCCGACGGTTTCGCGGTGGTGCCGATCGCCGAGGCGGCCCGGGCGGCGTTCCCGGCGGTCGACCTGGACGACGACGCTGCGGCCGACGTGCGCGTCGGCCGGTCCCTCGACCTGGACCTCGACGGCCTGCACGGCGTTTTCGCGCCGGACGGTGAGTTCCTCGCCCTCTACGAGCCACGCGAGGGCCGGGCCCGGGCCGTCGCGGTGTTCGTCTGAGGACGTCGCTACCCTCGTGAGCGTGCAGATCTGGCGAAGCCTGGACGAGGTGCCCTCCGACCTGGGGCGCACGGCCGTCGTGATCGGGAACTTCGACGGCGTGCACCTGGGTCACCGTCGGGTGCTCGCCCCGGCCCCGGGGGTCGCCCCCCCCCCCGGGGTGCGGGGGGTGGCGGGGGCCCTGGGCCCCCCCCCCCAGTCGGGGGGGGGCCCCCCCCCCCCCCCCCCCCCCCCGCCCCCCCCCCCCCCCCCCCGGGGCCCCCCCCACGAGCCGCCCCCACCACCGCCCACGGCGGGCGCGGCCAAGGCC
>JAJAYJ010000127.1 GCA_026786275.1 Nocardioides sp. | reverse complement strand
TTCCCCCCCCGGGCCGGGGGCCGGGGGGCGCCGTTACGGGACGGGCCCGCCCCCTCTCCGCGGCCGGACCGGGCTCTGCCCCCCGCACGACGTACGGCGCTCGGGCGCTGGGTCGGCAGGTCGCCTCACTCGGTGTGTGGCTCCTCGACGTCGGCGGCCCGCAATCTCCGCACCTCGCTGGCCGAGCCCGACCTGCTGGTGCAGGTCGAGGCCATCGCGGTCCTCGATCGAGCCAGATCTAGGCCCGCCGCACCTCAGGGGGCACTGAAGTGCTGGAAGTCGAGCTCGGTGTAGTCGCCGCCCCAGGTCCAGCCGAGCCGGTCGAAGGCCCGGGTGACCACGTCACCCTTCCGGATCACACCGGCTCGGGCCGGTGCGCTCGCGTCCCGGTCGGAGACGAACCCGCGCCCGGCGGGGGGCAGCACCTCGTCGCCGAACACGTGGGGGTTCTGGACCGGGTTGATGTCGATGGCACGGTCGTAGGCGTGGTCGGAGAACGTGTCCTGGCCGGCGACCCGGCGGCAGTTGTAGCCCGAGGTGTTGTTGGCGGCCATCGGGCGGTTGTCGCCGCCGCCGCCGTAGGCGTCGATCAGCCGCATCCGCTGGATCGGGAAGCGGGCCTCGTAGAGCGCGGCGAAGACCCCGACGACGTCGGTGGCGATGTCGGCGTCGACGACCATCACCCCGCGGTGCTCGCGGCCGTCGAAGCCGACGTAGGACAGCGCGAGCCGGCGCAGATCGCTCAGCGGGACCGGGCAGGTCGCCGGGTCGTGGCTGCTGCCGCCCATCGTGCGGCGCAGCTCGGGGTCGATGCGGCGCACGGTCGAGGTGAACGCGGGCAGCGGGTCGGCGCTCTCGTCGTCGCTCGGCCCTTCCGACGGTGCCGGGGCAGGCGCGGGTGCGGGCT
This sequence comes from Nocardioides sp., assembly GCA_026786275.1. Lineage (GTDB taxonomy): Bacteria > Actinomycetota > Actinomycetes > Propionibacteriales > Nocardioidaceae > Nocardioides. The sequence goes on along the minus strand of JAJAYJ010000127.1, from coordinate 17,578 downwards.
CGGGTGAGGTTTCTGTTGCGGCCGCCTGCTGCTCGCCGGCACCGGGCCCGGGGGCGAGGTCGGTGCAGCTGCGCAGCGCACGCCAGTCGGCCACGGCCTCGGCCCGCTCCTCGTCGGCCAGGGGCTGCGGGTTGCCGCCCCCGGGCCGGATCCGGGCCGGCAGCCACTCGTTGCCCACGATCTCGTCGCCGCGGACGGTGAGCTGCAGGACGCCGGTCTCGGACCTGCGGCCGTGGTACCAGAGGAAGTTGCCCAGGCCGTAGCTGACGTAGGCGCCGCCCAGCATGCCGGCGCCGAACGGGACGTGGGCGTGGGTGCCGACCACGACGTCGGCCCCGGCCTGGGCCAGGGACCGGGCCAGCGCCTCCTGGTCCAGGGTCGGGCAGGCGTCGTTCTCCTGGCCCCAGTGCAGGTAGACCACGACCAGGTCGTCGATGTCGGCTGCCTTCCGCACGGCTTCGACGAGCTGGGGTGCGTACGGGTCCCGGGCCGAGGCGAGACCGGGCCCAGGTCGAGCGCGGCCGGAGGGCTGCGGAACCAGTACCGGTTGGAGGCGTCCTCCAGCTCCTTCGACGCGGGGGCGCCCTGGGTGGTCAGCGCGCTCTCGAGGTTGACCATGGAGAGGTCGGCGCTGCGCAGGGCCTGCGACATCGGGCCCAGGGTCGAGCGCTGCGTCCCGGGCAGGTCGGTCAGGCCACCCTCGAAGTGCACGTCACCGGCGAAGGCCAGGGCCAGCGTCGGGGCGTCCGGAGCATCCCGAGCCGTACGGTCCGCGCCCGCTGCGGCGGCCGGCCGCGCGCCCTCGCTGGCCGGGGAGACCGAGGTCTGACACGCGCTGAGCAGCAGCATGCCGAGCACGAGGCTGACCATCGCGGTCACGCCCTGCCTGTGGTGGTGTCACCGCATCGCTCCCCGTCTCGACCGGCTCCCCGATCAAGCCACCTCTCCTGTGACGGGCCGCCCCACGCCGCGACCGGCTCAGGCGCGAGGGCCCCTCACCGCGGACGGCGGCCAACCCGGCGTGACCTGGGTGTGGCGCCGTGGGCACGGCTGACAGTCAGGCCATGGAGATCGGCTCAGCGCGTCATGTCGCCTTGATCCGGCCCGCACTGGAAGCGGACTCTCAGACGGTCGGTGTCGATGAACGCGCAGGCCTGGGCCGCCTGCGAAAGGCCCGGTAGGTCGGGACCATCGCCGCTACCCGCTTGGCGGGAATCGCAGCGAGGCTGCACTCATGAGCGTGACGCCGTGATCGCGGAGGCCGTGCTCACCGATGGCACGGCCGCGTTGCTCTGGCCTCTGCGCAGCGAGGACCGGGAGGCGCTCAGTGAGGGCTACGAGCACCTGTCCGCCACGACCCAGTATCACCGGTTCCTCGCCAGCGCCCCGCACCTCAGCAGCACCCAGCTCGACCACCTGGTGGACGAGGTCGACGGCATCGACCACGTGGCACTGGTCCTGGTGGTCATCGACGTCGACCGCGTGGGCACGCCGGTCGGCGTGGCCCGGATGATCCGCTACGAGGAGCAGCCCGCGGCGGCAGACGTGGCGGTGACGGTCCTCGACGAGTGGCAGGGCCATGGCGTCGCGACGGCCCTGCTGGACGAGCTCGTACGACAGCGTCCCGTCGGGGTCACCCGGGTCGTCACCACGGTCGCGGCGGACAACGGGCCGTCGCTGGCGATGCTGCGGCGACTTGGGAAGACCACTGTGACGCCTGCCGGGATCGGCCGTCTTGACGTCGTCGTGGAGCTGACGATTCCTCACCCTCCTGACACGGCGAATCTGTGATGTCCCAGACAACGCCCGCGAAGAACGACCGACTTCCAGGACAGGCCGCGTCGGTTCCCCGGATGCTGTTCGACCGGATCTCGGCCACGCCGGACAGGGAGGCGTACCGGTTCCCGGTCGCCGACCGGTGGGAGTCGGTGACGTGGCGCGAGACCGGAGAGATCGTGCGCACGCTCGCGGCTGGACTGCTCGCCCTGGGCATCCGGCCCGAGGAACGGGTCGCAATAGCGAGCAGCACCCGCATCGAGTGGCTGTACGTCGACCTCGCGATCGCCTGCGCGGGCGCGGCGACGACCACGGTGTATCCCTCGACCGGGGCAGCGGACGTCAGCTTCATTCTCGGCGACAGCGGGTCCCGGATCGCATTCGCGGAAGACGACGTCCAGGTGGAGAAGCTGCGCGGCGAACGCGACCGCCTCCCGGACCTCGCTCACGTGATCACCTTCGACGGTACCGCTGACGGCGACTGGGTACTGGACCTCGACGACCTGCGTGGCCTCGGGGCCAAGCACCTCGCCGAGTACCCCGACGCGGTCGACCGGGCCGTCGAGGCCGTGGATTCCGAGGACCTCGCCACCCTGATCTACACCTCCGGCACGACGGGTGCACCCAAGGGTGTCGAGCTTCCGCACCGCTGCTGGACCTACATCGGTATCGCCGCCGACGGACTCGACATCCTGACGGTGGACGATCTCCAGTACTTGTGGCTGCCGCTGTCGCACTCGTTCGGCAAGATGCTGCAGGCGGTACAGCTCCAGGTCGGATTTCCCACTGCGGTCGACGGCCGGATGGACCGGATCGTGTCGAACCTCGCCGTGATCCGTCCCACGTTCATGGCTGGACCGCCCCGGATCTTCGAGAAGGTGCACGCCAAGGTGGCCCAGGGCGTCGAGGAGGACGGCGGCGTCAAGGCTCGGCTGATCGGCTGGGCCTTCGGCGTGGGCACCCGAATGGCGCAGGCGCGCGTGGCGGGTCATCGGGTGGGTCCGCTCGCCCGGGCTCAGCACGCCGTGGCCGACCGTCTGGTGCTCACCAAGGTCCGGGCTCGGCTCGGCGGACGGATCCGGTTCCTGATCTCCGGGAGCGCGGCGCTCTCGCCCGACGTGGCGGCGTGGTTCCAGGCCGCCGGGATGGTGGTGATCGAGGGCTACGGGATGACCGAAACCAGCGCCGGTGCCTGCATCGTGCGCCTGGACGACCCGACCTCCGGCCGAGTGGGACCGCCTGTCATCGGCACCGAGGTGCGGATCGCCGACGACGGCGAGATCTTCCTGCGCGGGCCCAGCGTGATGCGCGGCTACCACCGCCGGCCTGAGGCCACGGCCGAGGTGCTCAGCCCCGACGGCTGGCTGGCCACCGGTGATGTGGGTGACCTCGATGCGGAGGGCAGGCTTCGGATCACGGACCGCAAGAAGGACCTCATCAAGACCTCCGGCGGCAAGTACATCGCTCCACAGTCCATCGAGATGCTCTTCAAGGCTGTCTGCCCACTGGCCAGCCAGATGGTCGTGCACGCCGAGGGACGCAACTACGCCACAGCCCTCATCACGCTGGACCCCGAAGCGCTGACGCAGTGGGCGGGCGCCCGGGACCTGTCGGTGACGGCCTACGCCGAGCTGACCGCGCTGCCGTCCGTGCGCGACTACGTGCAGGCCTCGGTGGACCAGATGAACAGCCGGCTGAACCGCTGGGAGACGATCAAGGACTTCCGGATCCTCGACCGGGACCTCACGGTGGTGAACGGCGAGGTCACCCCGAGCATGAAGGTGCGCCGCAAGGTGGTCGACGATGCCTACCGTCCCCTGTTCGACTCCATGTACGCCACCGGGTCGTAACGGGAGGACGATGCTGTTGCGGTGGAGGACGTGCAACATTTCCACCGCGACGGGGGTATCCCGTCGTACTACCCACGAGGGCGACGAGCAGTCATCCACGCCCGCCGAACGCCCCGACCGTGGCCTACCGCTCTGATGGTGATTACTGACAGGCCCGTCGAACGCCGTGCGCGACTCTCGTGACCGGCGATGACTGGCTTCAGGCTGAGAACCACCCGCCGTGCCTGGGCGGACCGATCACTCCGGGTAAGGGTTCGGCGTGCGGGTCGGGCCGGCCAGAAGGGGCAACACCATGGCGACCTCGTCCGCGTCCTTCGCGGCCTCGCTGGCAGCAACCCGCACGGGCCGACGTTCCGACGTCGGACGGAAACCAAAGTTGACCGCGAAGCCGATCGCGGACGCATTGTCGGAGACCACCCAGAAGTAGAGCAGCCTGTAGTCGTTCTCGGCCGCCTTATAGCGTGCGGTTGAGACAAGATCCCGGGCAACGTGTTGACCACGCACACTCGGAGCGGTCCACAGCCCGAACACCTCACCGGTCTCGGGGTCTTCGTTGTGCAGTCCTAGACAGACAAGACCGACTGGTTCGTTACCGCGCTCGGCCACGATGCGGGTTGCGTGGCTCATCCGTTCGCGCCAGCGGTCGTCGTCATAGGACGCCTCGTCCTCGAAGCGTGCGACGAACGCTTCCGGAGCATCGCGCAGCGCGGCCAACCGGGCGTCGCGGTAGAGCTGCCATTCGTCCTCGCCCAGGAGACGAACCTCGACATCGGTCATGCCCGAGAGTCGCACAACCCCCGGGGGTTGACCAGCACGATCGCCCTGGCGAGCGCACCGGCCGCCGAACGTCCAACCGCTTGCGGTGACCTCGTCCGCCAGCAGGACTAGCGGGCCTGCTCATCCCGCAGGGGATCCCGCGCCGGCCACCGATCGAGAGGCAGGGCGGGTATGCCGCAGACGACATCGAAACCGGGACGTGCGCTCTCCTATGGACCCACCCGCCGGGAGCCGTCGTCGACTGTCGCCGGTGACGGTCGTCGCACATCGACCAGGACGGTGGTCGTCCTGCAGGGGTCCCCTCGTGGGCCTCTGGGAATCGCCGAGGCGAGAGAGCGCGCCCAGTAGGCAACGCTGAAATCATTAAGAACTTGAGAGGACTCAACCCCCTGATGGTCTCGTGAGGTTCGGCCAGCCCGGCGCTTTCGAACGAGCGCGTCTGTGCACCGCGAATGCAGTGCACACTGCTCGATGACGTGACGTTGAGGTAACTCTCGCCCCATGAGTTCTCGGCTTCTGCCAACCTTCGGCGGCCTGATCCGCTTGGTGCTGTTCATCGCCGTCCTGGCGGTTCTGGTGCTCGGGGCGGCGAATATTCCCGGGATGGTGGGGGATAGATTGACCTACTCTCGCCGATCAACCCGTTCGAGGAGAAGACCGTCGACCGCACCGGCCCATCGGTGCTCACGTCGCTGACCGAGCTCAAGGAGTTCAAAGCGGCGAGCGCTTACTACGAGACCGTGGTCGACCTTGAGGACGACACCAACAACCTGCCCGACTTCATCAGCGGTGAGCGGGTACTTTACGTCGGCAAGGGCCACGTAGAGGCGGTCGTGGACTTCAGCGAGTTCGACGAGCGCCGGGTCAACCTCTCCTAGGAGGGCACATCCGTGACGCTTACATGACCGGCGTCAACGGTGGGCGAGCCCCGGTTCGACCTGGAGACCAGCTACGTCGCCGACCGCGACGAGGGCTTCCTCGACAGGTTCAAGGGTTCGGAGTTCGAGCGAGAGGCCCAACTCAAAGCGATCGAGCAGATGACCACCGCCGCCACCGGCGAGAGCAATCTGATCGACCTTGCTGAGGGAAGCACGGTAGAAATGCTGCGCGGCCTGTTCGACGCGCTCGGCTACACCAACATCACGATCACCTTCGACGAGGACCCACGCTGACCTGCGCTGCGGCAACCCGATCTGTCGCATCACGTGCGCGGCGGTCACTCGGAACTGCCGCATCCGTGCGGCGCCGGTGCGTCTTACCACCGCGATTGCGCACGAGTGAATCGCACGCGCATGCTCGGCGCCGCGCACGGGCGACGGTGCGCAACTGGCCGTGATCCGCGGGCTCGGTGTGGCGGTTCAGCAAGGAAAGGCCGCACGTCGCGCTCGACATCGGGTGATGATGCCGTGGGCTCCTGCGTAACGTCGCTGCGTGCGCTCTCCTGACCCTGCGTTTGCCGACCCCCGCCTCGCCGCCCTGTACGACGTCTTCGATGGCGACCGCCATGATCTCGAGGCCTACCTGGCAATCACACGGGAGGCCGCGGCGGAATCAGTGATCGACATCGGTTGCGGCACCGGCGCGTGAGCAGTCCGCCTAGCGTCTGTCGGACTGGCCGTCGTGGGGCTTGATCCAGCGCGAGCCTCGCTCGACGTCGCCCGCAAGAAGCGACATTCAGCCGCGGTCACCTGGGTTCACGGCGATGCCAACCAGCTCGTCGGCCGCGGTCTCGCTGTTGACCTGGTGATGATGACCGGCAATGTCGCCCAGGTGTTCGTGCTGGACGAGGACTGGGCCTGCACTCTCGACGTCGCCTTCGCCTGCCTACGTCCAGGCGGCTGGCTGGTCTTCGAGACCCGGCGACCCGAAGCTCGAGACTGGGAGCAGTGGGACGTCAACCCCACCACGGTGAATGTCCCCGGTGGTCAGACCGTGGTCGTGACGCGCACCGTGACCAACGTAGCCATGCCGCTGGTCACCTTCGAGACGACCACTATCGTCGGCGGAGAAGTCGTGCCCTCGTCATCAACCCTGCGTTTTCGTCAACGCGACGACGTGGAGACGGACTTGAGGGATCACGGCTTTGAGGTGCTCGACGTGCGTGACGCCCCCGATCGGCCCGGCAAGGAGCTGGTGTTCATCGCCCGCCGACCCAGCGCCTGAACCGTCTGGTCAGGGCTGCGCTTGCAGCACGAAGAAGACGCATCATTCGGTCGGCCCAGTGACGGCCGACGTGGACGGTCGCAAGTGTCCATTCCATCGCGATCGAGCTCAGGCGTCGAGTCGGTGATCTCGTCGATAGGGGTGCTCGTCCTTCAGGTACCAAACGATCCACGTCACTGGGAAGAGGAGCCCGGCAAGTGCGGCCAGCGGGATCATGAGACCTCGCCGGTGGGCTCCGATCCCAGTAAGAACCGGTAGCGGCAGGGTGATGGCCGCGAACGCCAAGATTCCGACGACGAGCATGGCTCCATCATGACTGACGAGAAGAACGCCCGCGCGAGCTGTTCTTCTGCTGACCTGCGGCGGCGGGGCGTACCACCGCCAGCCGGCGCACGGCTCACCGATGAGCGGACCGATCGGGCACATGCACCCCGTCAGACGTCGGGGTCACCGTCGTGACGGGAGAGACGGTTCACGCGCTGGCCTGGTGGATCCGCCGCGCCGTCGAGGACGAGCTCACCCGGACGGCGTGAGCGAGGACCACGCGCCGAACCACTGCTCGGAGCCGTACTCCTCGAACCGCCCCACCTCGGCGAACCCCAGCTTTGCCGCGACGCGCATCGAGCGCTGGTTGGCGCTCTGGGTGGTGAGCACCACCGGCTCGCCGGGAAGCGCGCCGGCGAACCAGTCGAGTGCCGCTGCGCACGCCTCGGCGGCGTACCCGCATCCCCACGCCTCGGGCAGGAACAGGTAGCCCAGCTCGGCCTCCCCGCCATCGGGACGGATGTGACCCGTGCGCTCTGCGTCGCGCCGGTCGAGCGTCACGATGCCGATCATCGCTGCAGCGAGATCGACCACGAAGAAGCCCGAACGCCGCCTGGGCACCGCAGGCACCGCACGCTCGAGCTCGTCACGCGGTCGAGGGCCACCGGTGTAGGTGCCCACCTCCGGCGAGGCGAACAGCTCGATGACCGCGGCACGGTCCCGGGCCTCGGGCTCACGGAGCACGAGCCGCTCGGTCCTGATCGGCATCGGCGGCCAGGCGACGGATCCCAGGTCTGCCACGTGCGCAGACTAATCGAGGGTCACACCACCGAGAGCGAGACGAGACCAGCCTGATGCCGGTGGGACGCTTGGCTTTCCGGTCCCGAGCTCTCCCTCCTCAACGCACTCACCTCTGCCGCCCGCTCTTGCCCGTCTCCACCTCGACACGTGCCGTCCAGGCCCGTGACCCGCGAGTCAGCCGGATAGGTCCGTCGGGGTACCGACGCTCGTCGCCCAGCACGAAGGGGACTCGATGACGGTCCCGACCTTGCCGGAGGCGCCAGAGATCCCGGGAGGTGGAATGAGTCGCGCTTCGGGCCAAGCCCCTTCGGTCACTGCTTCGGTTGGTCGCGAGGTCTGTGTCTCGAGCTCAGGCGTCTGCGCCTGACGCTCGGTGATCGGGCGGCTGGCTGGCGCCGTCGGCCCACACCTCGACAAGGTCACATAGCCGACCGTCGGCGGCCACGGTGGCGAACGACGCGACGTGCCAGGTCTGCTGCCCGTCCGTCACCCGTGCCCGGAGGACGGCACGATCACCGCTGGACACCATGTCCTCGACGAGGAAACGGACCACGATCGGGTAGTCGCGGTTGAGCGCCACGAAACCGTCGCGGTCGAGGGTTTCTCCCGTGTGTACCAAGTGCGCCACGAAGTCCTCCGTGAGGATCCCTGGGAGCTGGTCCCACTCACGAGCGTTCACGATCGCAGCAAACCGGGTCAACGTCGTCGCGGCCGTCATGTGTCCAGCATGGTCGTCGACACCGACACCGACACCGACACCGACACCGACACCGCGCCCGTACGACGCGTCAGCCCTCGCGCCGCTCGTGAAGGCGCTGCTGCGCCTCACCCAGATACGCGAGGCACGGCGCCTCGGCACCGGGGTGCTTCTCGACCAGGTGGAAGATCCACCGGTCCATCGCGGCCATGAAGCCGTTGTCGCCGCCGGGGCGGTAGGCCGACCAGCTGCGCCGGCCCTTGGCCACGCAGATCGAGCAGCTGATCTTGTAGACGAACTGCTGCTGCTCGTCGAGGTCGATCTTCACCCGCGCGAGCGGGCCGGCCTCGGACGAGGCCTTGCGCTCCCGGGCTGACCTGCTGGCCACCATGTCCGCGCTCCTCGTCTCCCCGCCCGTCGTGCAGGCAGGCCCCGGAGCCTACGGGGACGGGCCGGGGGTCGCGGCGCACGGGTGCGGGGGTTCAGTCCTCGGGCAGGTCGGCGAAGGCCTGCTTGGTGTCGCGGTACCAACCCATGGACTTCTTGGGGTGCCGCCAGCGGCTCTTCATGGCGTCGCGGGCCTCCTGGTGGGTCGCGTCGCCGGCCTTCTCCGCCTCCTTGAGGTGGCGGTCCTGGGCGTTGATGACGTCGTCGGCGCTCTCACCGTGGTGCGCCAGGTCGCAGGGGCCTCCGAGGACCTGGCAGGTCATGGTCTTCATGGTCGTCTCCAGCTTCGATGGGTGTCGTGATGTCCTGACGATGCGGCCGAGTCGAGGGTGACGGTCAGCTGCGTGGCCGGCCGCCGTCGCGGCGTACGACGCCCGACAGCACGTCGGGCGCGGCCCGGAAGGTGATGGCGTGCACCAGCCCGTCCTCGACGGTGAAGTCGAAGACGACCTTGGCCTCGCCGAGGTGGAACCACGCCGTCCCGGGCCGGTCGCCGACGAAGACCGGGAGCGCGGCCGCGGCGCTGCCGTGGAAGAACGTCGCGACCTCCTCGCGACCCTCGAGGTGGCTCGGGGTGCCGGCCAGGACCGCGGCGTCGTCGGCGCTCACGGTGGCGTCAGGCGCGAGCAGCCGCAGCAACCGGTCGAGGTCACCGCCCTTGGCGGCGGCCATGAACGCGTCGACCACCGCCCAGTCGGCCAGGCCGTCCTCGGGACGGGGCTGGGCGACCTTGGCGCGGGCCCGCGAGGCCAGCTTGCGCGCGGCCGCAGGCGAGGTGTCGAGGACCGCGGCGATGGTCGGGAACTCGAAGCCGAAGCTGTCGTGCAGCACGAAGGCGACCCGTTCGCGCGGGGAGAGTCGGTCCAGCACGACGTGCAGGGCCAGGCCGACGGTGTCGGCGAGCACGACCTCGTCGGCGGGATCATCGACGGTGTCACCAGGCGCGACCTCCTCGACGGGCACCGGGGTGCGGGAGCGCAGCCGGTCGAGGCACAGCCGGGTGGTGACGGTGGTCAGCCAGGCTGGAAGGCTCTCGATCTCGGCGTCCGTGCGGTGCAGCCGAAGCCAGGCCTGCTGCACGATGTCCTCGGCCTCGGCGTGGTCCCCGAGCACCCGGCCCGCGAGCTGCCGCAGGCGCGGTCGCTCGACCTCGAACAGGTCCGTCTGGTCCATGGCTGCCACCCTTCCACCTCTGCTCCTTGCTGCACTGACGCGTGAGCCGAGCCGGGTGTGACCGTGCTCGGTCAGCGGCCGGGCCGACGCCCCCGGTGTGGTGGGTCAGCCCATCGACAGGTACCACCAGAAGGCGAGCCAGAGGGACACCACAAGCGGGAGCGTGGTGAGCAGCAGCCCGACACCCGCCTCTCCCGCCGTGAGTCGCCCACGAACGGGAGGAAGACCCGCGAACACCATGACCAGCAGGGTCCAGACGTCGGCACCGAGCAGGACGACGAACCGGACCTCCGGGGACGGTGCGCGTGCCCCGGCCGCCAGGATCAGGGGTGGATGTCAGTCGTCACGCCGGCTGATCCGCGTGCCGGAGCCTGAACTCGTTGCCGTCCGGGTCGGCCAGCTCGAGGTCGCCGTACGCGTTGCTGGGCAGCCGGCTCGCGCCGAGCCTGACCAGGCGGTCGGCCTCGGCCGTCAGGTCGCCGGCCAGGGTGACCTCGAAGCGCTGCCTGTTCCGGCCCCGCTTCGGTGCCACGGGTGGGCCGCCCCACGCCACCTTGGTGCCACCCTGCGGGGACTGGATCGCGCTCTCCTGGCCCTCGTCCCAGACCAGCGGCCAGCCCAGTGCCTCGGCCCAGAACAGGCCGACCTGCCGGGTGCCGTCGCAGGCCACCTCGCCCAGGAGGCCGCACCCGGCCACGAACGAGTTGCCGGGCTCGATCACGCAGAGCTCGTTGCCCTCCGGGTCTGCGAGGACGACGTGTCCTTCCGCCGGGTGCTGGCCGACGTCGAGGTGCCGGGCACCCAGCTCGAGCGCCGCGGCGACCGTCTGCTCCTGGTCACCGGGGCTGGTGCTGGTCAGGTGCAGGTGCACCCGCTCCAGGCCGGCCTTCTCCGACGTGCTGGGTGCGAACCGCAGGCCCACCCGGGTGGCGGACCCGGGCACCAGTGCACCGCGCCGGTCCTCGACAACCTGCGCTCCCAGGAGCCCAGCCCAGAAGCCCGCGAGACGCGCAGGGTCGTGCGCGTCGATCGTGACGGCCAGCAGGCAGGAGGGCACGTCGTCGATGCTAGGCCCGGTCGCTCCAGGCTCGTCCTGACGCTAGAAGTGGATGCCCTGCTGGTCCTGTGCGTCCGGCGGACGTCCGGTATCGACCGACCTGACCTTGTCGCAGTAGGTGCACTGGTGGTGTGCTCCCGCGACGTCTCCGGTGACAGGTCCCCATCGGTGCCAGCCGAGCTTGCCGCGGATGTCTCGCAGCATGGACATGGTGCTCCTCCTTAACGCTATTCGTCATCGTGGCACCGCGTCCCTGATCGGTACAAGGCCCATGTCCCGGAGGCCACCCCACCCGGAGGACCTCTCAAAGCAACCCGAGACCACCAGCGTGGCGGCGTACGGCGTCGGAGTCGGCGGCCAGCACGAACGGCACCTCGTGGGCCCAGGGGTCGGAGACCTTCTCGACGCGTCCGTCACCGGGGTCCAGACGGACCTCACGGATGTAGACCGCCAGGATCCGGTCGGGGTTGGCCTGCACGATGTCGGCGTAGATCTCGGGATCCTTCTCACCGGAGTCCCCGATCAGCACGAACCGCAGGTGCGGGTGCAGGTCCAGCACCTCCTGGATCCGCCCGTGCTTCTGCCCCCGCCCGCCGCCGCTGCCCAGCAGGTCGCGCAGCAGCACCGGGCCGAGCGGAAAGGCGCGGTGCCGCAGGAAGGCCATCAGGAAGGTGTGCAGGTTCCACGGGCTCGACGAGACGTAGCAGACCGGGTTCACCTCGGCCGCGAGGTCACGGTAGAGCTCGGCCGCGCCCGGGAACGGTGTACGGGTCAGCGCCGAGCCGGTCAGGGTCGCCACGATCATCCGGCCCACCCGCTGCGCCCCCGTCTCCAGGATGGTGTCGTCGATGTCGGAGACCACGCCGAAGGTCGCGTCGGGCCCCGCCACCCGCACGTCGTACGTCGTGGTGTGCGGATCGCTCAGGCCGCGGTAGGCGCCCGCGAGCTCGACCGTGCCGATGGTCCAGGGACTGGTGAGCGCGTCGGCGTCGGGCTGCAGCCGGGCCCGGAAGTAGCCCTCGGCGTCGCTGGCCGTCTCCACGCTCGCCCCGGCCACGGTCACCCGCAGCGGCACCCCGGCCTGCTCGTCGCTGACGAAGCTGCGCAGCGTACGCCGCAGCGCGGCCCCCACACCCTCGCCCTCGACCGCCTCCGAGAGCGGCGGGTCGTCCAGCACCCGGCCCCGCACCACCACGCCCTCGGCGCTGCCGTGCCCGCCGTAGGCCTCGATCCGGAAGTGGGCCGGCGCCTCGGAGCCGCTGCGGCCCCGGGCCCGCTCCCACATCTGCTCGGCGGCGACGACCCAGCGGCGTGCAGTCATGCCTGCACCGTAGGACGACCAGCCCACCCAGGTCGCGGTGTGGCACCACGAAAACGTCGCGCGGCTGGTTGCGGCCGGCTTTCCGGGTGCTGCGAGGCTGAGAGCATGAGCGACGAGCAGCCTGCGCCGGGCTACCGCTGGGCCACCCACACCAAGCCCGACTTCCTGGTGGTGCAGCTGCCTCCGCTGCCGATCCGCACCGGTGGCGGTGCCCGCGATGCGCTCAAGGCGCTCTTCGTGCTCCGCGGCTTCGTGGGCGTGGAGCAGACCGACGAGCTCGACCTGCAGGCGGCCAACGGCTGCCTGCTGACCCGGCTCAGCCCGACCACCGCCGAGCTGCTGGTGATGATCAGCGAGCGGATGGGCGCCAGCCGGATCGCGATCACCGATCTCGACCCCGAGTGGCTGGCCCGGGCGGTGGCGAGCGGTGACACCGCGGTGCTGGTGGTGGAGTCGGCGGTCGCCGACGACGGCACTACCAGCCGCGACGACCTACGCCGTGACGCTGTCGCCGGTGGCGTGCTGGCCGCGCTGGTGCCGAGCGGGGACCCGGTCTGACCCGTCCCGTCCGGGGCCGCGGTGTCGTGGCGGACCCGGATCGGAACCGGTGATCATTCGGTCGGGTCCTGCGCGAGGTGCTGCAGCAGCAGTCCGGCCAGTGCGTCGGGAGCCTCCTCCGGGATCCAGTGCGAGACGCCGGGCAGCACCTCGAAGCGGTACGCCGCGTCCACGAAGTCGCCGGTGGCCTTGGCGCCGGCGGCACGCAGCGCCCGGTCGGCATCCGACCACACGTGCAGCGTGGGCACGGTGATCGACGGCGTGTCCTGCACGTCGGCGAGACGCTGCGCGGCGTACCACCCCAGCCAGGCCGCCAGCGCGCCCGGTTCCCGGGCCCGGTCGAGCATGTGGTCCACGTCGACGCCCGCCGGAGTGGCGCCGAAGACCTCGCGGAAGGCCGCGCCGTCGTCGGCCAGCAGCACCTGGTCGTGCCCGGGCTCGGAGAAGGTCCGCATGTAGAGCGAGGCCTCCCGCTGCTCGGGGTCGGTGCGCAGGGCCTGCACGAACGCGAGCGGGTGCGGCACCGAGACCGCGGTGAGAGTATGGACCCGCTCGGGGTGCCGGGCCCCGACCTGCCAGGCCACGGCCGCGCCCCAGTCGTGGCCGACCACGTGGGCCCGGTCCACCTCGAGGGCGTCGAGCAGGCCGAGCACGTCGCCGGTCAGCTCACCGATCCGGTAGGCCTCGACGTCGTCGGGCCGGGCGCCGGGCGAGTAGCCCCGCTGGTCGGGCACCACGACCCGGTAGTCGCCCAGGTACGGCAGCACGAGGCGCCAGCTGTGCGCCGACTGCGGGAAGCCGTGCAGCAGCACCACGACGGGCGCGTCCCGATCGCCCTGCACCAGCACGTCGAAGGTGTGCGGTCCCACGTCGATCTGCATGCGGGTGAACCTAGCCCGTGGCTCAGGCGCGCAGGCCCGCGTCGATCTCGGCCAGCGCACCGCTGAGGTCGACGGTCGGGCTCCAGCCCCAGGCGCGGGCCCGGTCGGCGCTGATCTGCCCGGTCCAGGGCTCACCGTCGTCCCAGACCGGCTCCACGCCGAGCGCGCCGCAGACCGTGTCGACGTAGTCGCGCTGGGTGGCCGGGCCGGCGGCCACGTTGAGAACCGTGCAGCCACCGGCGACCGGGCCGGTCGCGGGGTCGCCGGCGGTGGCGTCGGGCACGCGGCCGGTGGCGACGTCGGCGGCCAGGTCGGCCAGGTCGTCGACGTGTACCCAGGCGAAGCGCTGGTCGGGCACCGCGTGCCGCTCCTGCTCGTCCTCGCGCATCGCGGCGGGCCGCAGCGAGTTCCACACCGAGGTCTCGCCGGCGCCGAGGATGGCCGGCGGGCGCAGCAGTACCCGGGTGATGCCCTCCACCTGGGCCAGGGCGGCGTCGGTGTCGCGCTTGGTGACGGCGTACGTGCCACCGTCGTCGCCCACCAGGGCCGAGGACTCGTCCACGTCGCCGACGCCCGGGCTCCGGTCGTAGACGGCTGCGGTCGAGACGTGCACCAGCCGGGCCACGCGGGCCTGGGCCGCGGCCCGGGCCAGCCTCGGCGTACCCTCCACGCCGATCCGGTGCTGGGTCTCCCGGTCGCTGGCCATCGGGTGCACGGTCGTGACCACCGCGTCGGCGCCCACGACCAGGTCGGCCGCGACGTCGGGGTCGGTGAAGTCGCCGACTCGCTCCTCGACGCCCGACAGCACAGGCGCGGTGCCGGGGCGGCGTACGACGGCCCGCACGTGGGCGCCGCGTTCGACCAGTGCGGTGCAGACCCGGGCGCCCACCAGGCCGTTGGCACCGGTGACCACCACGACGGGGGTGACGGGGAACGAGGCATCAGGGGTACTCATGTCGCCACCATGACATGCACGCCCAGACGAGCGACGTCGTGGCCGCCCACGGCCCGGCCTGGGCCCTGCTCAGAACCTGCCCAGCAACAGCAACACGAGCAGCACCAGCACCGTGAGCACCGCGCCGGCGCCGCCGATCACCCCCATCACCAGCCCCATCCGCTCCGCGGTGCCCCGGTGCTGGGTCAGCTCCAGCCGGCGGCCGACCGTGACGGCCAGGTCCCGCCCCTCCTCGGAGTCGAAGCGGTAGTCGACGACCTTCGCCGGGCGGCCGGAGTCGTCGAACGCCCAGATCGTCTCGCGTCGCCGGGAGAGGATCCGGCCCCGCTGGAAGCCCCCGCGCGCCGAGATCCGGGGCGTGCCCGCGACCCACTCCAGGTCACGGGAGACATCGGTGACCGAGAACGACCGGTCCGTCTCGTCGATGCGGACCTCGTGCGTGAAGGTCCGCCTGAGGCCGGCCCGGTTCAGGACGCCCCACCACTGCGCGTCGACCAGCTCCAGGCGTAGGTCGAAGCCACCCTCCACGTCGGTCACGGCGTACGGCGTGCCCTCGGCCGCGACGCGGACCCGGTCGGCGAACTCCTGGGTCAGGCTCACCACCGCTCGCGCAGCCACGCGAAGTCGGCCGCGTGCTCGGCCGCGCCACCGGGGGTCTCGCAGATCACCGGGGCGTTCGCGGCCCGCACCACCCCGGCCAGCAGGTCGGGGTCGATCTGGCCCGCCCCGAAGCTGGCGTGCCGGTCGGCCCCGGAGTCGAAGGCGTCGCGGCTGTCGTTGCCGTGCACCAGGTCGATCCGACCGGTGATGGCCAGCACGTCCTCGACGATGGTCTCCAGGTCGTTGCCGCCCGCGTGCGCGTGGCAGGTGTCCAGGCAGATGCCGACCATGTCGGCCTGCTCGGTCGACGAGATCGCGTCCCAGACCCGGGCGATCCGGTCCAGGTAGCGGGTCATCGCGTTGTCGCCGCCCGCGGTGTTCTCGATCAGCAGCGGGATCGTGAGGTCGGTCGCCTCGATCGCCTTGCGCCAGTTGTCGAACCCCTTCGCGGGGTCGTCAGCCTTGTTCACGTGGCCGCCGTGCACGATCAGGCCCTTCGCGCCGATCGAGGCGGCCGCGTCGTGGTGCTGCTGCAGCAGCTTGCGGCTCGGGATCCGGATCCGGTTGTTGGTCGTCGCGACGTTCACGATGTAGGGCGCGTGCACGTAGAGGTCGACGCCCGCGGCCTCGGCGTCGGCCTTGAGCGCCTCGGCGCCGCCGGCGTAGCGGATCTCGGGGCCGTGGTAGTCCTGCGGGTCACCCAGGAAGAACTGCACCAGGGGCGCCTGGCGGGCCGCGGCCTCCGCGAGCGGGTCGGTCTGGTCGACGTGCGCACCAATCTGCATGCCGACACCCTAGGAGGACCGGTCAGGGGATGCGCGAGGACCAGCGCAGCGACCCGGCCGCCCCCAGCATGCCGAGCAGCAGCCCGAGGCCCACGGCGTACGGCGTGACGTCGCGCTGCTCGGAGCGCAAGCCGATCGAGGACTGGATGTCGGCGTACACCTGGCTCAGCTGGTCGGCGGTCTCGGCCTCGTAGGCCCGACCCCCGGTGCGGTCGGCCAGCGCGGCGAGCGCCTCGATGTCGACCGGGACCGGGATGGTCTGACCGTCCACGGTCACGGTGCCCTCCGGCGTGCCGTAGGCGATGGTCGAGACCGGGACGCCGTCCTCGACGGCTGCGGCGACGGCCTGCTCGACGGGGCGGCCGACCGTGTTGGTGCCGTCGCTGAGCAGCACGACCTGGGCGGGCACGGGCTCGCTGGTGTCGGGGGTCTGCGCGGCGAGGGCGTCGATCTGGGCCAGGGAGGTCAGCACGCCGTCACCGATCGCGGTGCCCTCGTCGAGCTGCAGCCGGTCCAGCGCGGCCACCGCGGCGTCCCGGTCGGGCCCGGGTGCGTCCAGCACCGTCGCCGCGCCCGCGAACGAGACCACGCCGACGTTGAACCCCGCGGGCAGGCCCAGGATGAACCCCTGCGCGGCCGTCCGCGCGGCGGTGATCCGGTCAGGGGCCACGTCGACGGCCCGCATCGACAGCGACACGTCGACGACCACCATCACGGTGGCCCGCTCGGCCGGCACCTGGGTCTCGACCTGGGGCCGCGACAGGGCCACGACCAGGGCCGCGAAGCTGAGCAGCACCAGCGCCGCGGGCAGGTGCCGGCGCCAGTCGGGCCGGCGGGGCAGCAGGGTCTCGAGCATCGGCAGCGTCGCGAACCGGACGGCGTACCCGCTGCGGCGGCGCTGCTGGGCGACGTACGCCGCGGCGAGCAGCGCGACCGGCACCAGCACCCACAGCCACACCGGGGACGCGAGGCTCACCCGGCACCCCCGACGACCCGGCGGGCGCGGGCGGGCCGGCGCGGGCCGGAGACGTGCCGGGCAAGGTCGCGCACCCAGTCCCGGTCGGTGCGCAGCGTGACATGCCCCGCCCGGGCCGACCGGACCGCTTCGGCCACGGCCACCCGGTGCGCGGCCGCGGCGTCCATGTAGGCGGTACGCAGCGCCCGGTCGGAGGTCCACACGTCACGCCGGCGGCCGGACTCCGGGTCGACCAGGGTGATCGAGCCGACGTCGGGCAGCTCCAGCTCGCGGGGGTCGACCACCTCGACGACCAACGTCTCGTGGGTGGCGGCCATCCGACGCAGCGGTACCTCCCAACCGAAGGGCCGCTCGACCCGACCGTCGGTCTCGACCAGGTCGGAGACCACCACCCGCAGGCCCGGCCGGGGTCGCCGGGCCGCGAAGGTCCGCAGCGCGCCGGCCAGGTCACCGCCGGCGGTGGTCGGCGTCCGAGTCCCGCGCGCCGTGCGCGGCGT
>JAJAYJ010000126.1 GCA_026786275.1 Nocardioides sp. | reverse complement strand
GTCGCGGGCTCCGCGCCGTTCGTGCCGCTGGTCGTCTGCTGCCGCGAGGCCGCGACGTCGGGCCGGTCGGTGAGCTGGCTGGGGTGGGCGGCGCTTCGTGCCAGCTCGAAGCCCCGGGCGTCTCGCAGCGGTGCCTCGTCCTCGTAGTCCCACCGTGGCCGCTTGGTCCGGGCACGTGAATTGGCGTAGCTGTTGACCACCTGGCTGGACAGCAGCATCGGGTTGGCACCCGGCTCCGTCGGCGACCAGACCCCGTATTCGGTCTCGATGCCCATGACGCGGGGGGGTCGGGGGCTGGCCATGCAGGCGAGGGTAGGCGCCTTGCGTCATCGCCCCCGTCGGGGTCCACCGATTGCGCGACGGCGAGGACCGCTGCCGCCGGGTGGCCCGCCCGCCACCCGGCTGGCACGTCAGAGGTACTGGCCGGTATTGGCCACGGTGTCGATGCTGCGCCCGGGCTGGGTGCCCTGCTTGCTCTGGATCAGGGTGCGGATGAACACGATGCGCTCACCCTTCTTGCCACTGATCCTGGCCCAGTCGTCGGGGTTGGTGGTGTTGGGTAGGTCCTCGTTCTCCTTGAACTCGTCGAAGCAGGCCGACATCAGGTGCTCCACCCGGATGCCACGCTGGCCCAGGGTGAGCAGGTCCTTGATGGCGGACTTCTTCGCCCGGTCGACGATGTTCTGGATCATGGCGCCGGAGTTGAAGTCCTTGAAGTAAAGGACCTCCTTGTCGCCGTTGGCGTAGGTCACCTCGAGGAACCGATTCTCCTCGGTCTCGGTGTACATCCGCTCCACCGTGGCCTGGATCATCCCGGCCACGGTGGCCTCGCGGTCGTGACCGAACTCGGCCAGGTCGTCGGCGTGCAGCGGCAGGCGGGCGGTGAGGTACTTGCTGAAGATGTCGCGTGCCGACTCGGCGTCGGGCCGCTCGATCTTGATCTTCACGTCGAGGCGGCCGGGACGCAGGATGGCCGGGTCGATCATGTCCTCACGGTTGGAGGCGCCGATGACCAGAACGTTCTCGAGCAGCTCGACACCGTCGATCTCGCTGAGCAGCTGCGGCACGATGGTGTTCTCGACGTCGGAGGAGACCCCGGAGCCGCGGGTGCGGAACAGGGAGTCCATCTCGTCGAAGAACACGATGACCGGGGTGCCCTCGCTGGCCTTCTCACGGGCCCGCTGGAACACCAGTCGGATGTGCCGCTCCGTCTCGCCGACGTACTTGTTCAGCAGCTCGGGACCCTTGATGTTGAGGAAGTAGGACTTCCCCTCCTGGCCGGTCTTCGCCGCGACCTTCTTGGCCAGGCTGTTCGCGACCGCCTTGGCGATCAGCGTCTTGCCGCAACCGGGCGGGCCGTAGAGCAGCACCCCCTTGGGCGGCTTCAGCTCATGTTCGATGAACAGCTCGGGGTGCAGGTAGGGCAGCTCCACCGCGTCGCGGATGGTCTCGATCTGCCCGAACAGACCACCGATGTCGCTGTAGTCGATGTCGGGGACCTCCTCGAGGACGAGCTCCTCGACCTCGGACTTCGGCACCTTCTCGTAGACGTAGCCGGCCCGTGAGTCGAGCAGCAGACTGTCACCGGCCCGGATCTTGCCTCCCCGCAACGGCTCGGCGAGACGTACGACGCGCTCCTCGTCAGCGTTGGCGATGACCAGGGCCCGCTCGCCGTCGGCCAACAGCTCCTTGAACATCACCACCTCGCCGACCTCCTCGAAGGCCAGCGCTGCGACGACGTTGAGCGCCTCGTTGAGCATGACCTCCTGGCCGCGGCGCAGCCCGTCGAGCTCGACGCCCGGGCTGACGTTGACACGGAGCTTGCGACCACCGGTGAACACGTCGACGGAGTCGTCGTCGTTGCGGGACAGGAAGGTGCCGAAGCCGGCCGGCGGCTGAGCCAGCCGGTCGACCTCCTCCTTGAGCTTCATGATCTGCTCGCGGGCCTCGCGCAACGTCGTCGCGAGGCGCTCGTTCTGAGACGTCACGGCCGACAATGACCGCTGCGCGTCGGCGAGGCGGACCTCGAGACCCCGCGGCTGCATCGGCGACTCGGTCAGCCGCCGTCGCAGCTCACCGATCTCGGACTCCAGGAAGCGCACCTGGCTCGCGAGCTCCTCAGGGCTCTTGCCCCCCGTGCTGGGAACGCCTTCTGATGTGGACATCAGCGTCACCTCCTGTAGTTCTCGACCCTACCTGTGCGGTCGGCGCCGTGCGGGTGAGAATTTCGGGTGTTGGTCACGTTTCGGTTGCCGAGCTGTCCCGCTTCGCTGGTGGTCGCGGTCCGCGGTTTGGTCCACCACCGCAGGAACCGGCCCCGTGAGGCCGCGGTGGTGGACCAAACCGCAGTCAGTCGGCCGGCAGGTCCCCCGCGACGTCATCAGCAGGCTCGGGCACCTCGGCAGGACGCGGACCGGTGTAGTCGGGACCGTAGGCCCCGGGAGCGGGGCGACGGGTCTTGCGCGGTGGCCGCTCACCGGGAGCCATCCGGCGGGCGGTGACCAAGAACGCGGTATGGCCGATCATCTTGTGGTCGGGGCGGACGGCGAGGCCCTCGACGTGCCAGTCACGCACCAGCGACTCCCAGGCCTTCGGCTCGGTGAAACCGCCGTGCAGCCGCACCGTCTCCACGAACCGGGACAGCTGGGTGGTGGTGGCGACGTAGGCACACACGATGCCCCCCGGCCGCAGGGCCTGCGCGGCGGCGTCCAGGCACTCCCAGGGGGCCAGCATATCCAGGATGACGCGGTCGCACTGCTCGCCGGAGGCGGGCAGGGCCTCGCTGAGGTCCCCCAGCGTCAGCTGCCACGCCGGGTGGTCACCGCCGAAGAACTGGGTCACGTTGCGGCGGGCGACGTCGGCGAAGTCCTCGCGGCGCTCGAACGACGAGACCCGACCGCGCGGTCCTACCGCGCGCAGCAATGAGCAGGTCAGGGCGCCCGAGCCGACGCCGGCCTCCACGACGTGGCACCCGGGGAAGATGTCGGCCATCGCCACGATCTGGGCGGCGTCCTTGGGGTAGACCACGGCCGCGCCCCGGGGCATCGACACCACGAACTCCGAGAGCAGCGGCCGGAAGACGAGGTACTCCCCGCCCGCCGAGGACGGCACCGCGAACCCTTCCTCACGCCCGATCAGGTCGTCGTGCTCGAGATGACCGCGGTTGGAGAAGAACCGCTTGCCGGGCTCGAGGGCGAAGTTGTGCTTGCGGCCTTTCTGGTCCACCAGGCGCACCCACTCACCGGCTCGCAGCGGCCCGCGGTGCACGCCCGACCAGGCCTCGTGGTCGACGTCGGTGCCGGCATCGACCACAGCGGTGGTGGGCGGTGCGGGGTCGAGGGGAAGGGCGGGCGGCGCGTGGGACATGGGCCGGATCCTAGTGAACGGCGCCGACCCGCTCAGCCGACGGTACGCCGGAACGCGCGGTCGACGTCGGCGGTCGACAGCACGCCGTACACGGCCCCGTCGGGCTCCACCAGGAGGTACTCGGTGGCCGGGGTGCGGGTGATCGCCTCGACCAGGGCCTCCCCGTCGATGCCCACCGGTAGCTGCAGGCCCTCGCCCGGGCGCGCCCCGGGCGAGGTCGGGATCCAGGGTCGGCGGTCCTCCGGGGTGGCCGCGATCGCCGCCTCACTGGCCATCCCGACGGGCACGCCATCGCGGGTCACGGTCACGATGCCGCCGGCGTCGGCCTCCCGGGCCCGGCGCACGGCCTCGGAGAGGGGCAGGTCCTCGGGCACCGACAGCGCACGCCGGGCCAGGTCGCGGGCCACGAGCTGGGGCAGGCGGCGGCGGAGCCGGGCGGAGGTGATCGCGGCGGTGGCGCCGGACCACAGGAACGTGGCCACGATGAAGGCCAGCACGAAGTCGAGCAGGTTGGCGCTGGTCCCGAAGAGCGTCGACTGGGCGACGGGCCACAGCAGCACCAGCCCCGCGGCGATCCGACCGCCCCAGCCGGCCACGATGGTGCCGCGGTGCATGTCCCCGGTGAGTCCCCACACGGCGGACTTGAGGACCCGGCCGCCGTCGAGCGGCAGTCCCGGGACCAGGTTGAGCACCCCTACCAGGAGGTTGGCTCCGGCCAGTCCCTCGACGGCCATCAGCAGCAGCCCCTCGGGCTCGAGGAACCACAGCCCCAGTGCGACCAGGCCGACCGCGATCGACGTCAACGGACCGACCACGGCGATCAGGAACTCCTGTCGCGGGCGGCGGGCCTCACCCTCGACGGCGGTCATCCCGCCCAGGAAGTGCAGGGTGATCGAGCTGACGGGGTAGCCGAAGTGCCGGGCCATGAACGCGTGGGAGGCCTCGTGGAGCAGGATCGAGAGGTAGAGGATGACCGCGAAGGCGAACCCGGCGAGGTACTTCGCCGGCCCCAGGCCCGGGGCCAGCTGCTCCACCCGCGGCGCCATGACGACGGCGATCAGGCCGGCGACCAGGAACCAGGACGACGACACCAGCACGTCGCTGCCGGCGACGGTGCCGATCTTGAAGGTGCCGGCCGGGCGGGGTCGGCGCGGACTACCCTCCCCACCGGTGGGACCGGGGGCACCCGTGGTCGTCGCCGGCTGGGGACTGTCGGCTGTGGGCACTTCTCGAGGCTAGCCGACCGCACCCGGGCCGGGACTGTCGCCGTCGTCGCCTAGCCTGCGGCCATGCCCACCCCGCCGACCCCGCCGGCTGTCGCGCCCGGCTCCCCCGCGGAGCGGGTGTCGACCCCAGTGGACGGAGTCGAGGTGCTCGGGGCGTTGTCGCCGAGCCGGGCCGCGGAATTCCTGGCGTGCCCGCTGGCCTACCGGTTCCGCACCATCGACCGGCTGCCCGAGGCCACGTCCCCCGCGATGGCCCGCGGGACGCTGGTCCACAAGGTGCTCGAGGACCTCTTCGACCTGCCCGCGGAACGGCGTACGCCCGAGGCGGCCCGCGGGCTGCTCCTCCCGTCGTGGGAGCTGGTGCTGGAGCAGGAACCCGGGCTCGCGGAGGTCGTCGGGGCCGGCGCGGGCGCCCACGACGACGGCGCCCACCACGACGGGACGGACACCGCGGACGCCGGAGCCGACTGGCTGGCGTCGTGCGCCGCCGTGCTGGAGCGCTACTTCACGCTGGAGGACCCGCGTCGGCTCGAGCCGGCGCAGCGAGAGGTGTACGTCGAGCACCTGCTGGAGTCCCGGCTGCTGCTGCGGGGGTTCGTGGACCGGGTGGACGTGGCGCCCGACGGAGCGGTGCGGATCGTCGACTATAAGACGGGCCGGGCCCCGGCGGTCGGGTTCGAGCAGCGGGCGCTGTTCCAGATGAGGTTCTACGCGCTCGTGTGGTGGCGCCTGCACGGTGTGCTGCCCACGATGTTGCAGCTGGTCTACCTGGGCAGTGGCGAGATCGTGCGCTACGAACCCGACGAGCAGGACCTCGAGGCCACCCGGCGCAAGGTGGAGGCGATCTGGGCCGCGATCCAGGAGGCCACCGCCACCGCCGACTGGCGGCCCCGGCCCAGCCGGCTCTGCTCGTGGTGCGCCCACCAGGCGATCTGCCCGACGTACGGCGGCACTCCCCCGCCGCTGCCCGACCCGGGGCCGTCCGGCGCCGGCCCGGTCACGCGGGCTCCGGGCTCGTCACCGGACCGGTGACGATCGGCCCGCGCCAGGGTGCGGCCGACCGGGCCGTCGACGTGGGTCTCAGCCACGGAAGGGAAGGTCGTGCACGCCCATCCCCGTCAGGGTGGGGGCGAAGATGCGCGCCGTACCGGTCGGGACCGGCACGTGCAGCGGCACCACGAGCACGGTGCACCCCGCGGCCCGGGCCGACGTGGCTCCGGTCGCGGAGTCCTCGATCGCCAGGCACCGACCCGGTTCGACCCCGAGCAGCGACGCGGCCCTGAGATAAGGCTCCGGGTGTGGCTTGCCGTGGGTGACCTGGTCACCGGTCACGACGGCCGAGAAGACGCGATCGGGGAGGTGGGCCAGGATCGGCTCCACGAACCGGGCGTAGGACATGGTCACCAGCGCGCACGGCACCCCGGCGGTCTGCAGCGACGTGAGCAGCTCGACGGCGCCCGGCCGCCACGGCACGCTCTCCTGCACCCGCGCCACCACGCCGTCGAGCAGCCGGTCCACGATCTCCTCGGGCGAGAGCGGGAGGCCCATGTGCTCGCGGATGTAGCGCCCGCTGGACAGCAGGTCGTTGCCGACCAGGTTGAGGGCGTGCTCGTGGCTCCAGGTGCCGCCGTACGTCGCGGCCAGCTCGTGCTCGGTCTCGATCCAGTACGGCTCGGTGTCGACCAGGGTGCCGTCCATGTCCCACAGGACTGCGTCCCAGGGTGTCGCCGGGGTGCTCAGCTCAGTCCTCCGGGTCGTAGCCGAGGTTGGGTGAGAGCCACTTCTCGGCCTCGGCCAGCGACCAGCCCTTGCGCTCGGCGTAGTCCACGACCTGGTCGCGGCCCAGCCGACCCACGACGAAGTACTGCGCGTTGGGGTGGCTGAAGTACCAGCCGGACACCGACGCCCCTGGCCACATGGCCATCGACTCGGTCAGCGTGATACCGACCGCCTTCTCGGTCCCGAGCAGGTCCCACAGGGTCAGCTTCTCGGTGTGGTCGGGGCAGGCGGGGTAGCCCGGCGCAGGCCGGATGCCGGAGTACCTCTCGGCGATCAGGTCCTCGCTGGTCAGGTCCTCGCCGTCGACGTGGCCCCAGAACTCGGTACGCACCCGCTGGTGCAGCCGCTCCGCGAACGCCTCGGCGAGACGGTCGGCCAGCGATTCCACGAGGATCGCGTTGTAGTCGTCGTGGTCGTCCTTGAACGCCTGCACCCGCTCGGACAGCCCGATGCCCGCGGTCACCGCGAACCCACCCACGTGGTCGGCCAGCCCCGTCGAGACCGGGGCGACGTAGTCGGCCAAGGAGCGGTTGGGCACGCCCTCGCGGTGCTCGCCCTGCTGGCGCAGGTGGTGCAGGGTGCAGGCGACCTCGCTGCGCTCCTCGTCGGCGTACACGAGGGTGTCGTCACCCTGGCCGGCCGCGGGGAAGAAGCCGAAGACGCCCTTCGCGGTGAGCCACTTCTCCGCGATGATCTGGTCGAGCATCGCCTGCGCGTCGTCGTACAGCTTGCGGGCCGTCTCGCCGGCCGTGGGGCTGTTCAGGATGTCGGGGAACTTGCCCTTCATCTCCCACGCGTTGAAGAACGGCTGCCAGTCGATGTAGTCGCGCAGCTCGCCGATGTCGTAGTCCTCGAGCACCTGCACGCCCGGCTGGTGCGGCGCGGGCGGCACGTAGGAGTCCCACGTCACCGGGGTCGCAGCCGCCTGTGCCGTGGCGTAGGGGAGCAGCTTGCGGTCGCCCTTGGCCGCGTGCCGCACCCGCAGCGCGTCGTAGTCCTCCTTGACGTCGGCCAGCAGCTTGGTACGCCGCTCGTCGTGCAGCAGCGCGGAGGCGGTGGGCACCGAGCGGGACGCGTCCTTGACCCAGACCACGGGGCCGTCGTACTTGGGGTCCACCTTCACCGCGGTGTGGGCGCGCGAGGTGGTGGCGCCGCCGATGAGCAGCGGGATGGTGAGGCCCTGGCGCTGCATCTCGGAGGCCAGGTTGACCATCTCGTCGAGCGAGGGCGTGATCAGACCTGACAGCCCGATGATGTCGGCGTCGTGCTCGAGTGCGGCGTCGAGGATCTTCTGAGCCGGCACCATCACGCCGAGGTCGATGACCTCGTAATTGTTGCACTGCAGCACCACACCGACGATGTTCTTGCCGATGTCGTGCACGTCGCCCTTGACGGTGGCCATGATGATCGTGCCGTTGGTCTCCTTGACGGTGGCCAGGGCCGGGTTGTCCAGCTTTTCCTGCTCGATGAAGGGGATCAGGTAGGCGACGGCCTTCTTCATCACCCGCGCCGACTTCACGACCTGGGGCAGGAACATCTTGCCGGCGCCGAACAGGTCACCGACGACGTCCATGCCGTCCATCAGCGGGCCCTCGATGACCTCGATCGGTCGGCCGCCGCGCTCGGCGATCTCGTGGCGAAGCTCCTCGGTGTCGGCCTCCACGTGCCCGTCCATCCCCTTGACCAGCGCGTGGGTGATCCGCTCACCGACCGGCAGGGTGCGCCACTCCTCGGCCGTCACCTCGACGACCTCACCCTGGCGGTTGTGCTCCTCGGCGATCTCGAGCAACCGCTCCGCCGCGTCGGGACGCCGGTCGAGAACGACGTCCTCGATCCGCTCGCGCAGCTCGGCCTCGACCTGGTCGTAGACCACCAGGGCGCCCGCGTTCACGATGCCCATGTCCAACCCCGCGGCGATTGCGTGGAAGAGGAACACCGCGTGGATCGCCTCGCGGACCGGGTTGTTGCCCCGGAACGAGAAGCTCACATTGGAGATGCCGCCGGAGACCTTGGCGCCCGGCAGGTTGGCCTTGATCCAGCGGGTCGCCTCGATGAAGTCCTTACCGTACGAGGCGTGCTCCTCGATGCCGGTCGCGACCGCGAAGACGTTGGGGTCGAAGATGATGTCCTCGGGCGGGAAGTCGACCTCGTCGACCAGGATCCGGTAGGCCCGCTCGCAGATCTGCTTGCGGCGCTCGAGGTTGTCGGCCTGGCCGTCCTCGTCGAAGGCCATCACGACCGCGGCGGCGCCGTACTTACGGCACAGCCGGGCCTGCTCGCGGAACTTCTCCTCGCCCTCCTTCATGGAGATCGAGTTGACGATCGGCTTGCCCTGCACGTTCTTCAGCCCGGCCTCGATCACCTCCCACTTGGAGGAGTCGACCATCATCGGGACCCGGCTGATGTCGGGCTCCGAGGCGATCAGCTTGGTGAAGCGGTCCATCGCCGCGACGCCGTCGATCATGCCCTCGTCCATGTTGACGTCGATGACCTGGGCGCCGTTCTCGACCTGCTGGACCGCGACCGACAGCGCGGTGTTGTAGTCGCCGGCCTTGATCAGGTTGCGGAACTTCGCGGAGCCGGTGATGTTCGTGCGCTCGCCGACGTTCACGAACAGGGTCTCGTCGGTGATCGTGAACGGCTCGAGGCCCGAGAGCCGCATGGCGGGCGTGACGTCGGCCGGCGTCCGGGCCGCCTTGCCCTCGACAGCCCCAGCGATCGCGGCGATGTGGGCCGGCGTGGTGCCGCAGCAGCCACCGACGAGGTTGACGAAGCCGCTCTCGGCGAACTCCGCGATGATCGCGGCCGTCTCCTCCGGCGCCTCGTCGTACTCACCGAACGCGTTGGGCAGTCCGGCGTTGGGGTAGCAAGAGACGAAGGAATCCGCGATCCGGCTCATCTCGGCGATGTAGGGCCGCATCTCCTTGGCCCCGAGGGCGCAGTTGAGCCCCACCGCGATCGGGCGCGCGTGCCGCACCGAGTCCCAGAACGCCTCCGTCACCTGGCCCGACAGGGTGCGGCCCGAGGCGTCGGTGATGGTGCCGGAGATGATCACGGGCCAGCGACGGCCGTACTCCTCGAAGAGGGTCTCGACCGCGAAGATCGCCGCCTTGGCGTTGAGCGTGTCGAAGATCGTCTCGATGACGATGAGGTCGGAGCCCCCGTCGAGCAGGCCCCGGCCGGCCTCGGCGTACGCCGCGACCAGCTGGTCGTAGGACACGTTGCGGGCGGCGGGGTCGTTGACGTCCGGCGAGATCGACGCGGTCCGCGTGGTCGGGCCCAGGGCTCCGGCGACGTAGCGGGGCCGCTCCGGGGTGCTGAGCTCGTCGCACACGCTGCGGGCCAGCCGGGCCGCCGCGAGGTTGAGCTCGTAGGCCAGGTCCGCCATCTGGTAGTCCGAGAGCGAGACCGAGTTGGCGTTGAACGTGTTGGTCTCGATGATGTCCGCGCCGGCCTCGAGGTACTCGCGGTGGATGCCGGCGATGATGTCGGGCTGGGTCAGCGTCAGCAGGTCGTTGTTGCCCTGCAGGTCGCTGGGCCAGTCGGCGAACCGCTCGCCGCGGTAGCCGGCCTCGTCGGGCCGGTCGCGCTGGATGGCGGTGCCCATCGCACCGTCGATGACCAGGATCCGTGACCCCAGGGCGGCGACCAGGGTGTCGGTGACGTCAGGTCGCAGGGACGGGGTACCGAGGTCGGTCACAATGTCTCCTCTCGCGGCCGGCACGGGCGCCGGCTCTCCAGCGTAGGAACAGCGTCCACGGGGCGGACAGGATTCCCAGATCGTGACATCGGCTGCGCGCCCAGGTGAAATCCCCGCCGCCGCGGCGCGAGGGGCGGCCCGCCGTCCAGGACCGGACCCGGCCTATAGGCTGGGTCGGTGATCGAGATCGACGACCTGCCCGAGCTCGTGGACCCGGTGGTGATCGCGGCCTTCGAGGGGTGGAACGACGCGGCCGACTCCGCCTCGTCCGCGGTCGACCACCTGATGAAGGTCTGGAACGCTCGGGTCGTCGGCGCGATCGACCCCGACGAGTTCTACGACTTCCAGGTCAACCGGCCGATGGTCGGCACCGACGAGCGGGGCCACCGGCGCCTGACCTGGCCCGGCACTCAGATCGCGGTCGCCTCTCCCCCGGAGCTCGACCGCGACGTGATCCTGATCCGCGGCATCGAGCCCAACATGAAGTGGCGGCTGTTCTGCGCCGAGCTGCTGGCCGCGGTCGACGACCTCGGCGGTCAGCTGGTGATCACCCTGGGTGCCTTGCTCGCCGACACCCCGCACACCCGACCGATCCCGGTCACCGGCACCGCGACCGAGATGGAGCTGGTGGACCGGCTCAAGGTCGAGCAGTCGACCTACGAAGGCCCCACCGGCATCGTCGGCGTGTTCCAGGACGCCTGCATGCGACTCGACATCCCGGCGGTGTCCTACTGGGCGGCGGTGCCGCACTACGTCGCCCAGCCCCCGTGCCCCAAGGCGACGCTGGCGCTGCTGGGCCAGCTCGAGGACCTGCTGCAGGCCGGGATCCCGCTGGGTGACCTGCCCGAGGACGCTCGGGCCTGGGAGCGGGGCGTCGACGAGCTGGCCGAGGAGGACGAGGACGTCGCCGACTACGTCCGCTCGCTGGAGGAGACCCGCGACACCTCCGAGCTGCCTGAGGCCTCCGGCGAGGCGATCGCGCGCGAGTTCGAGCGCTACCTCAAGCGGCGCGACGACACCGGCTAGGCCTGTCGTTCGGCCGGTCTCGCGGTTGCGGTTTGGTCCACCACCGCACGCCTGACGCGCCAGGACCTGCGGTGGTGGACCAAACCGCACCCCCGCCGGGTGCCGTCAGAGCGCGAGTCCGAGCGCAGCGTCAAGCACGGAATACATGGTGAGGGCGGCCTCGGCGTCGCTGGCGTCAGCCAGAGCGTCGTGGCCCAACGTGGCGTCGACCCAGGCCTGCACGGCCGCGCCCGCGGCCGGGGCGTCTAGGTCGTCGGCCAGCGCCGAGAGCACGCGCGCGACCACGGGCAAGGCGGGGGCGCCGGCACCGAGGGCGAGGGCACGACGCCACTGAGCGAGGGTGTCGACAGCGTCCCAGAGCTCGGCGTCCAGCCACTCCCAGTCGGAACGGTAGTGGTGACGCAGGAGCACCAGCCGGATCGCCATCGGATCGACGTCGCTGTTGCGCAGGGCCGAGACGAAGACGAGGTTGCCCCGTGACTTCGACATCTTCTCGCCGTCGTAGGCGACCATGCCGGCGTGCACGTAGGTCTGCGCGAACCGGGTGCCCGGGTCGGCGACCTGGGCGTGTCCGGCGCCCATCTCGTGGTGGGGGAACACCAGGTCGGTGCCGCCGCCCTGGACCTCGAAGTCCCCGCCCAGGTACTCCAGGGCGATCGCGGTGCACTCGATGTGCCAGCCGGGGCGTCCCGGCCCCCAGGGGCTCGGCCAAGACGGCTCACCCTCGCGCGCGCCGCGCCACACGATGCAGTCGAGCGGGTCGCGCTTGCCCTCCCGGTCGGGGTCGCCGCCCCGCTCGGGGAAGATCTCGAGCATCGTCGCGCGGTCCAGCCCCGACTCGGCCCCGAAGGCTGGGTCGGCGCCCACGCTGAAGTAGAGATCGGTCTCGACCTGGTAGATCGACCCGACCGCGTGCAGGCGCTCGATCAGCGCCACGACCAGCGGGATCGACTCGACCGCGCCGACGTAGTGCGCGGGCGGCACGACCCGCAGGGCGGTCATGTCCTGTCGGAACAGCTCTGTCTCCCGCTCGGCGAGCTCGACCCAGTCCACGTGCACCTTGGCGGCCCGCTCGAGCAGCGGGTCGTCGACGTCGGTGACGTTCTGCACGTAGGTCACGTCGTGGCCGGCGTTGCGCCAGGCACGGTGCAGCAGGTCGAAGCCCACGTACGTCGCGGCGTGGCCGATGTGGGTCGCGTCGTACGGCGTGATGCCGCACACGTACATCCGGGCCGGGCCCTCGGGGCTGGGTGTCACCCGGGCGTTGATCGACGTGTCGTGGACCGCGACCGGCGGGCCCTGCACCGCCAGACGGGGGATCTCAGGGGACGGCCAGGCACGCATGGCCGAAACCCTAGGGCACGCCCGCGAGCCCCAGCAGGTCGCCTAGAACGGCGGCCAGGGGATGGCCGGCATCTCCCCGCGCGGGCCGGGGAAGCGACCCTTGGCGACGAGCCGGTCGCAGCGGCGCGCGATCACGTCGATCTCCAGGTCGCGGAGCAGCGGGGCGAGCGCGGCGCCGAGCTCGCCGGCGCGCTGGGTCCGCACCGCGCGAACGGCGTCGACCACCGCCTGACCCAGGTCGTCGCCCAGCCAGCCCCAGAGCACCGTACGGAGCTTGTTCTCGACGTGGAAGGTGAGACCGTGGTCGACGCCGTAGCGGTGCCCGCCGGTCATCTCGAGCACATGGCCGCCCTTACGGTCGGCGTTGTTGACGACCACGTCGAAGATCGCCATCTGCCGCAGCTCGGCGGTGTCCTCGTGCACCAGGCTGACCGAGCGGTCGCGCCCGTCGATGCCGTCGAAGACATGCTTCCAGCCCTCGGGAACCTCACCCTCGGGGAAGATCGCCACCGCCTCCTGGTCGGGGTCGACCTCCTGCCACTCCTGCACCATGCCGACGCCGTGCGGGCCGCCGCGCAGCCAGGTGCGGGGCACGACGTCCCAGCCGAACGCCTCGGAGACGAGGTACGAGGCCACCTCGCGGTCGGCCAGCCGGGCACCCGGGAAGTCCCACAGCGGCCGTTCGCCGGCCGCCGGCTTGTAGACGACGGTGACCCCGTCGACCTCGCCCACGAAGGTGGCGTTGGAGGCGGTGGTGATCCGACCGTGCAGGACCAGCTCGCCATCCATGAGGTCGGGCCGCTGGTCGGGGGACGTCTCGCGCGCGGACTCGCTCACCTCAGACGCCCGGCTCCCGGCGCCGGAAGCCGTTGGCGCGCACGCACAGGTGTCCCTCGGGGTCGACCGGGGTGCCGCAGAACGGGCACGCGGGCCGACCCGCCTCCAGGACCTGCTCGGCCCGGCGTACGAAAGCTCGGGCGTTGCCCGGCGGGAGCCGGACCAGGAAGACCTCCTCGGGCTCGGGCTCGCTCGGCTCCGTGCTGAGCTGGTCGGGGTCGACCACCGGGGTCTCGGTGAAGGGGAAGACCTCGATCACGACCCTGGCGTCGTCGGGGTCCCACGACAACGTCATCGTGCCGGCGCGGAACTCCTCCTCGATCGGCTGCTCGAGCGGGTTCGAGTCCTCCAGACCGAGCGGGACCACGGCAGGGACGGTCGCGGTGCCCTCCTGCGCCGACATGACCTCGTCGAGGAGCTGGTCGATGCGCTCGGCGAGCGCGGCGACCTGCTGCTTCTCCAGGGAGACGCTGACGATCCGGGTGCCGTGGCGGGCCTGCAGGAAGAAGGTGCGGGATCCGGGCGGGCCGACGGTCCCGGTCACGAAGCGCTCCGGGGGGTCGAATCCGTGGATCAGCGGTGCCATGCAGCAAACCCTAGGGCTGGAGCGCAACTGGTCCGGAACCCCCACCCACCGCAGCATCGTCCCCAGCGTGCGCCGTGGCCTTCTTGCGACGCCCACCGCGCTTGGGCCGCGCAGGCGTGAGCCAGGACAGGTCACCGGCGTGCGTGTTGGAGGCGAGCACGTAGGGACGGGTGCCCGTGTAGCGGATGATCGAGATCGACGCCGGGTCGACCTGGAGCCGTTGGAAGAGGTCGAGGTGCATGCCGAGGGCGTCGGCCAGGATCGACTTGATGATGTCGCCGTGGCTGACGACCACGCCGACCGCCCCGGGACCGTGCTCGGCGTCGAGCCGGGCGTCGAGCCGGCGCACGGCACCGACGGCGCGGTTCTGCATCCCCGACATGGACTCACCCCCGGGGAACAGCACCGCCGAGGGCTGCGACTGCACCGTGGCCCACAGCTTCTCCTTGGCCAGCTCGCGCAACGGGCGGCCCTGCCACTCGCCGTAGTCGCACTCGGTGACCCCCCGCTCGATGCTCAGGGCCGGTGGGCTGGGGTGGGCGGCCAGCAGCGCCCGCGAGGTCTGGCGGCAGCGTTCCAGGGGGCTGCTCGCGACCATCGCCAGCGGGACGCCGGCCAGCCGCTCTCCGGACTTCGTCACCTGGGCCTGACCCGTGTCGTCCAGCTTCACCCCGGCCAGCCGACCGGCGAGCACGCCCGAGGCGTTGGCCGTCGTACGTCCGTGCCGAACCAGGATCACCGTCGCCATGACGTGAGCCTATGCCGGTGCCGTACGACGTCCGGCACCGCGTACGGACGGTGGCCTAGCCTTGAAGTGTGATCGTCGACAGCGCGCTGTACCGCCACGGCAGCCGCGTGGCCGTGGACTGCCACTCCCACGAGTACGACACCCTGCGGAGCCAGGTCGAGGGGCCCGGCGACTTCGTGTGGGTGGGCCTCTACAAGCCCAGCGAGAGCGAGCTCAGCGACGTGGCTGCGGCCTTCGGCCTGCACCCGCTCGCCGTCGAGGACGCGCTCAAGGCGCACCAGCGGCCCAAGCTGGAGCGCTACGACGACAGCTTGTTCTTCGTGCTCAGGACGCTCTGGTACGTCGACGCCGACGACGCCGTCGAGACCGGTGAGATCAACCTGTTCATGGGCGAGGACTTCGTGATCACCGTGCGCCACGGCCGGGGCTCGGAGCTGCACTCCGCGCGGAGCTTCTTGGAGTCCGACGCCAGCGTGCTGACCCACGGGCCGTCGGCGGTCGTGTACGCCGTGTGCGACACCGTGGTCGACCGCTACCTGGAGGTGATGGATGAGCTGCAGATCGACGTGGACGAGGTCGAGGAGTCGGTGTTCTCCCCCGCCCGCACCAACGACTCGATCCGCATCTACACCCTCAAGCGCGAGATCTCCGAGGTCCGTCGCGCGGTGCTTCCCCTGCGTGAACCCCTGCGCCGGCTGTCGGTCGGGGGTGTGCGCGGGGTCAAGGAGGACTCGGCACCGTTCTTCCGCGACGTGGCCGACCACCTGACCCAGTGCGCGGAGATCGTCGACAGCCTCGACGGACTGCTCTCGACGGCCTTCAACGCCCACCTCGCGCGGATCCAGGTGCAGCAGAACGACGACACCCGCAAGATCTCGGCCGGCGTCGCCCTGGTCGCCGCGCCCACCCTCATCGCCGGCGTCTACGGCATGAACTTCGAGCACATGCCCGAGCTCGGCTGGCTCCTGGGCTACCCGATGGCGGTCGGGCTGATGATGCTGACCTCTGGTGGGCTGTGGATGTTCTTCAAGCGCTCCGGGTGGCTCTGACCGCATGCGGTTTGGTCCACCACCGCAGGTCTCGCGCGCCAAGGTGCGCGGTGGTGGACCAAACCGCATGCGCGCGGCAGGAGATCAGGAGGCGATCACACCGGTGCCCAAGAGCACCAGGACCACGACGCCCAGCACCACGCGGTAGACCACGAACGGTGTGTAGGAGCGGGTCGAGACGTAGCGCAGCAGCCAGGCGATGGCCGCGTACCCGACCACGAACGAGATGATCGTGGCGACAATGGTGGGCCCCCAGCCGTAGGTGTTGTCGCCGTTCGGGATCTCCTTGAGCTCAAACAGCCCGGCGCCGACCACGGCCGGGATGGCGAGCAGGAACGCGTAACGCGTCGCGGCCTCGCGCTCGTAGCCCAGCAGCCGACCCATCGACAAGGTGGCGCCCGAGCGGGACACACCCGGCACGATCGCGGCGGCCTGGGCCAGCCCCATCAGCACGGCGTCGCGCAACCCGATGTCCTTCAGGGTCTTGTCGGTGGCTCCGACCCTGTCGGCGAAGCCGAGCACCAGACCCAGGACGACCAGGGTGCAGCCGATCAGCCACAGGGAGCGGAAGTCGCGCTCGATCACGTCCTTCAGCGCCACGCCCAGCACCACGATCGGCAGGGAGCCGACGATGATGTACCACCCCATCCGGGCGTCGACGTGGCCGCGGTACTCGGGGCGCACCAGCGACGTGAGCCAGGTGGTGGTGATCCGCCAGAGGTCGGCGCGGAAATAGAGCAGCACCGCCACCTCGGTCCCGATCTGGATCACCGCGGTGAACGCCGCGCCCGGGTCACCCCAGCCGAAGAACTCGGGGTAGATCCGCAGGTGGGCACTGCTCGAGATCGGGAGGAACTCCGTGAGGCCCTGGATCACGCCGAGGACCACAGCCTGCAGAAACTCCGTCACGAGCGGGCAGCCTACCGGCGCTCGCGGGCACGTCGTACGGCGAGCCGACGGGAGGCCACGAGGACGCTGCGGCTAGTTTGTCCGGATGCAGACGAGGCCCCTCGGCAGCACCGGTCTCCAGGTGTCCCGTCTCGGTCTCGGGTTGATGACCTGGGGCGGCGTGACCGACGAGCACGAGGCCCGCGAGCAGCTGATCGCGTTCACCGGAGCCGGCGGCACGCTGCTCGACACCGCCCACATCTACGGGCAGGGTGCCTCCGAGGAGATGCTCGGAGGGCTGCTGGGTGACGTCGTGGCGCGCGACGACGTCGTGATCGCCACCAAGGCCGGCTTCGGGTTCCAGCGCGGCAGCCGCCGCTACGACACCTCGCGCGGCCACCTGCTCCGCTGCCTGGACACCTCGCTGCGCCGCCTCGGCGTCGACCACGTCGACCTGTGGCAGCTGCACGTGTGGTCCAACAGCACGCCGCTGGAGGAGACCCTCGCCGCGCTCGACCACGCCGTGTCGACCGGGCGGGCGACGTACGTCGGGGTCTCGAACTACGCCGGGTGGCAGACCGCTCAGGCCGCGACCTGGCAACGGGCCGTGCCGGGCCGCACCCCGATCGCCTCGACCCAGGTGGAGTACTCGCTGCTGAACCGGGCCGTCGAGGACGAGATCGTCCCGGCCGCGGCGGCGCTCGGGGTCGGGCTGCTGCCCTACTCGCCCCTGGCCCGTGGCGTGCTCACCGGCAAGTACCGCACCGGCACGCCCTCGGACTCCCGCGGCGCCTCCGACATGTCGTCGTTCGTGGAGCCCTACCTCGACGAGCGGGCCGGCCAGATCGTCGAGGCCGTGGCCCGCGCCGCCGACGGCCTGGGCTGGACCCCGCTCGAGGTCGCCCTCGCCTGGGTGCGGGACCGGCCCGGGGTCACGGCGCCCATCGTGGGCGCCCGCACCGCCGCCCAGCTCCGCAGCGTCCTCGACGTCGAGGGCCGGACCCTGCCCGCCGAGATCGTCGACGCCCTCGACGACGTGTCCGCGCACTGACCGACCAGTACCCCCCGCCCCCACACCCCGCGACCCCGCCAGGCACGGAGGACTCCTGATGAGCCAGATCACCCGACGGCACCACCGAGGCCCCGAGTGGGAGTTCGACAAGGTGACGTTCTCGCGCGAGTTCTCGCGCCACGTCGTCACCCGGCTCCTCGTGGAGCGGGCGGAGCACGGCGGGTGGGAGCTCGACCGGGTGCGGATCACCGCCGACGGCACCCGCCGGGTGGTGCTGCGGCGCAAGATCATCCGTGCCGTGCGCACCGCCTGAGACGACTACCCGGTCGAGACCTGGTCCAGGAACCGGTCGAGGACCCGGGCACCGAACTCCAGCGCGTCCATCGGCACCCGCTCGTCCACCCCGTGGAAGAGCGCGGTGAAGTCGAGGTCCTCGGGCAGCCGCAACGGTGCGAACCCGTAGGAGCGCATGCCGAGCTTGCGGAAGTGCTTGGCGTCGGTCCCCCCGCTCATCGTGTACGGCGCGACGAGGGCGTCGGGGTCCTCGGCCAGCAGGCTGCGGGTCATCGCGTCGACCAGGTGCCCGTCGTACGGTGTCTCCCACGGCTGCTGGTGGCTCAGGAACTCCAGCTCCACGCCGTCGCCCATCAACTCGCGCAGGGTCTCGAAGAACTCGTCCTCATAGCCCGGCAGGAAACGTCCGTCGACGTGCGCGGTCGCCTCGGTCGGGACCACGTTGACCTTGTACCCGGCGCTCAGCATCGTCGGGTTCGCGGTGTTGCTGATCACCGCGCCGAGCATCCGGGTCGCCCCGCCGAACTCGGTGACCAGCTGTGCGGCGTTCTCCGGCGTGGCCTCGGTGCCGGCTAGGTCGGCGACGGCGGCCAGGAGCACCTGCATGGTCGGCGTCAGCCGCACCGGCCACTCGTGCGCCCCGATCCGGGCCACGGCGCCGCTGAGGCGGGTCACGGCGTTGTCGGAGTTGATCATCGAGCCGTGCCCGGCCCGGCCGCGGGCCGTCAGCTTCATCCAGGCCATCCCCTTCTCGGCGGCCTCGATGAGGTACAGCCGCCGGCCCCGCACCGTGGTGCTGAAGCCGCCGACCTCCCCGACCGCCTCGGTGCAGTCCTCCAGCAGCTCGCGGTGCTCGGTGACCAGCACCTCGGCGCCGTGATGTCCACCGGCCTCCTCGTCGGCGGTGAAGCAGAGCACCACCGGCCGCTGCGGCACCCGGCCGGTGCGCTGCCGGTCGCGCACCACGGAGAGCAGCATCGCGTCGAAGTCCTTCATGTCGACCGCACCGCGACCCCAGACGTAGCCGTCCTGCACCTCGCCCGAGAACGGGTCGACCTGCCAGTCCTCGGCCGCAGCGGGCACGACGTCGAGGTGGCCGTGCAGCAGCAGCGCACCCTGTCCGCCCGGGCCGGCGACCGACCCACCGCCATCGCCTCCCCACCGGGCGACGACCGACGTCCGGCCGGGCGTCGTCTCGATGAGCTCGGCCTCGATCCCGACCTCGTCGAGCAGCGCGGCGACGTGCTCGGCGGCCTGGCGCTCCCCCGGCCCGCTGTCGTCGCCGAAGTTGCTGGTGTCCATCCGGATCAGGTCGCGACACAGCTCGACGACCTCGCCCGCGGGGTCGGAGGAGGGGCCGGACGGGGCTGCCGGGTCGTCGTTGCGGGGGTCCTGGGGCATGGGCCCAGCATGTCATCCGAGGGCTCGGGTGCCGATGTGAGGATCGGGCGTCCGTCTTGCTACTGTTCCCTCCGCACTCGTCCGGGTGGCGGAATTGGCAGACGCGCTAGCTTGAGGTGCTAGTGCCCGTATTAGGGCGTGGGGGTTCAAGTCCCCCCTCGGACACTGGAAGGGCCCCGGCTCCACGGGGCCCTTCCTCCATCTCACGCCCCACCAGGGGCTCGACGCCCCTAGGCTGCCTCGGTGACGTGGACCCAGGACCGCCGCCTCGGCGTCCTCCTCCTCGGGGTGGCCGCGGGCACCAACATCCCCACGCCGCTGCTGCTGGTCTACCGCGACCAGCTGGACATGTCGTCGACGTCGTTGACGGCGCTGTTCGGGGTGTACGCCGTGGGCCTGGTCCCGGCGCTGGTGTTCGCCGGGCCGTCGGCGGACCGGTGGGGACGCCGACGCGTGGTGGTACCCGCCGCGGTCCTGTCCGCGCTGGCGTCGCTGCTCTTCATCACCGCCGCACACAGCGAGCTGCTGCTCTTCCTGGTCCGGTTCCTGCAGGGCGCCGGGGCCGGAGCCGTGTTCAGCGTCGGCAGCGCCTGGGTGGTGGAGACCGCCCTGCGCGAGGGCCGTACGTCGGGGGCCCGGACTGCGGCGGTCACGATGACCGGTGGTTTCGCGATCGGACCGGTGGTCGCCGGGTTGATCGGCGAGTGGGGTCCCGCGCCGCTGGTCCTTCCCTACCTCCTGCACACCGGGTTCCTCCTGCTCACCGTGGCGACCGCCTGGTCGGTGCAGGAGACGCTGCCCGCCACGAGGCCGGTGCGGACCACGCCCCGACCCGGGCCGTTGCGTCCGGGCGCGGCGCGCGTCGCGGCGCTGGTCATCGCCCCGCTCGCCGTGTGCGTGTACGCCTTCCCGACCAGCGCCGTCGCGGGGATCCCCGTGCTGATCGGGTTGCCGACCGCCCCGGTGGCCCTGACCGGGCTGCTCGCGGGGGCCACCCTGGGGACCGGGGCCCTCGCGGCGCCCCTGCAGGCACGACTTGGCGCCTGGACCGCCCCTGTCGCCGCGATCTGCGGGGCCGTCGGGTTCGCGGCCACCGCGGTGGCGGCCGCCGTGCCCGCCGTGCTGCTGCTGGCCCTGCCGGCGGCATGCATCCTCGGTGCCGGCGGCGGCCTCGCTCTCGCGAGCGGGTTGTCACGCCTGCCCGCCGTCGCGTCCGAGGGCCGGCTCGGGACCGTCTCGGCGATGTTCTACGGGTTCGCCTACCTCGGCTTCGCCATGCCGTTCCTGCTCGCGGCGCTCAGCGCCGTAGTCGACGTCGCCGTCTGCCTGGCCCTGCTCGCCCTCGTCAGCATGGTCCTCGCCGCCCAGCAGGCGCGGGCCCGTTGATGAACGGTGGCACGACCGGGGCCGGACACAGCACGGCGGGGGGGGGGGGGGGGCGGGGGGGGCGGCCCCGGGGGGG
>JAJAYJ010000125.1 GCA_026786275.1 Nocardioides sp. | reverse complement strand
GGGTTCGTCCTTGCCGGGTATGGAGGAGCACTGCGGGCGGGGGGGGGACTAGTGCGGCGGGTTCTAGTCCCGCACCCCACCCCCTGCGCCTCCCCCGCTGGGGTCTGGCTCTTCGTACGTCCTGGGCGCCACGATGGCGTCCCAGCAGGCCGCCGTGACCGAGACGGCGCTGCTCAGACCCGCTCGAGCAGCCGCTCGCCGCTGCTCTCGTCGGGACGGGGGCCACTGAGGGCCGTTCGCTGCGAGCGGCGGCGAAGCACCGAGACGGGCAGCAGAGCGGCCCGGCGACGGGCCCCGGGACCGGCCGCGGCCAGCAGGGCCTCGCGACACCGGTCCAGGTCTGCGCCGAGACCGTCGCTCGAACCGGTGTCGCGCGCGTACCGGCTGCGCTCGAGGCGACCCACGATCCGCTCCAGCGCCGCGACCGCCGCGGGGTCGGCCATCGACCGCGACAACGCGGCCCCGGTCTCGCGCGGCGAGCGCGCCTCAGGCCAGGTCAGCCCGAGGTCGGTGCTGGTGTCCTCCAGCTCGGCCCAAGCCGGCTCGACCCCACCCGCGCGGCGTCGTCCGCGGCGACGGCGGCGGACCAGACCAGGCAGGGCGACCAGGCCCACGACCATGGCCAGGACGAGCGCCGCGAGCAGCAGCACCATCCAGGGGCCGCGGCCCTGGCCCGCGCCCGTAGCGGTGTCCCCGGCCTCCGCAGGGGCCGTGGGCTCGGCGGAGGGTCGGTTGCGCGGCACGACCTCGGGGTTGACGTTGCTGGCCGCCGGGACGTTGGGGTCGAGCGGCGTGACGCCCTGCCTGGTGTAGCCGGGCACCCCGTTGGCCCGCGTCGCTGGAGTGGGCTCGAAGCGCACCCAGCCGGCACCCGAGATGAACAGCTCGGGCCAGGCGTGCAGGTCCTTGGAACTGAACTCGAAGCTGCCCGGCGAGGTCTCCTCGGGCCGCAGGAAGCCCACCGAGACGCGGGCGGGGATGCCGAGCTGACGCGCCATCACGGCCATCGCGGAGGCGAACTGCTCGCAGTAGCCGGTCCGTCCACCGTCGCCCGGCGACAGGAAGCGGACCAGGTCGTCGGTCCCGGTGCCGAGGTTGACCGAGAGGTCGTAGGTGAACCCGCCGCTCTGGCGGAACCAGTTCTGCAGGGCGACCGCCTTCTCGAACCGGGACGGCGCGTCGCGGGTGATCTCGGCGGCGAGGTTGCCGACGTAGGGATCGATGCCGCGCGGCAGCTCGGTGAACTGGACGTCGACCTGGCCCACGCTGGAGGGTGCCCGGGCGAGCGTGGTGGCGTCGAGCGTGAGCTCGACGGCGGTGAGGTCCCACTGCAGCTCCTTGGTCGTGAGGTCGTCGCTGCTGGCGATGAAGTCGCGGGTCGCCCCGTCGTAGCGCCAGTCGCCGCGCGCCTCGATCTTGGTGGTCTGGGCCGGGGTCGGCAGCCAGGTGGACGCGAAGCCGTCGGTCGCCTGCAGGCGGTGGGTGTAGGAGACGCGGGGCACGTCCGGATCGACGCCGGCCAGCGGCGGCAGCTCGCCGTCGGCGCGTTGGTTCGCGGGGATCTCGCGGTCCCCGGAGCTCCACTCGTTGTCCGAGAACCGGTTGAGCGTCGCGATCCGCAGGTACGACGGGTCGGGGTCGTCGGTGGTGACCCGCACCAGCGGAACGTCCTGGGCCTGTCTCAGGTCACGACGCAGGTCGGTCGTCGGGTTGACGACTGCGACGTCGCCGTTGCCGCCCACCCTGTTGCCGAGGTCGAAGAGCTGGACGCTGAGCGTCGGGATGAACAACGGCAGCAGCACGGCCAGGAAGGTCACCCCGCCCCCGATGGCCCCGGCGTTGGCCCGCACGCCCGAGGGGGTGCGGGAGCGGCTGGTCGACAGGTGGGTGTCCCCGGCCAGGGTGTGGCCCCAGCGGCGTACCCGGTCACCTTGCTCGAGGTAGAGCAGCACCAGGTACCCACCGGCGGTGAGTGCGAAGACCCACCAGCTCAGGGTGATGCCGAGCATCCCGACCGGCACGCTGTACACGGCCAGCAGGGGCAGCCCGGCCAGCGGAGCGCGGCGCAGGGTGCAGGCGATCACGTCGATCATCACCAGGCAGCCCAGGCCGCCGAGGATCAGGTAGGGATGGACCCCCGGCACGTCGGCGGGCACCGGGGGAGCGAAGGTGTTGGCCGACTCCTGGGCGTCCGTGAACGCCAGCCGCAGCGCGCTCCAGCCCTCGCCGAGCGGCAGCAGGTGGCGCGAGATGATCGCGGCGGCGACGAGGGTAGAGACCACGACCTGGGTCAGCACCACGACGGCAGCGGGCGCGCGCCACCAGCGCAGCAGCGAGCCGAGACCGGCGACCACGAAGCCCAGCACGGCGAGCGGCACCAGGAACCGGTAGGCGTCCTCGGTGAACCCGCGCCAGGCCAGCACCGCCACCCAGGTGGTGGCCGCGGCGGTGAACGCACTGAGGACGCCGACCAGGGTGCTCGACGGGGACGGGCTCATGGCTGCACCTCGGTGCGTCCCGCGACGGGGGAGGCCGCGACGGTGATGTGCCGACCGGCCATCCCGATGTGTCCGAGCTCCCGCCAGGCCTGGTCGAGCCGGGTGTCCGGGGCGATGGACACCGTGCGCCAACCCTGGTGGGCCAGCACGGCGGCCGGGCTGCCCGCCCCGGACGACGCCCAGGCCTCGACGTCGAGCGAGAGCGCCAGGGCGACGCCTGCGTGCTGCTTCATCCGGCGTACGACGGGCAGGTCACCGGCCGCGACGGCGCCGAACACCCCGATCGTGAGCCCGCCGCTGCCCGACTCGTCGAGCCAGCCGGTCTCGATGTGCGGCGCCTTGAGGGGCTCGATGACGGCGAGCGCCTCGAGCAGCTGGTGGGACGT
Source organism: Nocardioides sp. (assembly GCA_026786275.1). Classification (GTDB taxonomy): domain Bacteria; phylum Actinomycetota; class Actinomycetes; order Propionibacteriales; family Nocardioidaceae; genus Nocardioides. The sequence goes on along the minus strand of JAJAYJ010000125.1, from coordinate 4,555 downwards.
GGCGTCGGACTCGCGGTGGTGGCGTGCGCCGGCGCCGGACTCCCCGGCGGCAGTGACCAGCCGCACGGAGTAGCCGCGTGAGGAGAGATGGACGGCGACCGAGGCGGCGGCCGCGACCGCCGTCTCGAGGGAGGACGCCACCCCCTGCCCGCGGTGGGCCACGGCGCGGTTGTCCAGGAACACGGTGGCCCGCGAGTGCCAGGGCTGCTCCTCGCGCCTGACCATCAGCTCGCCCATCCGGGCCGAGCTGGGCCAGTGCACGCGGCGCAGGTCGTCGCCGCGCCGGTAGTCGCGGACCGTGACGTCCTCGGCGCTGCCCACCGCGAAGGCGCGGGTCCGGTTGTCACCCGAGCCCATCCCGGAGCCACCGAGGTTGATCTGCGGCAGCGGGGTGACCCGCGGGGTCACCACGAGCGAGGTGGTGGTGCGGAAGACGCGGCCGATCTCGATCAGGCCGAACGGGTCGAGCACCCGGATCGACATCGGGCCGATGGAGAAGCGGCCGCGGACGTCGGAGCGGACCTGGTAGGTCACCTCGCGCTTCCAGCCCCGGCCGATGCCGTCGAGCACGAACCGTGGGCGGGTACCCAGCACGTAGGGCACCTGGTCCTCCAGCAGCAGCGCGCCGTTGGGGGTGCGGCCCTGGTTGGAGATGGTGAGGGTGACCCGGGCCGGCTGACCGGCGGGGACCACGTGCGGACTGAGGTCGCGACCCAAGGACAGGCGATAGCTGCTGCGGCCCATCACCCAGGCCGTGACCAGGGGCAGCGCGAGCACGAGCACCCCCACCCGCGTCAGGGCGTCCTGACCCAGCAGCACGGCGCAGACCATGGCGGTGACTCCCGCCGCCAGGAACGCCCGGCCCCGCACAGTCAGTCCCGAGAGTGCCTCGCGCACGGCCGGTCCTCGGCCTTCAGGCCCGTGAGCCCGTGGGCACGGCCACGGCGGAGACGAGTGCGTCGAGCACGTCGGCCACCGAGCGCCCGTGCATCGAGGCCTCCACGCTGGGCAGCAGCCGGTGGGCCAGCACGGTCGAGGTCAGCGACCGCACGTCGTCGGGCAGCACGTAGTCGCGTCCCGCGATCGCGGCCTTGGCCTTGGCCGCACGCACGAGGTGGAGGGTGGCGCGCGGCGAGGCGCCCAGGGCGAGCTCCGGGGTACGCCGGGTGGAGGAGGTCAGCGCCACGGCGTACTGCTGCACGGGCGGGGCCACGAAGACCTGTCCCACGATCTCGACGAGCTTGCGGATCTCGGCGGCGTCGGTGACGGGCTCGAGGTCGTCGAGCGGGTTGGACCGGGTGTGCGAGCCCAGCATCGCGATCTCGGCCGACTCCACGGGGTAGCCCATCGAGACCCGGGCCATGAACCGGTCGCGCTGGGCCTCGGGCAGCGTGTAGGTGCCCTCCATCTCGACCGGGTTCTGGGTCGCGATGACCATGAACGGCGCGTCGAGGTGGTAGGTCGTGTTGTCGACCGTGACCTGGCGCTCCTCCATGCATTCCAGCAGTGCCGACTGGGTCTTGGGGGAGGCCCGGTTGATCTCGTCGCCGACCACGATGTTGGCGAAGACACCGCCGGGGCGAAACTCGAACTCGCGGGTGCTCTGGTTGAAGACCGACACCCCGGTCACGTCGGAGGGCAGCAGGTCGGGCGTGAACTGGATGCGGCGCACCGAGCTGTCGATGCTGCGGGCCAGGGCCTTGGCCAGCATCGTCTTGCCGACCCCCGGCACGTCCTCGATCAGCAGGTGACCCTCGGCGAGCAGGACGACGAGCGCGGACGACACGACCTCGGCCTTGCCCTCGATGACGTGCTCGATGTTCTGACGGACCCGGGTGATCGCAGCGGCCAGCGTCGCGAGATCTGCTCCAGACGTTGTCGGCGTGTCCACGTCGTCTCCTGGTGTCCGTCGAGCCGGCCGGCGCCGCTCATGAGTCCTGAGCACCACCGTAGGGCCTGACCGCAAGAAGAGCGCCTGCCCGATGTCAGGAACTCCTCGCCTCCACCGTGCCCCACCACGGTGCCCCCGTGCGCACCACTTACGCCCATCTCTGCTGCCCGCCGCGCGGCGTATGCACGTCGGTGCGGGGTCGTCGCGCCGTCCGGCCCCACGGCCCCGCCGGGTCGCTGACCAGGCACGTCGTGGTCGGTTCCCTCATCAGGTGGCGAAGCAGGGCCCGCGAGGGGAGCGTTGGTGGTTGACGGTGGAGCGAAGTGGAGTACTGTGGGGGAAAGTGGAGGACACGCCCTCAAGGATCGAGAGAGGTCAGGTGCCTGATGGTCTTCATGGGCACCTACACCCCCAAGCTCGACGAGAAGGGACGCGTGTTCCTCCCGGCCAAGTTCAGGGACCGGTTGGCGGAGGGAGTGGTGGTGACACGAGGTCAGGAGAACTGCCTCTATGTCTGGCCGACCGACGTCTTCGAGGTCGAGGCGGAGAAGGCGGCAGCGATGCCGACGTCGACGCGTGACGGACGTGACTTCCAGCGGATGTTCTTCTCGGCCAGCGACGAGGGCACGCCCGACAAGCAGGGCCGGATCGGCATCTCGGCTCCGCTGCGTCAGTGGGCGGGACTGGAGCGCGACGTCGTCGTCATCGGCGTGATGAACCGGCTCGAGATCTGGGACCCGTCGCGCTGGCAGGACTACTCGGGCGACGCCCAGGACAAGTACGCGGCGCTGGACGACCAGCGCTAGCAGCACCCCCGCACACCATTCGACCCACCCCACCCCACCCCACCCACACTCCACAGCGACTCGCAGGACGAGGTCTCGGCCCGCTCCCACAGCTTCTGGGGCACCTTCCCCGGTTCCAGATGGCTGACCTTCCCCCTCGGGAGCGGCCTGAGACCTGGCCCTACGAGTCGCCGCAGCACCCCGGACCACCCGCACACCGTCACGCACCGCAGAGGGTCGAACCGATGAGCATGTCTCCTCCCGCACCCGACCAGCGTCGGGTGCGCCACCAGGCCCGCGAGGCCGTCGCCCTGATGGCCTTCTCGGCGTCGGTCTCCCTGGGGATTGCCGCACTCTTCCTCGTCGTCACCGCCCTCGGTCACCAGGGCTGAGGATGGCGGCCCCCTCTCACGTCCCGGTCCTGCTCGACCGGGTCGTGGCTCTCCTCGCGCCGGCCCTGGACCGTCCCGGCGCTGTCCTCCTCGACGCCACCCTCGGGCTCGGTGGACACACCGAGGCGGTGCTGGCCCAGTGCCCAGGGGCCCGGGTGGTCGGGGTCGACCGCGACCCCCGCGCCCTGGAGATGGCCGGCGAGCGGCTGGCTCCGTTCGGGGACCGGTTCACCTCCGTGCACGCGGTCTACGACGAGATCCCGGACGTGCTGGTCGACCTGGGCCTGCCGGGCGTCGCCGCGGTGCTGTTCGACCTCGGGGTCTCCTCCATGCAGCTGGACGTCCGCGACCGAGGCTTCGCCTACGCCGAGGACGCGCCGCTCGACATGCGGATGGATCCCACCCGGGGTCTGAGCGCCGCCGACGTGCTCAACACCTACTCGGTGGGCGACCTGACCCGGGTGCTGCGCGACTACGGCGAGGAGAAGTTCGCCCGCAAGATCGCCGGCGCCGTCGTCCGGCGCCGTGAGACCACGCCGTTCACCACCTCGGCGGCGCTCGTCGAGCTGCTGTACGCCGAGATCCCGGCGCCCGCGCGGCGGACGGGGGGTCATCCCGCCAAGCGCACCTTCCAGGCGCTGCGGATGGAGGTCAACGACGAGCTGGCGGTGCTGCGCCGTGCCGTGCCCGCCGCGATCGCCGCGATCGACGTGGGTGGCCGGGTCGTCGTGGAGGCCTACCACTCCCTGGAGGACCGGTTGGTCAAGCAGGCCTTCACCGCGGCCACGGCCTCCACCGTGCCCCACGACCTGCCGTTCGTGCCCGAGGGCAGCGAGCCCCCCCTGCGGTGGGTGACCCGGGGTGCCGTGAAGGCCGACACCGTCGAGGTCGCCGCCAACCCGCGAGCCGCGTCCGTGCGGCTGCGCGCCGTCGAACGAGTCCACTCCCGAGGAGTCGCATGAGCACCCTGAGCAGTGGGTCCACCGCCACCCAGCCCCGTCCCCGCTCGGCCCACAGGCTGTCCGAGGCCACCCGCCGGGCCCGGCTCACGGTGGTGCCGCGACGCCGGGTGCCGGCCCCGCGGGTGCCGTTCGTGACGCTGGTGTCGGCGCTGCTGGTCGGCGGCGTGGTCGGTCTGCTGTGCTTCAACACCCAGATGCAGCAGGCGTCGTTCACGACGACGACGCTGGAGGAGCGCGCCACCAACCTCAGCGCCCGCCAGCAGACCCTGGAGATGGAGCTCGAGGAGCTGCGCAGCCCCAACCAGGTCAACGCGGCCGCGCAGGAGGCGGGTCTGGTCTACCCCCGGTCCTCGGCCCTGCTCGCACTGTCCACGGGCGTCGTGACCGGTGAGGCAGCCCCGGCCGACGCGGCCAACACACCGCCGCTCGAGGGTCGCGGCCCGGTCAGGCCGGCCGAGCTCAGCCCGCCGCCGAACACGACCTACGTGCAGGCTCCCGCCGACCAGGCCGCGCTCGCCGACGCCC
>JAJAYJ010000124.1 GCA_026786275.1 Nocardioides sp. | reverse complement strand
GGCCCACGGGTCGTCGGTGGGCTGGTTGGCCCGCCACGCCGCGTAGCCGGCCGCACCTGCAGCGCCGAGCACGCCGACGACGAGGAAGACCTTGCCGGCCTTGCGCCGCTTGCTCTGCGGCCGGGCGTCCTTGGCCGCCTTCTCGACGTCCTTGAGGGCCGAGCGGGACGCGGCCTGCGCCTCGTCGGTCTTCGCGGCGGCCGCGGCGGCGGCGGCGGCGACGGCCTCGACGATGCGCGGCAGGACGTCCTCGACGATCTTGTCGCGGGCGGCGTCCACGCGCGGGCCGAGGGCCTCGGCGGCCTGCTCCACCTTGGGGGCGGCGGCCTCGACGGAACGGTCGCGCGCCTTCTCCAGCCGCGGGCTGGCCCAGTCACGAGCAGCGTGCGCCGCGTGCGACGCCTGCTCCTTCGCGCTCGAGGCCACCGGCGCGGCCCGGTCGACCAGTGCGGCGGCCTGGTCCCTCAGGACGTCGGCCTGTGCGCGCGCGGTGTCGGCGGCTCGCTCGGTACGGCCCTTGGTGCCGAACATGGGTCCTCCCCTCGGACCCGGGTCGTCCCCGGGTCTCGGTTGCCGTGCAGTCCAGTGCTGGGTCCTATCTTGCCCGCTCAACGGCTCGCGTGCCGCTCGGGTGCCCACCGGATCGACCTGCCACGGGCTGGGCGGGGGCCTCACGCAGGCCTGGCGGAGCACCGGCGCAGCCTCCCGTGCGAGGATTGCGCCCATGTTCGCGACGCTGCACACGACCGCCGGTGACATCCGGATCGAGCTCTTCCCGAACCAGGCACCCCACACGGTGAAGAACTTCGTCGGACTCGCCGACGGCACCACGGAGTGGAAGGACCCGGCGACCGGGGAGAAGAAGACCGAGCCGTTCTACGACGGCCTCGGCTTCCACCGGGTGATCAACGGCTTCATGATCCAGGGCGGCTGCCCGCTCGGCACCGGCACCGGTGGCCCGGGCTACACCTTCGACGACGAGGTCACGATCGACCTCACCTTCGACAAGCCGTACCTGCTGGCCATGGCCAACGCCGGCAAGCAGATGGGCCGGGGCACCAACGGCTCCCAGTTCTTCCTCACCCTGGGCCCGACGCCGCACCTCAACGGCAAGCACACCATCTTCGGCGAGGTGGCCGACCAGGCCGGTCGCGACGTCGTCGACTCCATCGGCACCACCCCGACCGGCCCCGGCGACCGTCCCCGCGAGGACAAGGTCATCACCGGGATCACGATCGAGCCCTGAGTCGTTCCTCCGGGTGTGAAGCCGCGAAGGAAGCACCGCACGGATGACCTGAGGGCAGGAGGACGGTGAGCGCGAGCGCCGGGGACGACGTGACCGTCGGCGTCCCGGTCTGCCCGCGCCACCCCGACCGCGAGTCGTACGTGCGGTGCCAGCGGTGCCAGCGCCCCGTGTGCCCGCAGTGCCAGCGGCAGGCGGCGGTCGGCGTCCAGTGCGTCGACTGCGCCGCCGCCGGCACCGCCCAGGTGCGCTCGGCCCGCACGGTCTTCGGCGGCCGGGCCCGGCAGGGCGAGCAGCCGTACGTCACGTACGTCGTGATGGGCATCAGCGTCGTGGTGAACCTGCTGCAGCGCGTGCCGGGCCTCGAGGTCACGAACCAGTTCGCGTTCGCGCCGGCCCTGGCAGCCGACGAGCCCTGGCGTTACCTCACCGCGGCCTTCCTGCACGCCACGGGCGGCACCTTCGGGATCATGCACATCCTGCTCAACATGTACGCCCTGTTCCTGCTCGGGCCGTACCTGGAGCACGTCTTCGGCCGGGCCCGGTTCGCCGCCCTCTACCTGCTGAGCGCGTTCGGCGGGTCGGTGGCCTTCGAGCTGCTCACCCCGGACGTCAACGCGTTCGGCCAGTACACCTCGGCCGTGGGCGCCTCGGGCGCGGTGTTCGGCCTCTTCGGGGCGATGTTCGTGGCCCAGCGCAAGCTCCGGATGCCGATGCAGTCGATCGTGGGCGTGCTCGGCATCAACCTGGTGCTGGGGTTCATCGTCCCAGGGATCGCCTGGCAGGCGCACCTGGGCGGGCTGCTCGTGGGGGCCGCGGCCACCGCGGTGCTGGCCTACGCGCCGCGCGCGAAGCGTGCGCCGGTGCAGTGGGGCGGGCTGGCCGCGCTCACCCTGCTGCTGGTCGTGCTGGCGGTCGCGGGACTCGCTCGCTGACGTCGTCCCCGCTGACGTTGTCCCCATTGTGGACAACGCCTGGGGAAAACCACACCCGTGTCATTCTGGGGGGGTGCGACCGAGGTCAGCGCCAGCGGGTTGTCATGACGAAACCGACCATGATGATCCCGAAGCCGAACACGAGGTTCCAGCTGCCGACGGTCCAGTCACCGATGCTCGTGATCGGGTACTGGCCCTCGCTGACGTAGAACACGACGATCCAGATCAGCCCGATGACGAAGAAGCTCAGCATCAGCGGGACGAACCAGCGCGCGTTCACCTTCGGGCCGCCGCTCTTCGCGGGAGGTGCCGTGTACGCGGCCTTCTTTCGGACCCTGGACTCGGGCACGTCGCCCTCCCCTGTTCGGTGGCTGCTCGGGTGCTGCTTGACCATGCACCGCGTGGAGCGGGTGCAGAGGTTAGCGTAGTCGACATGGAGCACCAGCACCGGAGACCGCGGTCGTGGCCCGGCACCGTGGCCGTCGGCCTGGTGCTGGCTGCTGCCGGTGGGCTGTTCGCCACCAGCGCCGGCACCGCGGCCGGCACCGACCTGCGGGCGGTCGACACCGACCTGCCCGGGCTGGTGCGCCAGGAGTCCTCCCGGCTCGAGGCCCGCGGCTCCGACCTCAGCGAGCTGCGTGCCGAGGTCGAGGAGCTCACCGCCCAGGTGGGCGACAGCACCACCCTCGACCTGCAGGCCACGGCCGCCGGTCTGGCCGGTGGCGCGCAGCGGCAGGCGGTGCGCGGCCCGGCCGTCACCGTGACCCTCGACGACGCGCCGTCGGACCGGCCGATCCCCGACGGCTTCGGCCCGAACGACGTGATCGTGCACCAGCAGGATCTCCAGGCCGTGGTGAACGCGCTGTGGGCGAACGGGGCCGAGTCGATGATGCTGATGGACCAGCGGGTGATCTCGACCAGCGCGGTGCGCTGCGTCGGCACCACCCTGCACCTGCAGGGCCGGGTCTACTCCCCGCCGTACGTCATCACCGCGATCGGGGACCGCGACGACATGCTCGAGGGCCTCGACGACTCCTCGGAGGTCGGTCTGTACCGCGACTTCGTCCGGGCCGTGGGCCTGACCTACCGGGTCGAGGAGTCCGACGACCTCGAGATGCCGGGCTACGACGGGTCGATCGAGATGCAGCACGCCGCTGCGGCGAGCGGCGACGGCGCACGCAAGGGCGGCGGATGAGCCGCGCCGGCAACGCCGCCCGCACGGCCACGGGGGTCCTCGGGGAGCTGCTCATCACGCTCGGCGTGCTGCTGCTGCTGTTCGTGGCCTGGCAGCTGTGGTGGACCGACGTGCGCGCCGACATGGCGCAGGGCGAGCGCACCGACCAGCTGCAGCAGCAGTGGGGCGGTTTCGAGCCGGACGACCTGCCGGACCCGGCCGAGCCCGTCGACCCGGGCGAGCCGCCCGTGCTGCCCGAGCTGGCGGCCGGCGAGGCGTTCGGGATCGTGCACGTGCCCCGGTTCGGGCAGGGCTACCAGCCGCGACCGGTGATCGAGGGGACCAGCCAGGACCTGCTCAAGGACGGTGTCGGCCACTACCCGGGCACGGCGCTGCCCGGCGCGGTCGGCAACGTGGCGCTGGCCGGGCACCGGGTCACGTACGGCAAGCCGTTCAACCAGGTCGAGGAGCTGGTCGAGGGCGATGCGGTCGTGCTGGAGACCGAGCAAGCCTGGTTCACCTACCGCGTCACCACCACCAAGATCGTCAACCCGCGCGACGTCGACGTCATCGCCCCTGTCCCGGGGGACCCGACCGCGGTGCCCACCGAGAGGATGCTGACCCTGACCACCTGCCACCCGATGTTCTCGGCCCGCGAGCGGTACATCGTGCACGCCGTGCTCGAGACCTGGCAGCCGCGCTCGGCGGGCGAGCCGGTGGCCCTGACGCAAGGAGCGGGCTGATGTACGGGTTGCTGTGGCGGGCGCTGCCCGGTCCCCGCTGGGTCCGCGCGGTGCTGGTGCTGGTGCTCGTGCTGGCCGTGGTCGGGGTCTGCTTCGAGTGGGTGTTCCCGGCGATCGCCCCGTACGTTCCGTTCAACGAGACCACCGTGGGGGACCAGTGACCGACCAGCGCGACCGGAGCGGGCCGGACGTCCTGGTCGTCGACAACTACGACAGCTTCGTCTGGACGATCGTCGGCTACCTCGAGCAGCTCGGTGCGCGCTGCACCGTCGTGCGCAACGACGCGGTCGAGCCGGAGGCCGCCGCCGACCACGACGGCGTGCTGGTGTCGCCGGGTCCGGGCACGCCCGCGCGGGCGGGCATGAGCGAGGCGATCATCCGCCGGTGCGCGGCGCTGGCCCGTCCCATGCTCGGGGTGTGCCTCGGGCACCAGGCCCTGGCCGAGGTCTACGGCGCCACTGTCACGCACGCCGACGAGCTGATGCACGGCAAGACCAGCCTGGTCGAGCACGGGGGCAAGGGGGTGCTCACCGGTCTGCCGACCCCGTTCACCGCCACCCGGTACCACTCGCTCGCCGTGGTGCGCTCGACCGTCCCGGCCGAGCTCGAGGTCACCGCGAGCACCTCCGGCGGGGTGGTGATGGCGGTGCAGCACCGGGAGCTGCCCCTGCACGGGGTGCAGTTCCACCCCGAGTCGGTGCTCACCCAGGGCGGCCACCGGCTGCTCGCCAACTGGCTCGCCGTCTGCGGCGACCCCGGTGCCGTGGCCCGCAGCGCGGGCATGGCCCCCCTGCTGGCCGACCGGGCCTGAGGGC
>JAJAYJ010000123.1 GCA_026786275.1 Nocardioides sp. | reverse complement strand
CGCGCCCCGGCCGCGGGGGGGGGGGCCGTCGCTCCGGCGATCCCTGTCTCGCCGAGGCGGTGGCCCGGACCTCGCCGCGGGTCCACGAGCTCAGCGAGTTCCTCGTCGACGTGCTCGGGGTGGTCGACGTGGGCGCCTACTTCCCGCACCGGGTGACCTACCACCCGACCTGCCACTCGCTGCGGATGCTCGGGGTCGGTGACCGGCCGCGCCGGCTGCTCGAGCACGTGCGCGGCCTGCGGCTCGCCGAGCTGCCGAACGCCGAGGAGTGCTGCGGCTTCGGCGGCACCTTCGCGGTGAAGAACGCCGACACCTCGGTGGCCATGGGTGCCGACAAGGCCCGCCACGTCCGCGAGAGCGGCGCCGAGGTGCTGGTGGCCGGAGACAACTCCTGCCTGATGCACGTCGGCGGCATGCTCTCGCGCCAGCGGTCCGGCGTCCGGGTCATGCACCTGGCCGAGATCCTCGCCCAGACCGAGGTCACCACCCCCACCGCCACGACAGGAGCGACGCGATGAGCACGTTCGTCGGCATGCCGGCCTTCCCGGAGGCCGCGCGCGCGGGCCTGGGCGACACCCAGCTGCGGCACAACCTGGCCCACGCCACGTCCACTATCCGGGCCAAGCGGGCACGGGTCGTCGCCGAGGTGGACGGCTGGGAGCAGCTGCGGCTCACCGGGGCGGCGGTCAAGGACCGGGCCCTGCACGACCTGGACCGGCACCTGGTCGACCTGGAGGCGGCCCTGGTCGGCGGTGGCGCGACGGTGCACTGGGCTCGGGACGCGGCGGAGGCCAACGCGGTCGTGGCCGCGGTGGCGCGGAGGCACGGCGTGGACGAGGTCGTCAAGGTCAAGTCGATGGCGACCGTCGAGATCGGGCTCAACGAGGCCCTGGCCGCGGAGGGGATCACCGCCTGGGAGACCGACCTGGCCGAGCTGATCGTGCAGCTCGGTGACGACCTGCCCAGCCACATCCTGGTGCCGGCCATCCACCGCAACCGCGCCGAGATCCGGGAGATCTTCCTGACCAAGATGGCCGGGGCGGGTCGACCGGCCCCCGCCGACCTGACCGACGAGCCCGCCGTGCTGGCCGCGGCCGCCCGCGAGCACCTGCGTGAGAAGTTCCTGCGCGCCAAGGTGGGAGTGTCCGGTGCCAACTTCGCGATCGCCGAGACCGGCACGCTGGTGGTCGTGGAGTCCGAGGGCAACGGCCGGATGTGCCTGACCCTGCCCGAGGTGCTGGTCAGCGTGGTGGGCATCGAGAAGGTCGTGCCCACCTGGGCCGAGCTGGACCCGTTGCTGCGACTGCTGCCGCGCTCCTCGACCGGCGAGCGGATGAACCCCTACACCTCGACCTGGTCCGGGGTCACCCCCGGTGACGGGCCGCAGGAGGTGCACGTGGTGCTGCTCGACAATGGCCGCAGCCGGGCCCTGGCCGACGACGTCGGGCGGCAGGCGCTGCGCTGCATCCGCTGCTCGGCCTGCCTCAACGTGTGCCCGGTCTACGAACGGGTGGGCGGGCACGCCTACGGCTCGGTCTACCCCGGCCCGATCGGGGCGATCCTGAACCCGCTGATGAAGGGCACCGGCGACCCGCAGACCGACTCGCTGCCCTACGCCTCGTCCCTGTGCGGCGCCTGCTTCGAGGTCTGCCCGGTCCGCATCGACATCCCCGAGGTGCTGGTGCACCTGCGCTCGCAGGTCGTCGACGGGCACCGCGGCGACGCGGTGCCCAAGGCCGAGGCCCTGGCCATGAGGGCTGCGGCCTGGGGGGTGGGGCGGGGGGGTTTAAAAAACTGGCGCGGGCGCCCCGAAGTGGGGTTTGTTTGTTTAGGTGGGGGGCGGGTAATTTATAAAAAAAGTGGGGGGGGGGGGGGGG
>JAJAYJ010000122.1 GCA_026786275.1 Nocardioides sp. | reverse complement strand
GGCGTGGGTCGCGGCGAGCGGCGCACCGGCCAGCTCCTCGGTCACCACCCCGCGGCGCACCTCCAGCGTGCGGGTCGCGGCCAGCTCGCCCAGCGTCTCAGCCAGGAACACCAGCCGCTTGCCCGAGAGCCGCAGCGCGGCCAGCAGCAGCTCGTCGAACACGAAGACAGCCGGGCGGTCGGGGTCGGCGGCGAGGGCGGGGTCGTCCACGCCTAGCGACTCCGCGGTCAGCCACACCCGCTGCCCCGCACCGGCTCCGAGGACCTGGGCCGGCCCGGGCGGGATCTCGTCGCGGCCCAAGGAGGGACCCTCGAGGGCCGGGCCGGCGTCCGCGTCGGGCCACCCGTCGATCGGGCAGGCCGAAGCCAGCGGGCAGGAGCGGCACAACGACGGAGCCCGCTTCTCGACCTGCCACCGACTGAAGCCGTAGGGCTTGCCGCTCCCGGTCCCGACCGTCCACTGCCAGCCCAGCCGGTTGGCCGCACGCGACCCGTCGAGCAGGTGCGCGAACATCTCCTGCTCGCCGGCCCGCCAGTCGGCGCCGGCGCGCACGGCCCACTGCGACGCCAGCCACATCCGGGCCTGGTTGACCACCCAGCCGTCGTCGTGCAGCTGCCCGACGACCTCCTGCATGCACCGCATCGACTCCGGCCAGGGCTCGTCCGCCCACCGTGCGGCCGGCGTCGGTGCGGCGCGGCGCAACGGCTCGCCGAGAGCGCTGCCCACGCGGGCGTAGAGATGCCGTGCGTACTCCTGCCACAGCAGCTCGTCGCGGAAGCGGCCCCGGTCCCTCGACGGGGCGTCGGCCACCGCCGCCCACACGGTCGGCAGCGGCAGCAGACCGTGCCGCACGTACGGCGAGATCCGGGTCGCGCCACGCCGCGCCACCGGCAGCACGGTGCTGCGGTCGCGGGCGTAGCCGGTGATGTCCAGCGTGGCCAGCGCGGTGTCGGCCGCCGTCTGCCCGCCCCGGATCGCCCCGGGCGCGAGCGCGGCGGCGCCCTCGAGCGTCAGGTCGCCGAGGTGGGTGGCGACCCAGGCCACCACGTCGTGGACCTCGGCCCCGTCGGCGAGGGAGGGCGGAGCGGGTAGCAACGGCATGCGCCCGAGTGTGCCTGCGGGCGCCGGCGCTCCGGTCCATCCCTCGGTGCTGCCGCCGCGGGGTTAGGGACCCGGCGGGGTCAGCTCGGAGAGCGAGGTCCGCGGCCGGCCGGCGGCGTCGATGTTGTCCGGCGCCCACCCCCAGGGCTGCGGCCCGCCGTGGCTGCTCGTGGAGCGAGTCGGACCGTCCCTCGAAACGGCGCTGGCCCAGGCCGGCCGCGGGCTCCCCGATCGGCACAGGACGAACGTCTCCATCCCGGGGCCGCGTCGAGGTGGGCCGGCCGTGGTCGTTCAGGTCAGGCACGCAGACACCTTGGGGTTCGGCCATGACCTGGGCCTGGCGTTGGCACGCCCTGACCGCAGTCGTGCCTCTCGTGGCCCTCGTGCTCCAGCTCGTGCTGGTGCTGCAGGGCTCGGCGGTGCTCGTCGACCAGGACCCGCCGGAGCTGGGCGAGCGGGTCTACCGCTTCTTCGCCTACTTCACCGTGCAGAGCAACCTGCTGGTCCTCCTCACCGCGGCCACCCTGGCCCGCTCCCCGTCCTACGACGGCCGGGGCTGGCGGGTGACCCGGGTGGCGGCGGTCGCGGCATCACGGTGTGACCGGTCTGAGCCACTTCGTGCTGCTGCGACCACTGCTGGACCTGGCCGGCGCCGACGCGTTGGCCGACGCGCTGCTGCACCTGGTGCTGGCGGTCCTGGGGTGGCTGGTCCTCGGCCCCCGACCCCGGGTGGGGTGGCGCGAGGTCGGCCTGGCCCTGCTGTGGCCGCTGGGGTGGCTGGCCGGGACCCTGCTGCTGGCCCGGGTCGTCGACTGGTACCCCTACCCGTTCCTGGACCCGGCCGAGGACGGCCTCGGTGCCGTCGTGGTGGCCTGCGTGGGCGTGACCGTGCTGTTCCTGCTGGTCTTCGCGCTGCTGGCCGGGCTCAACCGGTGGCTCGCCCCGGCGCCGCGCCGGCGGTGAGGCTCAGGCCAGCGTCTGGGTGATCTGCTGGCGGTGGGCGTCGACCACCACCCGGGCCGAGGCCCCGGTGACCAGCGGCAGCATCGGTTGCACGTGACCGCAGTCCACGTCGAGCACCACCGGCACGTCGAGCACACCCAGCGCGTCGGCGACCGCCTCGTGCTGGCTGAGGTCGTCGAAGCCCGGGGCGTGGGTGCGCCCGACCAGGATCGCGTCGGCGTCCTCGAACCAGCCCGCCAGCCTGAGTCCGTGCAGGATCCGGGCGATGTCGTAGGACGGGTACTCGCACGCCTCCACGAACACCAGCAGGCCCTCGTCGGACTGCTGACGACCGAAGCCGGCCACGTCGCCGTAGGGCGTGCCGGCAAGTGCCGTCAGGATCTCCAGGCAGCCCCCCACCAGCCGCCCGGTCACGTCGACCGCTCCCCCGCCCAGCACCGACCACCCGCCCTCGGCGTCAAGGGTCATCGTGCTCAGGCCCGGGTCGGCCTCCCAGTCGTCGCGACCGCCGCTGCGGTGCCGCCCGGGACAGTGCTGGGTGAAGCTCGCCCCGGCGGGCAGGGAGGCGATCTCGGTCCAGTGCCGCAGGCCGTCGACCGGCTCGTACGGCGTCTCCAGCAGGTTGGTGCCGTGGATGACGGCCCAGCCCAGCCGCAGGGTGAGCGGCAGCATCCAGGCCGTGGAGTCGCTGTAGCCCACGGTCCAGGTCGGCTCGGCGGCGGCCAGGGCGTCCCAGTCGAGCTGGTCGAGCAGGTCGATCGAGAGCTCACCGCCCCACGGGGGCACCACGGCGCGGATCCGGGGATCGCTCAGCATCCGGGTCAGCTCCGCGGCCCGCTGCTCCTTGGGGGCCGAGGTGACCCGGTCGCCGGCCATGCAGGCGCCCACCTCGACCTCGAAGCCGCGGGCCCGCAGGGCGGCGATCGCCGCGTCCTGGCGGGGGCGCAGCGCGACGGGCACGCCGCTGGAGGGGGACGTGACGCCGATCAGGTCACCGGGCCGCAGCGGACGGGGGAATCGCAGGTCGCTCATCGGGTCAGGGTGCCAGGTCGACCAGGACGTCGCGCACCGCCTCGACGCCGCGGCGGACCTCGGCGTACGACGTCGAGAGCGGGGAGAGCCCGAGCCGCAGGCCGCCGGGGTCGCGGTAGTCCGGGATCACGTCGCGCTGCCACAGGGCCGCGGTGACCTCGCGCATCCGCGGGTGCGCGAGCGTGACGTGGCTGCCGCGCCGCTCGGGGTCGCGTGGCGAGGCCAGATCGACCCCGAGCGGGCCCAGGAGGTCGTCGGCCACCTCGATCGCGTACGACGTGAGCCCGACCGACTTCGCGCGGACCGCGGGCATGCCGGCCTCGCCGACCAGGGCGAGCATGTCGCGCACCGCCTGCATGCCGACGATCGGTGGCGTGCCCGACAGGAAGCCGCGGATGCCGGGCGCCGGCGTGTAGGTCGGGCCCATGAGGAACGGGTCGTGGGAGCCCATCCAGCCCTGGATCGGCTGCACGAGCTCGTCGAGGAGGCGCGCGGCGACGTAGAGGTAGGCCGGCGCGCCCGGACCGCCGTTGAGGTACTTGTAGCTGCAGCCGACCGCGATGTCGACGTCCCAGATGTCCAGCTCGACCGGCACGGCGCCCGCCGAGTGGCACAGGTCCCAGAGCACCAGGGCACCGGCGTCGTGAGCGATCCGGGTCAGCGTCGGCACGTCGGCCAGGAACGCCGAGCGGTAGGCGACGTGGTTGAGCACGACGAGCGCGGTCTGCGCCCCGACGGCCCCGGCGAGCAGCTCGGGCGTGACGCCCGCGCTCAGGTCGACCTCGATCCAGCGCAGGGTCAGGCCACACTCCCGGGCAACCCCGTCCGCGACGTAGCGGTCGGTCGGGAAGTTGTCGCGGTCGATGACGATCTCGGTGCGGCCCGGGCGGGCGGCGACCGCGGCCCGCATCATCTTGTAGAGCAGCACCGTGGTGGAGTCGCCCACCGCGCACTGGCCGGGCGCCGCGCCTAGCACGGTGGCGCCCAACTCGTCGCCGATCGTGAGCGGCAGGTCCATCCACTGCTCGTCCCAGCCCCGGATCAGCCGCCCGCCCCACTCGTGGTCGACGAACGCGGCGAGGCGTGGGCCGGTGACCGCGAGCGGGCGCCCCAGGGAGTTGCCGTCGAAGTAGACCAGCGAGGACCCGGCTCCTACGAACCGGTCGCGGTAGGCCGCCAGGGCGTCGTGCTCGTCGAGGTCGTCCATCCGGTGAGGCTAGGCGGTGCCCGGGCGGCGACCGACAGCCACCCGGCCGCGTCGTGCGACGTCCGCTCCGGCTCGGGCGTGCCGAGGCGGCCCAGCCCCGACGTGCTGCGGGGTCAACTGGTGACGGCCCCGTGGGCCGCGGACTGCACGACCTTGGCGTACTTGCCGAGCACGCCGCGGGTGTACCTCGGCGCTCGCGGCTCCCAGCCCTGCTTGCGGGCCTCCCACTCCTGGGAGCCCTCGGCCGCCTCCACCTCGAGGGTGCGGTTGAGCACGTCGAGGGTGATGGTGTCGCCGTCGCGCACGAAGGCGATCGGTCCCGCGTCGACCGCCTCGGGCGCGACGTGACCCACACACAGGCCGGTGGTGCCGCCCGAGAAGCGCCCGTCGGTGAGCAGCAGCACGTCCTTGCCCAGGCCGGCGCCCTTGATGGCCCCCGTGATGGCCAGCATCTCGCGCATGCCCGGGCCGCCCTTGGGGCCTTCGTAGCGGATGACGACGGCGTCGTGGGCCTTGATCTCGCCGGCGGTGAGCGCGTCCATCGCGGCCCGCTCACCGTCGAAGACTCGGGCGGTGCCGGTGAACACGGAGTCGTCGAAGCCGGCCGTCTTCACGACCGCCCCCTCGGGAGCCAGCGAGCCCTTGAGGATGGTCAGGCCCCCGGTCGCGTGGATCGGAGCGTCGAGCCGGCGGATCACGTCACCGTCGAGGTCGGGCGGCGCGATCTGGGCGAGGTTCTCGGCCATCGTCCTCCCGGTCACGGTCAGGCAGTCGCCGTGCATCAGGCCGGCGTCGAGCAGCGCCTTCATGACGACCGGGATGCCACCGACCCTGTCCACGTCGGTCATCACGTACCGCCCGAACGGCTTGAGGTCGGCCAAGTGCGGCACCTTGTCACCGATCCGGTTGAAGTCGTCGATGGTGAGGGGCACGTCCGCCTCGCGGGCGATCGCGAGCAGGTGCAGCACGGCGTTCGTGGAGCCACCGAGCGCCATCACGATTGTGATCGCGTTCTCGAACGCCTCCATCGTCATGATTTGGCGGGCGGTGATGCCGCGGCGCAGCATCTCGACGACGGCCTCACCGGAGCGGTGCGCGAACCCGTCGCGTCGCCGGTCGACGGCGGGCGGGGCCGCCGAGCCGGGCAGGGATATGCCGAGGGCCTCACCGACCGCGGCCATCGTGTTGGCGGTGTACATGCCGCCGCAGGCGCCCTCGCCGGGGCAGATGGCGCGCTCGATGCGGTCCACCTCGGCCCGGGTGATCTTGCCGGCCAGGCACGCCCCGACGGCCTCGAAGGCGTCGATGATGGTGACGTCGCGGCCGTCGACCTGGCCCGGCATCGTGGACCCGGCGTACAGGAACACGCTGGCCAGGTCGAGCCTCGCTGCGGCCATCATCATGCCGGGCAGCGACTTGTCGCAGCCGGCGAGCAGCACCGAGCCGTCGAGCCGCTCGGCCATCATCACGGTCTCGACGGAGTCGGCGATGACCTCGCGGGAGACCAACGAGAAGTGCATGCCCTCGTGGCCCATCGAGATGCCGTCGGAGACCGAGATGGTCCCGAACTCGAGCGGGTAGCCACCTGCGGCGTGCACGCCGTTCTTGACCGCCTTGGCCAACCGGTCCAGCGAGAGGTTGCAGGGCGTGATCTCGTTCCAGCTCGAGGCGACCCCGATCTGCGGCTTCGCGAAGTCGTCGTCACCCATGCCGACCGCGCGCAGCATCCCGCGTGCTGCGGCCTTCTCGAGCCCGTCGGTGACGTCGCGCGAGCGGGGCTTGATGTCCGGCTGCTCCTGCATGTGGCTCATGGGGTCGAGGGTAGCCGCGACCTCCGAAGCGATCGGCGTGGTCTCAGCACACCGCCGTCCGATCAGCCCGGAGGCCAGGTCATCGGGCGACCGGCGAGCAGGTGCAGGTGCGTGTGGAAGACGGTCTGCCCGGCGCCACCGCCGGTGTTGAACACCAGCCGGTAGTCGCCGCCGTACCCCTCGGCGACGGCGACGGCGGCGGCCGTGCTGACCAGCTCGGCGCAGGCGACCGGGTCGCCGGCGGCGAGCTCGGCGGCGTTGGCGTGGTGCGCGCGGGGTACGACGAGCACGTGGGTGGGCGCCTGAGGGTTGAGGTCCCGGAAGGCGACGGTGCGCTCGGTGACGTGCACGAGGTCGGCCGTGACGTCGCCGGCGACGATCTTGCAGAACAGGCAGTCAGCGTCGGTGGTCATGGTGGCGAAACTACCGCGACACGCACGCCCGGTGATTGCCGCGCCGGGCGGTGTCGTCACCGGACACTGGACCCATGACCGTGCCCCCGACCTCGCCCCGCCGCCGCTTCGGGCTGCTCCTCGCCACCGTGCTGGTCGGCGCCCCCGTGCTCGGCGCGTGCGCCGACGACGGCGGCACCGCCTCTGACGGCGGGGCCAGCAGCGCGACCCCCACCGCGGCGGCGACCAGCGACGACCCCGGTGCGTCACCCTCGGGCGTCCCGACCCAGAGCGCCTCCACCCAGGCGGGCGGCTCGGGTGTGGCCGCGCCCGTCTACTTCACCGGTGACACCCCGCAGGGCCCGCGACTGTTCCGGGAGTTCCACGAGCTCTCAGGGTCCGGCAACCCCGTGGACGAGGCCCTGGCCCTCGCGGCCGCCGGAGACGCCTTCGACCCCGACTACGGCACCCTGCTCCCCGCCGGGACGCCCACGGCGACGACCGGCGACGGCCTGATCCAGATCTCCCTGCCCGACGCGTCCTGGGTAGAGCGTCCCGCGGGGATGCGCGCCCGACAGGCCGAGCTGGCCGTGCAGCAGCTCGTCTACACGGCGCAGGGCGTGCTGCAGGACCGGGTCCCCGTCGTGTTCCTGCTCGACGGCTCCTTGTCGCCGGTGCTGGGTCTCGAAGCGCCGGAGGGCTTCGAGGCCGCCCCGGACCTCGACGTGCTGGCCCTGGTCAACCTGACCACTCCCGAGGAGGGCGCCAGTGTGAGCGGCAGCATCAGCGTCGAAGGCGTGGCCAGCTCCTTCGAGGCCACCGTGCCCTGGGAGCTGCGCGACGCCGACGGCGTCGTCGTCGCGACCGGCTTCGCGACGGCCGAGGGGTGGATGGACAAGCTCTACCCGTTCGCGACCGACGTGCCGCTGGCCGATGTCGCACCCGGTGACTACACCTTCGTCGCGCTGACCGACGACCCCTCCGACGGTGAGGGCAGCGGGCCGACCGAGGACACGAAGGCCATCACCGTCTCCTGACCGATGAGTCCCGGCGTCGCGCCGGGTCGGTAGCAGCATGGTCATCGTCACCGGACACCTGCTCGTTGACCCCGCCGGCCGGGCGTCCTACCTCGAGGACTGCCGTCGGGTGGTCGAGCTCGCGCGCGCCGCCGAGGGCTGCCTCGACTTCGCGCTCGGCCCGGACCTGCTCGACGACTCCCGCATCAACATCCTGGAGCGGTGGGACTCGCTGGGCGCGGTGCAGGCCTTCCGTGGCTCTGGGCCCGACGAGGGCCAGCAGGACCAGATCCGCGGTGCCTCGGTCGCGGAGTACGACGTCAAGGCCGTACGTCAGCTCTCCTGAGGCGCAGGTCACCGCCTCAGTCCGCGAGCCGGGCCAGCTCCTCCTCGACGACCGAGGGGTCGAGCTTGGTGAAGACCGGTGTGGGCTTGGCAACCGGCGTGCCGACCACGACCGGGTGCCGCTGCCAGGAGGGGGCACTGGTGTAGTCGCCGGTGATGACGGGGTACCCGGCACCGCCGTCGAGGTCCTCGACCTCCTCAAGCCGCGGCATCGGCGCGATCTCGCCGGACCCGCCGCACGCGAGGTCGCCGGCGTTGGCCGAGCACGGCAGGAACGGCGAGAGCACGAGGTTGAGGTCGGCCACGCACTGCGCCACGACGTGCAGGACCGTGCCGAGCCGCTCGCGCTGGTCGTCGGCCTTGAGCTTCCACGGCTCGGTGTCGGAGACGTACTTGTTGACCTCGCCGACGACCCGCATCGCCTCGCCGATGGCCTGCTTCTGGCGGTGCCGTCCGATCAGGTCGCCGACCACGCCGAAGGACGCCTCGACCGCGGCCAACAGCGCCGTGTCGTCCTCGGTGAGGGGGCCGGCAGCCGGGATCTCGCCGAAGTTCTTGGCGATCAGGGTGGCGGTGCGGTTGACGAGGTTGCCCCAGCCCGCGACCAGCTCGTCGTTGGTGCGGCGCACGAACTCCGCCCACGTGAAGTCGGAGTCCTGGTTCTCGGGGCCGGCCGCGGCCACGAAGTAGCGGAACGCGTCAGGCTGGTAGCGGCTGAGCAGGTCCCGTACGTAGATGACGACCTTCTTCGAGGACGAGAACTTCTTGCCCTCCATGGTCAGGAACTCGCTCGAGACCACCTCGGTCGGCAGGTTCAGCACCCCCAGCTCGCGCGGCTCGCCACCCTTGGCTCCCCTGCCTGCGTAGGCGAGCAGCTCGGCCGGCCAGATCTGGCTGTGGAAGGTGATGTTGTCCTTGCCCATGAAGTAGTAGGACAGCGCCTCCGGGTCGTTCCACCACTGCCGCCACGCCTCGGGATCGCCGGTCCTGCGCGCCCACTCGACCGAGGCCGACAGGTAGCCGATCACCGCGTCGAACCAGACGTAGAGCTTCTTGGTCGGGTTCTCGCGCCAGCCGTCGAGCGGCACCGCGATGCCCCAGTCGATGTCGCGGGTCATCGCCCGCGGCCGGATCTCCTTGAGGATGTTCTGGCTGAAGCGGATCACGTTGGGTCGCCACAGCCCGATCGCCTCCCGCTCGTCGAGCCACACCTTCAGCGCGTCGGCCAGGGCCGGCAGGTCGAGGAAGAAGTGCTGGGTCTCGATGAACTCGGGGGTCTCGCCGTTGATCCGTGAGACGGGGTTCTTCAGGTCGGCCGGGTCCAGCTGGTTGCCGCAGTTGTCGCACTGGTCACCGCGGGCGCTGTCGTAGCCGCAGATCGGGCAGGTGCCCTCGATGTAGCGGTCCGGCAGGGTCCGGCCCGTGGACGGCGAGATGGCGCCGTACGTCGTCTGCTCGACGAAGTAGCCATTCTCGTAGACCCCCAGGAACAGCTCCTGCACCACCGCGTGGTGGTTGCGGGTGGACGTGCGGGAGTACAGGTCGTAGCTGACGCCGAGCGCGACCAGGTCCTCGGCGATCACCCGGTGGTTGGCGTCGGCGAGCTCCTGGGGTGAGACCCCGGCCTCGTCGGCGGCGATCAGGATCGGCGTGCCGTGCTCGTCGGTGCCCGAGACCATCAGCACGTCGTGACCGGCCATCCGCAGGTACCGGCTGAAGACGTCGGAGGGCACCCCGAAGCCGGCGACGTGGCCGATGTGGCGGGGGCCGTTGGCGTAGGGCCAGGCGACGGCGGACAGGACTCGGCTCATGCGGGTGATCCTAGGGAGGAGGCGCCAGAGATATTCCTCGGGCTCTGGCGCCGGTCAGGTGGTGGCCCTCCTCCTGCAGCCCGGTCGCTCGGGGTCCCGCAGCGGCGTACGATGCCGATCTCTCGGTGAGGCGTCGCACGTCGCCACCGTCCTGACCCTCCGACCGAGCGCAGGTGCCGCCATATCCGCGACCCCGAGTTCTCTCCTGCTCACCTCAGCCGTGCCCGATCTGCGCCGCGTGCGCACCATCGCGCTCGTCGTGCTCGCGATCTCCGTCGTCCTCACGGGGCTCGGCTACGGCGTGAACAACGTCGGCCTGCCCCCGGTCTTCGACCTTGATGGCGAGTGGGTCGTCCCGTCCGTCTGGTCCTGCGCCCTGCTGGCCGCGGCGGCCGCGGCGACGTGGGCGGCCCGGGGCGACCTCGGCCGTGCGACGGTCCCGGTCGCCGCGCTCTTCGCCTTCATGGCCCTGGACGAGCTCGCCTCGGCGCACGAGCGACTGGAGAGCGCCGTCGGCGTGGACTGGCAGCTGCTCTACGCGCCCGTCGTACTCGCGGGTGGCGTCGCGTGGCTCCTGATGCTCAGGGACCTGCGCCGCGTCCCGGTGGCGGCCGCGTGCTGGGTCCTCGGCGCTGGCGCCTGGTTCGTCGCGCAGGTCCTCGAGAAGCTCGAGTGGGACGGTGACGTCCAGCGCCCGGGCTACTTTGCGAAGATGTACGTCGAGGAGTTCCTCGAGATGGGCGGAAGCACGCTCTTCCTCGTCTCGATGCTCTGCGTCATCGTGGCGGTCCGCGGGCGAGCAGGATGCGGAGCGGCCTAGCCCGCCGCCCGGCCAGGCGGTGCGGTCAGTCCCGAGTCGGCTCCGGCCACGGCCTCGCCCAGCCGCTCGTCGCGCACCCGGGCCGCGATCCCACGAGGTTCAGCTGAAGTCGAGCTCCTGGTTCCGGCTGCGCTTGAGCTCGAAGAAGTGCGGGTACGCCGCGAGTGCGACCGCACCGTCCCACACTTTCCCGGCTTCCTCACCCCGCGGGATCCTGGTCATCACCGGGCCGAAGAACGCGACGCCGTCGATGGCGATGGTGGGCGTGCCCACCTCGTCACCGACCTGGTCCATGCCGTCGTGGTGCGAGGCGATGATGGCCTCGTCGTACGACGGGTCGTCGAAGGCCTCGACCAGCTCGGCCGGCAGCCCGGCTTCGGCCAGCGCCTCGGCCATCGTGGCCTTGTCGCGATCCCGCTGCTCGTTGTGGAGGCGGGTGCCCATCGCGGTGTAGAGCGCAAAAAGCTCCTCCTGGCCGTAGGACTTCTCCACGGCCATGCAGATCCGCACCGGGCCCCACCCGCCCTCGAGCATGGCGCGGTACTCCTCGGGCAGGTCCTTGTCCTGGTTGAGGTAGCCCAGGCTCATGATCCGCCAGGTCACGGAGACGTCGCGGACCTCCTCGACCTCCTTGATCCAGCGCGAGGTGATCCAGGCGAACGGGCACATCGGGTCGAACCAGAACTCGGCAGATGGCATGACCACCCACAACTACCGCAGCCCCAGAGCCATTCCCGCGAGCGCGCGCCGAGGACCAGCCACGCCACGTTCAGCCAGGGCCCATGGTCTGGCACCGAGGTGAACTCCCGGCGCCCGGTCAGTCCTTGACGCGCACCTTGCCGGCAATCGACCCCGCGAGGACGCCCTGCGCGGCTTGCCAGGCGACGGTGACCGGGCGCGAGCCCGGGGTAAGGCCACGCAGCGCGAGACGGCCGATCCCGTCACGCACCGTGACGGTGCGGACGGTGCTGCCGACCGTGACCACGGCGGTGCCGTCGGGCTTCGACGTGCCCGGGGCCGAGACCCGGAACCACACGACGGCCCTCCCGTTCTGGCCCGCGGTCTTCAGCGCCAGCACCGGCCGCGCGGCCACCTTGGTACCGGTCGAGACCTTGCGGGAACGGCCCGCCCAGCCGGCCTTGGCGACCCTGACGTCGACCGCGATGGTCTTGCCGGCGTCCTGGACCGTCAGCGCGTACGTCGGGCCGTTGGCGCCGGGGATCGCGACACCGTTGCGCAACCAGGTGTAGCCGGTGGTGGCGTCGGAGGGGGCGACCGCGACCGGGCTGACGCTGAGCTGGCGGCCCACCCGGGACCGGCCGGTGACCTTGAAGTCCTTGGTGATCTCCACGACGCCGCCGAGCACCGGGCCGACGGTCGCGCCCTGGACCGGGGTCGAGGCGTAGCCGGGGCGCCTGGCGGTGACCACCGGGGTCACCGTCCGACCGACCTGGTCGGCGGTGAGCTGGAGGCTCCAGTCCGTGGCACCGGGGATCGGGGCGCCGTCGGCCAGCCACTGCACCTTGGTCCTGCGCGCCGTGGGCGACCACGTGGGCTGGGAGGCGGTGAGGGTCTCACCGACCATCAGGCGACCGCTGGCGCCGTCGACCCCGGGAGCCGCGGACGGCGCGAGGCTGCCGAGCCCGACGGTGACTGCGGCGGAGTCGGCGGTGGTGCTGGCGTAGCCGGACAGGGCCGCGACGACGCGCAGGACCAGGACCGATCCGCCGAGGGAGGAGTTCAGGGCCAGGCTGGGGCTGGTGGCGCCGGGCAGCGGCTGCCCGTCGGCGTACCACTGGTAGGTGTAGCCCGCGGCCGGGGCCCAGCCACCCGGGGTCGAGGAGAGGGTCTGGCCGACCTGCGGGGTCCCGGTGACGGTGACCGGCGAGGTGTTCACGACCGGCCGGTCGGTCAGGTGGATGAAGCCGCTGGGCCAGCCGGAGCCCTGGGTGATCCGGCGCCACTTGAAGTCGCCTCCGTAGCTGTCCTCGGAGACCACGATCTCGGTCGGGGAGATGACCTGCTCCACGTAGGCCACGTGGCCCGCGGAGCCGGCTCCGGGGACGTTCTTGTTCCACCAGGCCACCGCCCCGACGGTGGGGTTCTGGTCGGTCTTCGACGCCATCTGCAGGCCCCAGTTGTAGGCGTTGCCGGTGCCGGAGAACGGGCGTTCGGTCGACATCCCGGCCTGGATCATCCGGTAGGCGACGTAGTTGGTGCAGTTGTGTCCCGAGAACATCCGCCAGTAGCTGGCCTTGCTGGCTGCGCCGTACCCCGCGTCGGAGTAGCCGGCGGCGGGGCAGCCAGTCCAGCCCGCGCACAGGGTGGTGGTGGCCGACGTCGCCGGGAGCGGGGCCGAGACGAGCACCCCCACCCCGAGAAGCAGGCCGGAAAAAAGAGAGATGACGGATCGCGATGCAAGGGACACGCCGCAGACGCTAGGAAGTTTCGCGGATCGAGACATCCGGTATGGACCAGGACTGACCGAAAGTACTAGTCACACCAGCACCACTGGTTACCCGTTCGTCGGCGGTTCAAAGCGCGGGACGGGTCAGTGGCAGGATGCCTGACATGCCTGGAACCAACCTCACCCGAGACGAGGCGGCCACCCGCGCCGCCCTCCTCGACGTCACGTCGTACGCCATCGACCTGGACCTCACGACCGGCGAGCGGACCTTCGCGTCCACGACCACCATCGCGTTCACCTGCACGGAGCCGGGAGCCGAGACCTTCGCCGACCTCGGCGGCGCCGAGGTGCACGAGATCACCCTGAACGGCGCGTCCCTCGACCCCGCCACGGCGTACGCCGACAGCCGGATCACGCTGAGCGGTCTCGCGGCCGACAACGTGCTCGTCGTGCGTGCCGACTGCAACTACTCCCACACCGGCGTGGGCCTGCACCGCTCCGTCGACCCGGTCGACGACCGGGTCTACCTCTACTCGCAGTTCGAGGTGCCCGACGCGCGCCGCGTCTATACCACCTTCGAGCAGCCTGACCTCAAGTCCGTCTTCAGCTTCACAGTGACCGCGCCCGAGAGCTGGAAGGTGGTCAGCAACTCCCCCAGCCCGACGCCCGTCCCGGCCGGCGACGGCAGTGCCGTGTGGACCTTCGCGCCCACGAAGAAGATGTCGACGTACATCACCGCGATCGTGGCGGGCGAGTACCACGAGGTGCAGCACACCTACCCGGGAGCGCACGGCGACATCCCGCTGGGCCACTACTGCCGCCAGTCGCTGGTGGAGTTCCTCGACGTCGACGAACTGGTCAAGCTCACCGAGGCCGGCTTCGCGTTCTTCGAGGAGGCCTTCGACTACCCCTACCCGTTCGGCAAGTACGACCAACTCTACGTGCCGGAGTACAACATGGGCGCGATGGAGAACGCCGGCTGCGTGACCCTGCGCGACGAGTACCTGCCCCGCAGCCGCCAGCCGCGCTCGTTCTACGAGTTCCGCTGCTCGGTGATCCTGCACGAGATGGCCCACATGTGGTTCGGCGACCTGGTGACCATGAAGTGGTGGGACGACCTGTGGCTCAACGAGTCGTTTGCCGAGTGGGCCTGCTACCACGCCGAGGTCGAGGCCACGGAGTACACCGACTCCTGGACCGGCTTCGCGAACGCCCGCAAGCTGACCGGCTACCGCCAGGACCAGCTGCCCTCCACCCACCCGATCGCCGCCGACAACCACGACCTGCAGGCCGTGGAGGTCAACTTCGACATGATCACCTACGCCAAGGGCGCCTCGGTGCTCAAGCAGCTGGTGGCGTGGGTCGGGCTGGAGCCGTTCCTCCAGGGGCTGCGTCAGTACTTCAGGGACTTCGAGTACGCGAACTCCGAGTTCACCGACCTGCTGGCCGCCCTCGAGAAGTCCTCGGGTCGCGAGCTGGGCAGCTGGGCCGACGAGTGGCTGAAGACCGCGGGCGTCAACACGCTGCGCGCCGAGTTCGAGCTCGACGAGCAGGGTGCCTATTCCTCGCTGGCCGTGCTGCAGAGCGCCGACCCGGACTGGCCGACCCTGCGCCGGCACCGGATCGGGCTGGGCCTGTACGACGCCGTCGACGGCCGCCTGGTCCGCCGCGGCGGAGTCGAGACCGACGTGCGCGGCGAGCGGACCGAGATCACCGAGCTCGTCGGCGAGCCGCAGCCCGACCTGCTGCTGCTCAACGACGGCGACATGGCCTACGCCAAGATCCGCCTGGACGAGCGGTCCCTGAGCACCGCGATGGCCGGTCTGGCCAAGCTCGACGACTCGCTGCCCCGCGCCCTGGTGTGGGGTGCCGCGTGGGACATGACCCGCGACGGCGAGATGCGGGCCCGTGACTTCGTGGCGCTGGTGCTGGCCAACATCGGCCAGGAGACCGACGCCTGGGGCATCAGCCGGATCCCGACCTATGCGGCGCAGGCGGTCGCGTCGTACTCCGACCCGGCGCACCGAGCCGAGCTGCAGGCAACGTGGGAGTCCGGCATACGCGAGCTGATGATGGCCGCCGAGGCCGGTAGCGACGCCCAGCTGACCTTCGCCCGGACCTACGCCGCAGCTGCGCACAGCGACCTGGCCGTGGCCGACCTGGAGGGCCTGCTCGGCGGCTCGTTCTCGCCGGACGGCCTCGCGGTCGACACCGACCTGCGCTGGGCCCTGGTTGGGGCGCTGGCCCGTCTCGGCCGAGCCGACGCCGACCGGATCGCGAGCGAGCTGGCCGCGGACAGCACCATCTCGGGTCAGGAGCACGCCGCGGCCGCCCGGGCGATGCGACCGACCGCCGAGGCCAAGGCCGAGGCCTGGCAGGACGGGATCGTCCGCGACGACGTGCCCAACGAGACCCAGCGCAGCATCGTGACGTCGTTCCAGGTCGCCGGCCAGGACGACGTCCTCGCGCCGTACGTCGAGAAGTTCCTGGCCGCGGCCGACACCATGTGGGAGGACAAGGGCACCCAGCGCGCCTCGACCGCCCTGAACTCCATGTTCCCGCGGCAGCTGGCCACCCAGGACCTCCTCGACCGAGTGGACGCCTGGCTGGAGAGCTCGCCGGCCAACCCCGCCGCCAAGCGCTACCTGCGCGAGGGTCGGGCCGACGTGGCCCGTGCGCTCGCCGCGCAGGCCTGCGACGCTGGCTGACCCCCTCCGGTGGTTGAGGTGCGAGCGCAGCGAGCCTCGAAACCCCCGTGGGACCGCTGAGGAGCCCCAACACCACGCATAGGCACCCATCCGGCCGGACGTACGCCACCGCCCAGCACCGCCGGCAGCGGAGACGTACGCCGCGCGGGCACCGTCGAGGCGTGCCCTACGCCTACCTGCTGCGCTGCTCCGACGACAGCTACTACGCCGGGAGCACGTGGGATCTCGACGGCCGGCTCTGGCAGCACAACTCCCCCGACCAGGGCGCCGTCTACACGCGCCGCCGACGCCCCGTCGTCGTGGTCTGGAGCGCGTGGTTCGACTCGATCGCCGAGGCGTTCGCCTTCGAGAAGCGGGGGCAGGGCTGGAGCCGAGTCAAGCGGGAGGCGCTGATCCGCGGTGACTACGAGGCACTACCTGCTCTGTCGCGTCGCTCGGGGGTTCAGGCCCGAGAACGTGATCGACCGTCCTCATAGCGGGTTTCGAGGCTCGTCGCTGACGCTCCTCACACCTCAACCAGCGTTGGGACCGTCCTCGTAGCGGGTTTCGAGGCTCGTCGCTGACGCTCCTCACACCTCAACCAGCGTTGGGACCGTCCTCGTACCGCGCGGGGGAGGCTCAGTCGGTGTGCAGCGTGTGTGGGGCCCGGGCCTGCTCGGCCAGCATCTGGATGCCGCGGCGCAGGCCACCGACCAGGTCGCCGTCCGCGAACGCGGTCTGCATCGTGAGCGCCGCGAGCTCGGCCTGCTGGTCGCGCAGGGTCCGCCGCACCCACCCGCCGGTGACGATCTCGAGCACCCGGGCGGTCGGGTCAACCATGATCAGGATGCTGCGCGCGGGTGCGACCAACGAGTTGTGCAGGCTCGTGGCGAAGGCGTGGGGATCGCCGTCGGCGTTGCCCACGAAGACCGAGAACTCCACCCTGGAGACCTGCTCGGCCTTGCGGATCGTCTCCTCCAGACCGACCCGCTCGCCCGAGGTGAAGGGGTCACCACCGGCCACGGGCACCGCCGGCGCTCGACTGGTCACCGTCGGGGCCGGCCAGCGCTGCGGTACCCCTGCGGGGACCACCCAGCCACTGGGCGGCCATCGGGGACGCACCCGGGGCGATCCGCTCGCCCCGCGCCAGCGACGGCAGATAGACCGCCAGGCCGATCAACACGAAGAGCAGCAGCGGGACGCCGCCGAGCACCAGCACGGCGAACACCACGTCGACGTCCTGCGGGTCGCTCCAACCCAGGGGGACGTCGGCGCTGGCGGGGCCGGCGAGCAGCACCGCGCCGAGCACCGAGACGAGCCCGGTGAGCGTGAGGATGCTCACGGTCCGGAGCGCTCGGCGAACGACGGCGGGACGGCGTACAGGCGGGGGGCGGGTCATCACGCGAGTAGGATATCGGCTCCTCGACGTGTACATACTGGGGGCCATGCCTGCCTTCGGACTTGACCTCGCCCTGACCGGAAGCTGCTCCCCCGACGCCCAGATCTGTGGCGCCGTCGAGGACCTCACCGGCAGCCAGAGGGCCGCCAACGTGGCCGACATCCTGGTCGGCAAACCACTGGCCCTGCTGGGACTCTTCCTGCTGTTCCTGGTGGTGCGCTGGCTGGTCACCAAGATCATCGACCGGATCGTCTACCGCGCCGAGACCGGGGTCCTGCCCGACCGGGTGGGCCGCCTCTCGCTGGGTCACGTGAAGAGTGCGGCGATCGCCCTGGACCCGTCCACCTCGGCCCGCAGGGCACAGCGGGCCAAGACCATGGGTAGCCTGCTCAAGAGCATCGTCACCGGCCTGCTGGTCGCGATCATCGGCACCATGATGCTGAGCGAGATCGGGCTCAACATCGCCCCGATCCTGGCCAGCGCGGGCGTCCTGGGCCTGGCGATCGGCTTCGGTGCCCAGTCCCTGGTCAAGGACTTCCTGTCCGGCATCTTCCTCATCGTCGAGGACCAGTTCGGCGTGGGCGACACCGTCGACCTGGGTGAGGCGGTCGGGGTCGTCGAGGCGGTCAGCCTGCGGGTGACCCGGCTGCGCGACGTCAACGGCACCGTCTGGTACGTGCCCAACGGAGAGATCCTGCGGGTCGGCAACCAGAGCCAGAACTGGTCGCGCACCGTCCTCGACATCGGCGTCGCCTACACCGCGGACCTGGTCAAGGTTCGTCGGGTCCTGGAGGAGGTCGCCCACGGCATGTGGGACGACGAGGACTTCGAGGGCAAGGTGATCGAGGAGCCGTCGGTGTGGGGTGTCCAGGACCTCACCCCCGACGCCGTCACCATGCGGCTGGTGCTCAAGACCACGCCCGGCGAGCAGTGGCTGGTCGCCCGGGAGATGCGGGAACGGATCAAGGCCCGCTTCGAGCAGGAGCACATCGATATCCCGTTGCCGCAGCGGTTCATGCTCGCGCGTGACCAGGCCGGGGGCGAGGCGGCCGCAGGCCGCCCGGCAGCGGACGGCAGGATGGGGACGTGAGCTTCTACGACGAGATCGGCGGCTACGACACGATCCACACGATCGTCGAGACGTTCTACGCGGGCGTCGCCGACGACGAGGTGCTGCGGCGCCTCTACCCCGAGGAGGACCTCGGCCCCGCCGAGGAACGGTTCCGGCTCTTCCTGGTGCAGTACTGGGGCGGTCCCACGACGTACGGCGACACCCGCGGCCACCCACGGCTGCGGATGCGGCATGCACCCTTCGCGGTGACCCCGGCGGCCAAGGAGCGCTGGCTCACGCACTTCCGGGCCGGTCTCGACGCCGCCGACCTGACCCCGGAGCAGGACGCGCAGTTCTGGGAGTACGTCACCCACGCCGCCCAGTTCATGGTCAACTCGTTCGAGTGAGCGCCCCGGGATCGTCGTGTGTCTCGAGGGCGGCCACCAACGGGTCGCGGTAGGCCGCGGGCGGCTCGGTCGAGCGGTCGGTCTCGCTGTCGAAGAACACCAGCACCACCCGCGAGCGCGACATCACGGTGTCGCCGTCGCAGATCTCTGAGGACATCACCGCCGAGCGGTTGCCGACACTGTCCACCCAGGTCCAGAGATCGTAGCCGCCGCTGGTGATCACCATCGGGCGCAGGTAGTCGTAGTCGGCCTGCGCCACGACCACACTGGTGCGCGGCGTGCCGGCCGGCAGGTCGTGCCAGATCCGGCTGTTGAACAGGATCCGGCCCTCCTGGAAGTACTCCAGGTAGGTCACGTTGTTGACGTGCCGGTACGGGTCGAGGTCCGAGAACCGCACGTGCACCGGGTAGTGACCCGCCGTCGAGCGCCGGGCCGGGCCGGGCCGGGTCGCCGGGACCGCCGGGGCGTCGCGCAGCTCGACGTACGCCGCCAGCGCGGCGCGCTCGACCTCGCTGAGCCGACGCGGGCGGGCGGTGCCGAAGACGAACGGGGCGATCCGGGTGGCGGCCCGCAGATAGACGGTGCGGACCCCGTCGGGGCCGTCACGGAAGATCTCGCAGCCCAGGGTGAAGCTGGCCCGTCCCAGGTCGCTGACCCAGATCTCCAGGGACACGGGCCGGAAGTCGAAGTGCAGGGGCGCGAGGTAGGTCAGCTCGTGCCGCACGACGACCAACCCGGACCGCTCCTCGGCGGGCACTGCTTCGTCGTGCCGGCTGGAGAACCGCAGCTCGACGGCGCGCAGGAAGTCGATGCGCGCTTCCTGCAGATAATCGGCGTACTTGACGTTGTTGACGTGACGCAGCTGGTCCATGTCGGCCCAGCGCAGCTGGCACTCGTAGTGGTGTCGCACGGGCCGATGGTGCCAGAGTCGCGCGGCGCTAGGGTGGCCGAACCACAGCCTGACACCAACGGAGAAGCCGATGCCCGAAGCAGTGATCGTGTCCGTCGCCCGCACCCCGATCGGTCGGGCTTCCAAGGGCTCGCTCACCGAGATGCGGCCCGACGACCTGGCGGCGTTCATCATCCGCACGGCTCTCGACAAGATCCCAGCCCTCGACCCGGCCACGATCGACGACCACTACCTCGGCTGCGGGCTGCCCGGGGGCGAGTCCGGCAACAACCTGGCCCGTGTGGTCAACGTGCTCAACGGGTGGGACGACGTGCCCGGCGCCACCATCACCCGCTATTGCTCCTCCTCGGTGCAGACCAGCCGGATGGCTTTCCACGCGATCAAGGCCGGCGAGGGCGACGTGTTCCTCTCCTCGGGTGTCGAGACGGTGTCCCGCTTCGCCAAGGGCACCTCCGACCACTGGCCCGACACTCACAACCACGCCTTCGACGAGGCCAAGGCCCGGACCAAGAAGACCGCAGATGGCGGCGTCGGCTGGCACGACCCCCGCGAGGACGGCATCCTGCCGGACGCCTACATCGCCATGGGCGAGACGGCCGAGAACGTCGCCAAGCTGCGCGGCCTGAGCCGCCAGGAGCTCGACGAGTTCGGGGTTCGCTCCCAGAACCTGGCCGAGAAGGCGATCGCGGACGGCTTCTGGGCCCGCGAGATCACCCCGGTCACCACGTCGTCCGGCACCGTGGTGAGCACCGACGACGGCCCACGGGCGGGCGTCACCTACGACGGCATCAAGGACCTCAAGCCGGTCTTCCGTCCCGACGGCGTGGTCACCGCCGGCAACTGCTGCGCCCTCAACGACGGGGCGGCCGCGGTCGTCATCATGTCCGACACCAAGGCCGCCGAGCTGGGCCTGACCCCGCTGGCCCGCATCGTGTCGACCGGCGTCTCCGGCCTCTCGCCCGAGATCATGGGCCTGGGCCCCGTCGAGGCCACCAAGAACGCCCTGAGGTACGCCGACATGAGCATCGGTGACATCGACCTGGTCGAGATCAACGAGGCGTTCGCCGCCCAGGTCGTGCCGTCCTACCAGGACCTCGGCATCGACATCGACCGGCTCAACGTCAACGGTGGCGCGATCGCGGTCGGTCACCCCTTCGGCATGACCGGCGCCCGGCTGCAGAACACGATGATCAACTCCCTCGACTTCCACGACAAGTCCACCGGGCTGATCACGATGTGCGTCGGTGGCGGCCAGGGCATGGCGATGATCCTCGAGCGGGTCTGACCCTCCCGGCTCACACGAACCCGGCGAACGCCACTCCACGCGACGCCGGCAGCCGGTCGGCCTCCACCTCGAGGCCGGCCCGGGCGTGGACGTGCGTCCCACGTCACGAGGAGGCCGCCGGGGCCAAACCCAGCGCCCCCCACAGGTCCGTGCGGGCCGCGGCGTCTTCGGTCCGACCGCGGATCGACCTAGAGACCCGGCCGTCGACCCGGCTAGGTTCGCGCCATCTCGGGCCGCGTTCAGGGGCGTCCCAACCGGCGTACCCGAACGAGGAGCATCTCTTGTCATCATCACGGTCTCAGCGGCTGCTTGCCGCCTCACTCGGCGTTGCCCTCACGGCAACGATCACCCCCTTCGCGGTCGCCCACGTGAGCACCGTCAGCTCGGACGGCGCCGTGATCAAGGGCACCGACGAACGCGACACCCACCAGCACGGTGGGAGCGGCGGCCACCTCGCGGCCAAGAAGGAAGGCCCCCTCGAGGTCCTCAGCACGCTCCGGCTCAAGAACGCCGAGCCCGGCAAGATCGCTGACGTCGGCGTCTCCCCGACGGGCAAGACCGCGTTCCTGGCCGCCTGGGGCGGCGAGACCTGCCGCTACAACGGCCTCCACGTCGTCGACATCGCCAACCCGGTGGCGCCGAAGGAGGTCTCCTTCATCCAGGCCAAGGAGGGCAGCGCACCCGGGGAGGGCATCCAGGCGATCAACCTCACGACCCCCGCCTTCAACGGCGAGATCCTTGTCACCAACAACGAGAAGTGCAAGGAGAAGGTGGGCTTCGGTGGGATGAACATCTACGACGTGACCAAGCCGTCGAGCCCGACGCCGCTCGTCGAGGGCTTCGGCGACACGACGGTCAACGGGCAGGGCAAGAAGGCGGCCAACGACATCCACTCGGTCTTCGCATGGGACGCCGGCGACAGGGCCTACGCGGTCATGGTCGACAACGAGGAGGGCGCGGATGTCGACATCGTCGACATCACCGACCCGCGCAAGGCCAAGCTCATCGCCGAGTACGACCTCGACGAGATGTTCCCGCAGATCGTGCAGGACGCTCCGAAGAACCTCGTCGAGATCTTCCTGCACGACCTGGTCGTCAAGAAGATCGGCGACAAGCAGGTCATGATGGCCTCCTACTGGGACGCCGGCTACGTCAAGATCGACGTGACCGACCCGCTGAACCTCACGTACCTCGGCGACACTGACTTCACCGACCCGGACCCCGAGGCGCTGGAGAGCGGCATCACCGTCCCGCCGGAGGGCAACGGCCACGAGTCGGAGTTCACGAAGGACAACAAGTACGTCATCGGCGCCGACGAGGACTTCGCCCCGTTCGCGCTGTTCGCCAGGAACAACACCGATGCCACCGACATCACGGCGAGCCAGGGCAGCGGGACGGTGGCGCTCCAGGAAGGCCAGACGATCAGTGGACAGACGGTCATCGGTGGTCGGGCGTGCCTAGGTGACCCGGCGGTCCCGGCCGCGACCGCGCCGGGCCAGATCGCCGTCGTCGAGCGCGGGGTGTGCTCCTTCACCAAGAAGGTGGCGGCCGTGGAGGCGGCGAGCGGCTACGCCGCCGTGCTGATCTTCAACCGCGACGGCTCGGACGCCTGCCACCAGTCGCTCGGCATGAGCGTCGAGGGGAACATCCCAGCGTTCGGCGTCGCCCCCCGGCGGCAGGGCTTCGCGCTCTTCGGCCAGGAGGGGCAGTACAACGACGCGGCGTGCAACGCCAGCACGGCGACCGCGCCGGCGCCGATCACGCTCGGAGCGCTCGGCGACGCCGTGAGCTTCGAGTCGAAGTTCGACGGCTGGGGCTACGTGCACCTGTTCCGCAACACCGACGGCAAGATGGCCGAGCTCGACACCTACGCCATCGCCGAGGCCCACGACAAGGCCTTCGCCACCGGCTTCGGCGACCTCTCTGTCCACGAGGTGGCGACGTCGAAGCAGAACGCTCACGTCGCGTACTTCTCGTACTACGCCGGCGGCTTCCGCGTGGCGGAGATCGAGGGCGACAAGCTCGTCGAGAAGGGTGCGTACATCGAGGCGGGCGGGAGCAACCTCTGGGGCGTGGAGGTCTTCACCCAAAACGGTCGCGAGCTCGTTGCGACCAGCGACCGCGACGACGGGCTGCGGATCATGGAGTACACGCCCGTCAACCCGTAGGAAAGGCGCAGGCCGGCGCCCTCGTGGACGCCGGCCGCCCGCTCCACTCCGCTCCGTCCGATCCAAGCGGACCGAGAAGAGGTCCTGATGACGAGCGCCGGCTCGCGCAGGTCCCGGAGTGCCCGGTGCAGGGGGAGGTTCGGGGGCCCATCCTGCGCCCGCGCGGCGCGCCGAGCTCACAGCTCCGGCGCCGGTCCGGCGTCGGCGACCCTAGACTTCGCGGGTGGACCAGCGACCGACCCCGTGGCTCGACGACGACCAGCAGCGGTCCTGGCGGGCCCTCGTGATGGGCACCACGCTGCTCTTCGACCGGCTCGACGAGGACCTGCGTCGTGCCCACGACATCTCGCTCGTCGAGTACGAGATCCTGGTCCGGCTCTCCGAGCGCGACGGCAAGATGCGGATGGCACACCTCGCCGACGCCCTGGCCCACAGCCGTAGCCGGGTGACGCACACGGTCGCGCGGATGCAGAAGGCCGGGCTGGTGACCCGGGCGACGTCACCCGACGACGGCCGCGGCATCATCGCCTCCCTCACGCCGAGCGGGTACGCACTGCTGACGGCGGTCGCCCCGTTCCACCTCGACGGTGTCCGCGACTACCTCGTCGACCTGGCCAGCGACGAGGACTTCGCGGCTCTCGGCCGGGTGATGAACGCCGTCTCGGACCACCTGATCGGCTGCCACCCCGCGATGGAGATCAGGCAGCCCTGAGCCGCCTGCCTCTCAGTCGCGAGTGAGTCGGCGGTGCGTGACGCGGTGCGGGCGGGCGGCGTCGATGCCGAGCCGCTCGATCTTGTTCTCCTCGTACGCCGCGAAGTTGCCCTCGAACCAGAACCACGCGGCCGGGTCCTCCTCGGTGCCCTCCCAGGCCAGGATGTGGGTGGCGATCCGGTCGAGGAACCACCGGTCGTGGGAGGTGACCACGGCACAGCCGGGGAAGTCGAGCAACGCGTCCTCGAGGGCCGACAGGGTCTCGACGTCGAGGTCGTTGGTGGGCTCGTCGAGCAGCAGCAGGTTGCCGCCCATCTTCAGCGTGAGGGCCAGGTTCAGCCGGTTGCGCTCGCCACCCGACAGCACCCCGGCCTTCTTCTGCTGGTCGGGGCCCTTGAAGCCGAACGAGGCGACGTAGGCGCGTGAGTTCATCTCGAAGTTGGCGACCTTGATGAAGTCGAGTCCGTCGGAGACGACCTCCCACACGTTCTTCTGCGGGTCGAGACCGCCACGACTCTGGTCGACGTAGCTCAGCTTGACCGTCTGGCCGACCGTGAGCGCGCCCTCGTCGGCCTGCTCGCTGCCCGTGATCATCCGGAACAGCGTGGTCTTGCCGACGCCGTTGGGGCCGATGACACCCACGATGCCGGCCCGGGGCAGCGAGAACGACAGGTCGTGGATCAGGATCCGGTCGTCGAAGCCCTTGGTGAGCTCATCGGCCGCCAGCACGACGTCACCGAGCCGGGGACCGGCGGGGATGTTGATCTCGGAGGTGTCGATCTTGCGCATCCGGTCGGCCTCGGTGGCCATCTCCTCGTAGCGGGCCAGCCGCGACTTGCTCTTGGTCTGGCGGGCCTTGGCGTTCGAGCGGACCCACTCCAGCTCCTTCTCGAGCATCTTGGCGCGCTTGACGTCCTTCTGGCCCTCGATCTTGAGGCGATCCCGCTTGGTCTCCAGGTAGGTGGAGTAGTTGCCCTCGTAGGGGTGCGTCTTGCCCCGGTCGAGCTCGAGGATCCACTCGGCGACGTTGTCGAGGAAGTAACGGTCGTGGGTGATGGCCAGGACGGCGCCGGGGTAGGAACCCAGGTGGCCCTCGAGCCACTGCACGGACTCGGCGTCGAGGTGGTTGGTCGGCTCGTCGAGCAGCAGCAGGTCGGGCTGCTGGAGCAGCAGCTTGCACAGCGCCACCCGACGACGCTCGCCACCGGAGAGGGTGTCCACGATCGCGTCGGCCGGAGGACAGCGCAGCGCGTCCATGGCCTGGTCGAGCCGGCTGTCGAGGTCCCACACGTTGGCCGCGTCGAGCTCGCTCTGCAGGTCGCCCGCCTCGGCCGAGACCTTGTCGAGGTCGGCGTCCGGGTCTCCCATCAGCAGGTAGAGCTCGTCGAGCCGGGCCATCGTGGCCTTCGTCTCGGAGACGGCCTCCTCGACGTTCTCGAGCACCGTCCTGCCCTCGGTCAGCGGCGGCTCCTGCTGGAGCATGCCGACCGTGGCTCCGGGGTCGAGGATCGCGTCGCCGTTGTTGGCGTGGTCGAGGCCCGCCATGATCTTGAACAGCGAGGACTTGCCGGTGCCGTTGGGGCCTACGACGCCGATCTTGGCGCCGTGCAGGAACGACAACGTGACGTTGTCGAGCACCACCTTGTCGCCGTGGGCCTTGCGGACGTTGCGCAGGGTGAAGACATATTCCGCCATGGTCACCGAGCGTAGTCGTGGCCACGGCCACCCACCCAACCGGCCACGTCACCGCTGCCCACGACCCTCACCGGGCGGCGGGCTCAGGCGGCGACCGACTCACCCACGGGGGCCGGGGTCGCGGGCACGTCGGCCTCGGCCTGCGACCGCGGCGTCTTGACGAACGTGCTGGTGCCGCGGTTGAGGTCGTGGCCGACGAAGGCCGCCTCGACCTCGAAGGTGGTGACCTCGGTGTTGGCCGAGCTGGTCCACGTCTGAGCGCTGAGCTTGCCGTGCACCACGACCGGGTCCCCGCGGCGCAACGACAGGGCACAGTTGTCTCCCAGCGCGCGCCAGGCGTTCACCGTGTACCACTGCGTGTCGGCGTCGAACCACTCCTCGGTGCGACGGTTGAACCGTCGCGGCGTGCACGCCAACCGGAAGCTGGCAACCGGCGACCCACCGGCCTGCCGCACCGTCACCTCGTTGCCCAACCAGCCGGTCAGCGTCACCTGGGTCTCGTTCATGTCCGTCTCCTTCTCGCGGGCCCCTCCCGGTGAGGAGCGCGTGAAGGCCAGGGTTCGCGAGACCACCGACGATCCGGGGGTCCCGGTCCGGAGCTGGTGGAGACCCGGGCACAGCGGGCGGGCTGTGGACGACCGGTGGGCTACTTCAGCGCGGTCAGCAGGGCGTTGCGGACCAGCGCGTACGCCGCCAGCTCCTGGTCGATCGGGGCGACGACGAGCTCCTGGGACACCTCGGTGACGCCGCGGCGCAACCGCCGCTCAGCCGAGGCGGCCCGCTTGCGGGCGGTCAGGCTGACGAGCACCCGGCACAGCAACCCCAGCAGGACCCCGAGCCCCACGCCACCGATCAGCATCAGCAGGGGCAGGTCGATGCCGGCGTACTCGGGGGTGACCTCGGCGCCCAGCGACCCCGAGAAGGCCAGCAGGCCTGTCCACACGAGACCCACCACGGCGGCCAGGATCAGCAGCCACTGCAGGACCCGCACCACGCCGGCCCACGCCGGGATCCTGTCCGCGCCCAGGTCGGTCCCGCCCAGGACGGCATCGAGCCGGTCACCCAGGTCGGGCAGTCGTGAGACCGAGGCCCGGCGCACGGCGTCGGCCCACGGGCGGGCCAGGCCCGCCGAGGCATCGTCGGCCAGCGCCCGGACCTCGCTGTCGACCCGGGCCCGCTGCACGGGCGAGGCCTCGGGCATCGAGGTGCGGGCCCGGCCCGTGAGCGTCGTGCCCGCGGAGCCCAGGTCGAGGTGCAGCCGCTTGAGCGGGTCGGGCTTGAGCCGCGAGAGCCACGAGACCACCGGCCACCCGGTCGCCTGGTTGGCCCGCATCCGGGTGGAGCGCTCGACCGCCGCGACGACGGTGGGCACGCCGGCGGAGTCGGCCAGCGCGTCCTGCATCGTCTCCACGCGCCCTGCTGAGAGGCTGCGCGCCTTGGCGTCCCCGCAGGCGTCCTTCATCCGCAGGGCCACCCCCCGCACGTCGGCCTCGAGGCGGCGCCGGGTCATCTTCTTGGCCGTGACCCGGCGGGCGATCTCGGCCTGCAGCGCGTCCACGCCGGTGCCGTGCCGGGCACTAAGGCCTATCACCGGCACGTCGTGCAGGCCGTCGAGCTCGAGCAGGCGGCGGACGTCGCCGAGCATCGCCTCGCGCCGATCGGGCGGGACGGTGTCGATGTGGTTGAGCACCACCACCATCACCTCGGCGTGCGTCTTCAGCGGCTCGAGGTAGCGGTGGTGGATCGCGGCGTCGGCGTACTTCTGCGGGTCGAGGACCCACACCAGCAGGTCGGCCAGGTTGACCAGCCGGTCGACCTCGAGGTGGTGGGCCACCTCGGTAGAGTCGTGGTCGGGCAGGTCGAGCAGCACCACGCCGTCGAGCTCGGTGCCCTCTCGGCGGGTGTCGAGCATCGAGTCGCGGGTCGTCTGGTGCCGCTCGGGGATGCCGAGCCAGTCGAGCAGCTCCTGGGCGCCCTCACGGCCCCACACGCACGCGGTCGCCCACGACGTGGTGGGCCGGCGTACGCCGACCGCGGACAGCTCGAGACCGGTCAGCGCGTTGAAGGTCGAGGACTTGCCCGAGCCGGTGGCGCCCGCGATGGCGACGACCGTGTGGTCGGCCGAGAGCCGGAGCCGGCCCGCGGCGCGCGCGACGACGGTCTCCGCATCGTCGACCAGGGCGTCGTCGAGGCGCCCGCGAGACGCCTCGGTGGCGGCGCCCAGGGCTTCGAGGCGCGCGCCGAGGTCGGACCCCTGGGTGACCAGCTTCTTGGCCGCCTCAAGCAACGACGTCATCTTCTCCCTCGTCCGAGCTGTCGACCCACAGAGTAGAGGAGCGCACGTCTCAGGACTGCTCGGTGCCCGCCTCGGTGGCGGTTTCGGTCGCGCGCATGGCGGCGTAGCGGGCGTCCTCGACGCGACGCGAGGCGTTGCGGAGCCGGTCGGGAGCCTCGGTGTCGACCTGCAGCGTGCCGAGCAGGTCGAGGTAGCGGGCCCGCTCGGCCGCGAAGAGCTCCTCGACCCGCGCAGCCAGCGCGGTGCGCGCCCGCTCGGCCAGGGACCGGACGGCCTGGTCGCCGAAGACCGCCTCCAGCAGCTTCTGGCCCACCACCGCCGAGCCGCCGGCGATGCCCGCCTCTGCGCCGGTGACCCCCGCGGTGTGCGCGAAGACCACCACCATCAGGGCGACCGAGAGGCCGTTGACGCCGAACGCGAGGAATCGCGCCGTGGAGCGCTTGTCAGCGCCCTCGGAGCGGACCATGTCGAGCACGTCGTGCTGCCACTCGCGCACCGACCGCTCGGCCTTGCGACGCAGGTCGCGGGAGGCCCGACCGAGGTCCTGCCCGGCGTCGGCGAGCAGCCCGCGACCCGCGGCCAGCTGCTGCCAGGACGCCTCGGCCCGCTCGGCGCCGGCCTCGGCGTGCTCCAGGATCAGCAGCTCCAGGCCGGACTCCACGGCCACGGTGATCCGGTCGGCCTGCTGCGGCTTGCCGCGCACCACGTTGACCAGCCGGTCGCGCAGCCAGCCGACCTTGGTCTCCAGGCTCTTGAGCAGCTCACCGGTGCCCACGAACTCCTGCCAACGCGCCAGCACCTCGCCGCGCAGCAGCGTGCCGTCGGCGGTGGCGGCGACGACGGCGGCGACGGCCTCGGCGTAGGCCTGCTCGGCGTCCTCACGCAGCGCGAGCACGGCGTCGGCCTGCTCGGCCGCGGCGTCTGCCACCGGGTGCGCGCGGTGGGTCAGGGCCCGGACGGCCCCGTCGAGCGTCTGGGTCACCACGGCTTGCCTCGCTGCCGAGTCCTCGGCCAGCGAGTCGAGCCACCCGCGGATCTCGGCCACGTGGTCGGCGGGCAGCAGACCCTCCTGCGTCACCGGGCCCTCGTGCACGACGAACAGCGGCGAGTCCTTCAAACCCCGGCTCGCCAGCATCCGGGCCAGATGGGTCGACACGGTCTCGACCGCCTCCTCGGGCGTGCGGTCCAGCACGATCGCCACGGCGGCGGTCCGGTCTGCGGCCTGGCGCAGGAAGTCCCACGGCACCTGGTCGGCGTAGCGGGCGGCGGAGGTCACGAAGACCCACAGGTCGGCGGCAGCGAGGAGCTGGGCGGCCAGCAGCCGGTTGCGCTCCTCGACCGAGTCGACGTCAGGGGCGTCCAGGATGGCCAGGCCCGCCGGGATCGCGTCGGTGGGCACCAGCTGCAGGGCGTCGGGGTCGTTGGTGGCGTGGGCGACCCGCTCCAGGTCGGGCAGCAACCGGTCCTGCTGGAACCAGTGCCCGTCGTCGGGGTGGTGCACCAGGACCGGCGAGCGCGTGGTCGGCCGCAGCACACCCGGCTGGGTCACCTTGTGCCCGACCAGCGAGTTGACCAGCGTCGACTTTCCCGCGCCGGTGGACCCGCCGACCACGGCCAGCAGCGGCGCGTCCAGGGTCATCACCCGCGGGATGACGTAATCCTCCAGCTGGTCGATCATCTCGCCGCGGGCCGTGCGGTGCGCTTCGACGCCGGGCAGGTCGAGCGGTAGCGAGATCGACTGCAGAGCGCTGTGCAGACGCACCAGCGCGGTCACCATCACGGTGTCGCTGGGGTCGCCGGTGGCAGTGGCGTCGACCGGGGGCCTGCTCATCGGGTCGGCACGACCTGGCCGGGGAACGCGATCGCGGGACGCACGGCGCCGATCCGGGCCACGTAGTCCTGGCCCCGGCCGACGAAGTCGGTGGGGGCGGTGCCGCGCAGGTAGCGGTGGTGCAGGAAGCCGAGCTCGATCGCGGCCTGCTGATAGTCGCGCATCGCCCGCTCCCCCTGCTTGCCGCCGTGCTGCTTGGCGTACTTCCTGCTGGCGCGACGGGCGCCGAGGTCGACGAGCCACCCGATATCGGTGGCCGGGATCAGACCGCGCTGGGCTGCGTCACCGAGGGCGGCGGTCAGCATCCCGCGTTCGCGGGTCCGGGCCCACGCGGCCAGACCGATCAGGGCGACCAGCGCAGGCAGCATCAGCACGACGTACACGCCGATGAAGCTCGCGGTGACCGTCGAGCCGTTCCACAGGGCGTGCGCGAGGACGGCGGCGGCGTACCCGCCGACCGGGGCCAGGAACCGCACCGCCCCGGAGCGGGAGGTGACGGCGATCCCGACGCCGATGCCGGTGAACGTCGTGAAGAGCGGGTGCGCGAACGGGCTGACGAGGCAGCGCACGATGAAGGTGCCGGCCAGCGCCTCGGTGCCACCGGGGCCGACGCCGTCGGTGCCGTTGTAGGCCGCGGCGAGGTAGAGGATGTTCTCGGTGAACGCGAAGCCGATGCCGACCATGCCTGCGTAGACGATGCCGTCGAGGATGCCGTCGAGCTCGGCGCGGCGCCACCACAGCAGCAGGAGCAGGAACGAGCCCTTGGTGAGCTCCTCCACGACCGGGGCCACCACGACCAGGCTGGCGAAGCTCGACCCGCCGGTGATGAAGCCGCCGATGCCGGACAGGACGAGCGCGCTGAACGTCGCCACGAACGCGCCCCACAGCAGGCCGAGGAAGAGCAGGCGCCGGGGCTCGGGCTCGTAGCGGTCCAGCCAGAGGTAGCAGCCGACGAGCGGCACCACCGGTACGGCGGCAAGCAGGGTCGCGAGCATCAGGGTGCGTGGTGCCCCGGACAGCGCCAGGACCAGCAGCATGACGAGGGCGCCGACGCCGACGAGCACGCTCACGAGGATCGTGAACGCGATGCTGTCGCGTCGTGCTGATGACATGGCTGCCAGCCTATAGGTGCAGGTCCTGGCGGGGTGCGGGCGCGCGTAGGGTGGTCGGGGTGAGCCAGGACACCGACCTCAGGACCGAGTCGCACGATCCCGCCGTCCCGGAGGCCTACGCCGCCTTCATGCGCACGGGCTGGGGCGACCGGGAGCTGGAGCTGCCGCGTAACGCGGTCGCCGAGCATGCGGCCAAGCGGCGCGCCGACCTGGCCGGGCGGTTCCCCGGAGAGCGCCTGGTGATCCCGTCGGGCACCTACAAGGCACGGGCGAACGACACCGACTACCGGTTCCGGCCCGAGACCGCGCACACGTGGCTCAGCGGCAACCAGACCAGCGACGCGGTCCTGGTCCTGGAGGACGGTGAGGCCGTTCTCTACGCCCGGCCCCGCTGCTCGCGCGAGAGCGACGAGTTCTTCCGCGACCGGCAGTACGGCGAGCTGTGGGCCGGGCGACGGCCCTCCGAGCGTGAGATCTCCGCGTCCCTCGACCTGAGCGTGCTCCACGTCGACCGGCTGCCCGAGGTGCTGGGTGACGGTGCCCGGACCCGGGTGCTGCGCGGCGTGTCGGCCGACGTCGACCGGATGGTCGAGACCGACCAGGCCCAGGACGGCGATCTCGCCCGGGTGGTCTCGGAGATGCGGGCGCTGAAGGACGACTGGGAGGTCGAGCAGCTGCAGCGAGCCTGCGACGTCACGACGCTCGGCTTCGAGGACTGCGTCAGGGAGTGGTCCGCCCGGCTGCCGCCCCGCGCGCGCGGGCGGGGGGGGCCCGTCTTACGGCGGGCCCGCCCCATGGGGCACGCCAACCGCGAAGCCACCCTCGTAGGCGGCCGTCGGCCCCCGCCCACCCGG
>JAJAYJ010000121.1 GCA_026786275.1 Nocardioides sp. | reverse complement strand
CACCTCACCGCCGTACGTCGTCGCCGACCTCGACCCGACCACCGCGACTGCTCCCCCGAGCTCGTCGAGCCGGCGGGGCCCGCGGACCCACAGCCCGAGCGGTGCGCGCCCGACCTTGACCACCCGCCCCGCGCGGCCCCGCGCGGAACGCCCCCCCCCCCCCCCCGGGGGGCG
Source organism: Nocardioides sp. (assembly GCA_026786275.1). Lineage (GTDB taxonomy): Bacteria > Actinomycetota > Actinomycetes > Propionibacteriales > Nocardioidaceae > Nocardioides. The sequence continues at coordinate 3,064 of JAJAYJ010000121.1, read as the reverse complement.
GGGGGGGGGCCCCCGCGCGGCCCCCGCCCGGGCCGGTGGTCAAGGTCGGGCGCGCACCCCTCGGGCTGTGGGTCCGCGGGCCCCGCCGGCTCGACGAGCTCGGGGGAGCAGTCGCGGTGGTCGGGTCGAGGTCGGCGACGACGTACGGCGGTGAGGTGTCGGCCGAGATCGCGGCCGGGGTGGCTCGCTCGGGTCGGGTGGTGGTGTCCGGGGCAGCGTTCGGCATCGACCAGGCCGCCCACCGGGGCGCGTTGGCGGCCGGGGGCGTGACCTTCGCGGTGCTCGCCTGCGGTGTCGACCGGGCCTACCCCGCTGCTCACTCCGCGCTGCTCGACCACCTGGTGCACGAAGGCGCCGTGATCTCCGAGGTCGCGCCGGGCCGCGCGCCGACCCGGCTCCGGTTCCTGGCCCGCAACCGCCTCATCGCGGCGATGACCCGGGGCACGGTCGTGGTCGAGGCGGCTTCGCGCAGCGGGTCGCTGAACACCGCGAACTGGGCCGGTCGGTTGAACCGCGCGGTGATGGGCGTCCCGGGCCCGGTGACGAGTGCCCAGTCACAGGGGGTGCACCACTTGATCCGCACCGGTGCGGCGACCCTGGTGACCTCGGGTGCGGAGGTCCTCGAGATGGTGGGGGAGGCCGGCACCCACCTGGTCGACGTGCCGAGGGGCGGTGAGCGTGTGCGCGATGGGCTGCCGCGCCGACACCAGCAGGTGCTCGAGGCCGTCCCGGTCTCGGTGGGCGCCCGCGCTGACGCGGTGGCCCGCACCGCCGGTCTCGGCATCGTCGAGGTCCGTTCCAGCCTCGACTCCCTGGAGCGCCGCGGCCTGGTGCGCCTCGACGAAGACGGGTGGCGGCTCGCCGCAGCGGCTCAGCAGTAGCGGCCCGTCCCTGCCTACCCTGGTGAGGTGAGCACCGATGGCCCAGCCGACCTGCTGCCCGAGTCGCTGGCTCGGGTGCTGGGCGACTACGAGCGGCACCTGTCGGCTGAGCGTGGACTGACCCCGCACACCGTGCGGGCCTACCTGGGCGACATGGCCGGGTTGCTGGAGCATCTGCACCGGCTCGGCCACGACGACGTGTCCGGCCTCGACCTGCGCTCCCTGCGCAGCTGGCTGGCCAAGCAGCAGAGCACCGGACGCTCCCGCACCACCATCGCGCGACGCGCGACCGCGGCCCGGGTGTTCACGGCCTGGCTGGCCCGCACCGACCGGTTGCCGCTCGACCCTGGCAGCACCCTCGCCTCCCCGAAGGCGCACCGCACCTTGCCGGCCGTGCTGCGCGCCGACGAGGCCCGCGCCCTGGTCGAAGCCGCGGCGACGCTCGCCGACGACGGCAGTGGACCGGGTCTGCGCGACGTGGCGGTGCTGGAGCTGCTCTACGCCACCGGCATCCGGGTGGGCGAGCTGGCGGGGCTCGACCTCGACGACGTGGACCGGGAGCGCGCCGTCGTACGCGTGCTGGGCAAAGGAGGCAAGGAACGGGTGGTGCCCTTCGGGCGACCCGCTGACCGCGCCCTGCACGAGTGGGTGGAGCGTGGCCGGCCCGAGCTGGTCGTCGAGGGCTCCGGGGCTGCTCTCTTCCTCGGGGTGAGGGGCAGCAGAATCGATCCACGCGCGGTCCGGACGCTGGTGCACCGCCTGGTCGCCGACGTGCCGGGCGCGCCCGACATCGGACCCCACGGACTGCGGCACACCGCGGCCACCCACCTGCTGGAGGGCGGCGCGGACCTGCGCTCGGTGCAAGAGCTGCTGGGTCATGCCTCGATGGCCACGACCCAACTTTACACGCACGTCACCACCGACCGGCTCCGACGTGCCTACCAGCAGGCGCACCCGCGAGCATGAGTCGGCGCCTGTGCACGCCGGGACCCCCGTCGAGTCGGCGCCTGTGCACGCGTGCGAACGTGGCGGACAGCTCGACGGCCTGCTGCGCAACGCCCGTCACCCGCGGCGCACGCCGCTCCCGAGGGCCAGACTCCTCTCAGACGCAACCTAGCTCCGGAACCGCAGCAGCCACGCCAGCGGCGTGAGAGGTCCTGAGACCGCGCTGTCCACGGGTACGTCGCGCCACAGCGGCAGCAGCCGCACCGGGCCCGCGCCCACCAGCCGCAGGGGGTTGAGGTAAGTATCGGCCTCCAGCCAGCCCCAGTGCAGGCAGGTCCTCGGCCCACAGTGGGAGCGGGCCGCCTGCAGGGTGCCGATCGGCTGCCCCGCGAGCACGGCGGAGCCGGCGGACAGGGTGGCCGACACGGGTTCGTAGGTGGTGCGGGTGGCGCCGTGCCCGACCACGACGACCCCTCGCCCGGCGATGACGCCCGCGAACGTCACCTGGCCGGGCAGCGCGGCCCGCACCACCTGACCCGGGCGGCCCAACAGGTCGACGCCGCGGTGGCCCGCTCCGTACGGCGTGTCCGGTGGGTCGAAGGTCCTCACCATCTCGGGCTCCGGGTCGAGCGGCCAGACGCCCACCGGGTCGGCGCCGACGGCCCCGGCTGGGGGCCCGAGCAGCAGCAGAAGCATCAGGAGGACGAGCATCAGGGCGGGGGTCCGGTGGCGCATGCGGCCGAGCCTGCTGGGTCGTGCACCGGGGCGCAGGCCAGGGCGCGGGCGCGGGGGAGCAGACGGCGGACGACCCCCCTGTGGGCATGGTGCGGGCCTCCGCTGCGGATTCGCGGGGGAGCACACGGTCGACTAGTGTCAACCTTGCAATCCGCAGGGATTGACTTCGCACGTCGACAGACCACGACGGGGCCCGTTTCCGGGGCCTCGACCACCCGTGGGCGACGACTCCAGGTCCCGGAGAGATCCGGGTGGGGCCGCGCGCTGGCGTCAGGGCGTCCAGCACCCGCCGGGCGTGGAACTGAAAACGACCGGAGTCCGCACCGGTCTGCCCTGGTTCAAGGGCAGGCACACGGTGCTGTCTCCACAACAGGAAGAAGCACCATGGCAGTCGTCACCATGCGCCAGCTCCTCGAGAGCGGCGTCCACTTCGGGCACCAGACCCGTCGCTGGAACCCCAAGATGAAGCGCTTCATCATGACCGAGCGCAACGGCATCTACAT
>JAJAYJ010000120.1 GCA_026786275.1 Nocardioides sp. | reverse complement strand
GGCCGGGCCGGCTCGGGGCGTGCCGCGGCCGGGGCCGCGCCGCCGTTGAACCAGTCCCGCGCCGGCTGCAGCCACAGCATCACCGCCGCGGCGACGACCACCGACGACAGGATCCCGCCGCTGGCGATGCCGGTCACGAACAGCGGGCCCGCCAGCAACGCGAGGGCGAGCCGGGCCGACCGGGAGCGCTGCAGCACCTGGTAGCCCAGGATCGCGGCGGCCGTCGCACAGGCCGCGGCGACCATGGCCATCACCCGCAGGGCGGCGCGGGCGGCCTCGAGGCTGATCCCGAGACCGGACGCCGGCGGCCGGCTCAGGGCCTCCTCGAGGGCCCGGGTGCTGTCGAGGGAGTCCAGGGTGGTGATCTGGTCGAAGACGGTGAGCACCACCGCGACAGAGCCGACGATGATCATCACCGCGGCCGTCGTCACCTGACGTGGCCGGGGCAGCTGCTTGGTGCTCATGGCGTCATTTTCCCACGCGGACGGTAGTCGAGACCTCCTCACCCGGCCGCGAGGGTCAGTCCGTCCGGGCCGCGCTCGACCAGGACCCGCCCACCGTCGCCCACCAGGCCCCCGATCAGCAGCCGGGACAGGGAGTCGCCGATCGCCGACTGGATCAGGCGACGCAGCGGGCGGGCGCCGTAGGCCGGGTCGTGACCGGTCTCGGCCAACCAGGTCCGGGCGTCGTCGGACACCTCGATGCTGATCCGGCGCACGGCGAGCCGCTGCCCGAGCAGGGCCAGCTGCAGGTCGACGACATGCGTGAGCTCCTGCAGCGAGAGCGCCTCGAAGAGCACGATCTCGTCGAGCCGGTTCAGGAACTCGGGCTTGAAGGAGGCCCGCACCACCGCGAGCACGGACTCCCGCTTCTGGTCGGGGCTCAGCGCCGGGTCGACGAGGTACGCCGAGCCCAGGTTGCTGGTCAGCACCAGCAGCGTGTTGCGGAAGTCGACCGTGCGGCCCTGCCCGTCGGTGAGTCGGCCGTCGTCGAGCACCTGCAACAGGATGTCGAAGACCTCCGGGTGCGCCTTCTCGACCTCGTCGAGCAGCACCACGCTGTAGGGGCGCCGGCGTACGGCCTCGGTCAGCTGGCCGCCCTCGTCGTACCCGACATAACCGGGAGGGGCCCCGACCAGGCGCGAGACGGAGTGCTTCTCGCCGTACTCGGACATGTCGATGCGCACGATCGCGCGCTCGTCGTCGAAGAGGAAGTCGGCCAGCGCCTTGGCCAGCTCGGTCTTGCCGGTGCCGGTCGGGCCCAGGAACAGGAAGCTGCCGGTGGGCCGGTCGGGGTCGGCGATGCCGGCCCGTGAGCGACGTACGGCGTCGCTGACGGCGGCCACCGCCTCGTGCTGCCCGATCAGCCGACGACCGATGACGGCCTCCATCTCCAGCAGCTTGGCCGTCTCGCCCTGCAGCAGCCGCCCGGTCGGGATCCCGGTCCACGCCTCGACGACGTCGGCGATCTGCTCGGCCCCGACCTCCTCGCCCACCAGCGGCTCGACCCCGTCGAGGTCGCTCGCCTCCTGCCCCTCCACCGCGGCGATCTGCGCCTCGAGCGCCGGGATCCGGCCGTAGAGGATCTCGCTGGCCTGCTCGAAGTCGCCCTCGCGCTGGTGCCGCTCGCTCTCGATCCGGAGCTGGTCGAGCTCGCGGCGTAGCTCCCCCTCGCCCTCTCGCGAGCTCTTCTCCCGCTCCCAGCGGGCCTCGAGGCCGCGCAGCTCCTCCTCCTGATCGGCCAGGTCGCCACGGAGCACGGCCAGCCGCTCGACGGAGGCGGGGTCGGACTCCTTGGCCAGCGCGAACTCCTCCATCTTGAGCCGGTCGACGCGACGACGCAGCTGGTCGATCTCCTCGGGTGAGGACTCGATCTCCATCCGCAGCCGCGACGCGGCCTCGTCCATCAGGTCGATCGCCTTGTCGGGCAGCTGGCGACCGGTGATGTAGCGGTCGGACAGGCTCGCCGCGGCGACGAGGGCGGCGTCGGTGATCCGCACGCCGTGGTGCGCCTCGTACTTCTCCTGGATGCCGCGCAGGATCTGGATGGTGTCCTCGACGCTGGGCTCGCCCACGAAGACCTGCTGAAAACGACGCTCGAGGGCGGGGTCCTTCTCGATCCGCTCGCGGTACTCATCCAGCGTGGTCGCCCCGATCATGTGCAGCTCGCCGCGGGCCAGCATCGGCTTGAGCATGTTGCCGGCGTCCATCGCGGAGTCTCCGCCGGCGCCTGCCCCGACGACCGTGTGCAGCTCGTCGATGAAGGTGATCACCTGGCCGCCGGCGTCCTTGATCTCCTCGAGCACGGACTTGAGCCGCTCCTCGAACTCGCCGCGGAACTTGGCACCGGCCACCATCGCGGCCAGGTCCAGGCTGAGCACCCGTCGGCCCTTCAGCGAGTCGGGCACGTCACCGGCGACGACCCGCTGGGCCAGGCCCTCGACGACGGCGGTCTTGCCGACGCCCGGCTCGCCGATCAGGACCGGGTTGTTCTTGGTGCGCCGGCTCAGGACCTGGATCACCCGGCGGATCTCGGCGTCGCGCCCGATCACCGGGTCGAGCCGACCGTCCTCGGCCGCGGCCGTGAGGTCGACCGAGTACTTCTCCAGCGCCTCGTACGTCGACTCGGCCTCCGGGCTGGTGACCCGCCGGTTGCCCCGCAGCGCGGCGAGCTGTTCCTGCAGGACGGGGGTGCTCAGCCCGTGCGGGCGCAGCAGCTTCTGCACGCTGCCCACGCGGGCCAACGCCAGCAGCAGGTGCTCGCTGGCGACGTAGTCGTCCTTCATCTGCTGCGCCTCGGTCAGCGCCTCGGACAGCGCGACGCTCAGGTCCCGCGACGCGCCGGGCTGCTGCACGGTGCTGCCGCTGGCCCGCGGCAGCGCGGCCAGTGCCGCCTCGGCCTCTGCCTGCAGGGTGGCGGGGTCGACACCGGCCTTGCCGATCAGGGTGCGGGTGCTGCCCTCGGCGTCGCGCAGCAGCGCCACGAACAGGTGGACCGGCTCGGTCGTGCTGTGGCCCGCCGTGCTGGCCGACAACTGCGCCGCCTCGATGGCCGCGCGGGCGCGGGTGGTGAACTTCTCGGCGCCGAACGTGCTCATCCAGGTCTCCGCTCTAGTTGAGTGACTCTCGCTCAACTTTAATGAGCCTATCGCACCCCGACCAGTCGTGCCCGGGTCAGGCAGGGGTGCCGGACCCTAGGAGTGGGACGGCGGCTCGCCAGCCTCGCTCGCCGGCGGGGTGCCGTGCTCAGGGAACGGGGTGCCCGCCACGTGCTCCTCGACCAGCACGGTGCGGCAGAAGTCCTCCCCGAAGGGAGTCAGGTGGATGCTGCGGCGCACCACCTTGGCGAACTTGACCGAGTGCACCGCGGCCAGCACGTCGGGCTGCGCCTCCACCACCTGGTAGGGCATCGGGTCGCGCAGGGACTCCCGTGAGAACCACACCAGCCCGAGCCGGAACAGGTTGTTGAGGTAGGACGGGACCTGGTCGAGGTAGCGGCACCCGGCCCGCGCGCCGATCATCGTCAGCCCCGGCGCGATCAGCTGGCTGTTGAGGAGGCCGATCGGACCCCCGGTCCGGACGTCGACACTGGGCTGGGGCCCGTGCTGCAGCAGGAGCAGCAGCACCCGGGCCTCGTCGGGCGCGAGCTCACCGAGGATGCGTCCGTACGCCGGGTGGGCGGAGTCGTCGTCCCAGACGTCACGGGAGCGCTCGAGCAGATCGGCCCCGCGTCGGCGCAGGTCGTCCGAGCCACGCTCGGGCTCCTCGGGGTCCGGCTGGTCGCGGTGGTGGCGCTGATGGTGACCGGCGACGTGGCCGGGCTCACCGAGCGACGAGCCGGCGTCGCGCAGGGCCTGGTCGAGGGGCGTACCCCCGGAGACCGAGCGGGCCAGCTCGCCGACCGTGGCCGCAACCTGGGTCGCCTCGCGAGCCAGCGCGGAGGCCTCCTCGGGGCTGCGCAGCGCCTTGGCCAACCGCCAGCCGGTGCGGGCTGAGGTCTTCACGCTCCACTCGGCGGTGTGCAGCGCCGCGGACGCCGCGACCCGGGCCAGGCCGGGCACCGCGTCGATCGCCGGCGCGAACGCCTCGAGCCGGTGACCGGCCCCGGACGAGGTGGCCGGTGGAGTGGAGCCGGGGCCGTCGCCGGGGACAGCGAACGGGGGCAGTGGCAGCACCACGTCCCCGTCGAGGGCCTCCTCGTCGGGTCCGGTCCCCTGCGCGCTCATCCGCCCGTGCCGAAGATCGCGAGGTGGAGGAACCCGCCGGCCAGACCCATGATCGCTCCGTGGGCGTACAGCATCCACTCGTCCTCCTTGATGGCCGACCGCATCATGTCGACGAAGTCGCGGGGCGGGAGCTCCTGGGTGCGGCGCTCGATCAGCACCCTGATCTTCTCAGACTGGCGTCGGCTGAACTCGGGATCCTTGAACGGGGTGAGCGTGCGGCCGACGGCCTCGCGGGCCACCGAGTCCCGGATGGTGTCGAAGCGCTCGGGTCCCATCGCCACCCGCACCACGCCACGAACCGGACCGAGGGCCCGGTCGATCGCGGGCCGCAGGGCGGTGGCCAGCATCTGGCGGGTGCGGTCGCCGCGGGGCCCGTCGAGCAGGAAGTCGCCGATCCGCTCCAGGGTGATCACCTCCTCGGCGATGATCTGGGCGTAGACCTCGGCCGCCTGGTGCTGGCGGCGCGGGAACAGGCCCTGCACCGTGATCCCGAGGATCCGCTTCGGTTCCGGCGGCTCGAAGATCAGCCACATGCCCAGCGAGTTCGTGATCCAGCCCACGACCACGCCCAGGATCGGGAGCAGCCACCACACGTGCAGGATGCTGTCGACGATCGCGACCGGGATGCCGAGTCCGAAGCCGAAGACGAACCCGAAGGCCACCATCAGGTTGAGCTCGCGCTGACCGAAGTCACGGAAGATCCGCACCACGAGCGCGGGGTTCTCGGAGAAGTGGTCGATGACCATGATCTTGGGGTCGAGCAGCTGGTTGATGTGCACGCCGATCTCGTCGGTGATCCGCCCCACCACGCCCGGCAGCTGAGCCTGCACCCGCTCGATGACGGCCTCGCGGACCGGCCGGGGCAGGTCGCGCCACAACCGGGGGTGCTCGCGGAGCATCACCTGGTTGACGAGGTCGGGGATCTCGGGCCGGAACACCACGACGATGTGCTCGGCGATCTTGTCGGGCTCGAGCTGCTGGTAGAACTCCGCCGGCGTGCCCAGCTTGGCGATCGCCTTGTCCACCGCGATGCTGCCCATCTTGGCCGCCCGCGCCGGCACGATGCCCTGCCAGCCGATGCCGCCCTGCAGCACGCCCGGGACCTCCTGGATCTTGCGTGGCAGCACGCCGGCGAGCTCGCGCATGCCGGGCACGGTGACCCCGCGGAAGCGGACCGGGCTGAAGAGCATCCCCAGGCCCGACCAGTTGATCAGGAAGCCGATGACCCCGGTGAAGATCGGGATGGTGACGAAGTGCAGCCAGTTGATCCCGCCCACGTAGGCGGCGAAGACGTCGTACACCCCGTCCACGTCATGCTCCCGTCACCGCCGGGACCCGCTCCGGATCCCTGGGGTGAGGGTAGCCACCACGAGCAGGTCCGGGCAGTGGTGTCCGCGACACGGTGACGCACACAACTCGGCTCAGAGGTCGCGGACGCCTCGGCGCCAGACCACGACGGATTGACCCGGCCCGGGGGCGCGGAGCACCGGGAGCTTGTTGGGGTCGCTGCGTCGGGCGGTCATCGCGACGCGCAGCGCCTCGCGGGTGGCCTGCAGCTCGGCGAGCAGGTCGTCGTTGCGTGCGGTCAGGGCCGCGATCCGGTTCTCGAGGTCCAGGATCCGGCGTACCCCCTCGATGCCGATGCCCGAGGAGGTCAGGTCGGCGATCTCGCGCAGCCGGTCGAGGTCGCGACTGGAGTAGCGGCGCCCGCCACCCACCGTGCGGGCCGGGACGATCAGGCCCATCCGCTCGTAGGTGCGCAGGGTCTGCGGGTGCAGCCCGGTCAGCTCGGCGGCCACGCTGATCACGTAGACCGCCGCGTCCGGACCGGGCAGGCCGAAGGCGCTCATCATCAGGCCTGCTCGAAGAGGTTGCCTCGCAGCGGCTTGCCCACGATCGCCTGACGGTAGGCCTCGACCGCGGCCCGGGCGGCGTCGTCGAGCACGGCGGGCACCTGGATCTCGACGGTGGCGAGCAGGTCGCCGGTGGTGCCGTCGGCCTTGCGCGCTCCCTTGCCCCGGACCCGGAAGGTGCGACCGTTGGGCGTGCCCGGGGGCACCTTCACGGTGACCGGCTGCCCCCCGAGGGTGGGGATCCGGATCTCGGCGCCGAGGGCGGTCTCGTCGAAGGAGACCGGTACGTCGAGGGTGAGGTTGTCGCCCGTGCGGCCGAAGATCCGGTGCGCGGAGACCTTGACGGTGACGTAGAGATCGCCGTGCGGCCCGCCGTTGCCGCCGGCCGCTCCCTTGCCCTTGACCCGGATGCGCTGGCCGTCCTTGACCCCGGCGGGGATCCGCGCGGAGATCGAGCGGGCCGACAGACCGTGCCCACTGCCGTGGCAGGTCGGGCAGGACTCGTCGTACACGAGCTGGCGACCACCGCAGCCGGGGCAGGTCTCGTTCATCGAGAACCCGCCGCCGACCCGGTTGACCACGAAGCCCGCGCCCTCGCACTCCGTGCAGATGTGGGGCTGGGTGCCGGGCTTGCCGCCGGTGCCGTTGCAGTCGGGGCACGGGGCGTCGGAGGTCAGCCGCAGCGAGATGGTGACGCCGTCGATGGCGTCGATGAAGCTGATCGTGGCCGTGGTCTCCGCGTCCGCGCCTTGCTGCGGGCGGGCCGGGGGCCGGGGGCGGGCCCGGCCCCCGCCGCCACCCCCGCCGAAGATGTCGCCGAACATGTCCCCGAAGCCGCCGGCGCCACCCCGGTCGCGGAGCAGGTCCTCGACGTTGAAACCGGCCCCGCCCCCGCCCCCGCCGCCGCGACCGAAGCCCGCGCCCGCGCCGGTGCCGTAGAGCCGGCGCATCTCGTCGTACTTGGTGCGCTTGTCGGGGTCGCCGACGACGTCGTAGGCCTCGGCGACCGCCTTGAACTTGTCGCCCTTGGCGGTCGCCTCGGCGCTGCCTCCCGGGTTGGAGTCCGGGTGGTTGGTGCGCGCGAGCTTGCGGTAGGCCTTCTTGATCTCGTCGGTCGTGGCGTCCTTGGCGACGCCCAGCTCGGCGTAGAAGTCCTTCTGGGCCCAGTCGGCCCGGAACCCGTCGGTCGTGCTCATCCGCGCACCCCCTCTCGTGTCAGGCCTGAGCCGGGTCGACGACCAGGACCTGCGCGGCGCGCGCGACCCGGTCCCCGATCCGGTAGCCGGCCTTGGCGATCACCTTGCAGGTGGTCACCTCGACCTCGGCGTCCTCACCGAGGTGGCTGAGCGCCTCGTGGATCGTCGGGTCGAAAGCATCACCCGGCTCGCCGAACTTGGTCAGCCCCAGCATCGACACGGTGCGCTCGAGCTGCTCGGCGACGGACCTGAAGCCACCGTCCAGCTCGCCCCCGTCCTTGGCCGCCGACTCGCGGGCCCGGTCGATGGTGTCGAGCACCTCGGTGATCGGGGCGAGTGCGGCGTACGTCGCGTTCTGCTTGATCAGCTCGCGGTCCCGCTCGACCCGACGCTTGTAGTTCACGAACTCGGCCTGGATCCGCTGCAGGTCTGCGGTCCGGTCGTCGAGGGCCAGCCGGGCCAGCGTCAGCTCCTCGTCGGGACGGACCGGATCGATCGCGTGCTCGTCGGTGGTGTCGTCGGTCTGTGGCTCCACGGCCTCGTGCGGCACCTGCGCGTCCTCCTCGCCGAACGTGTCGGGGCCCCGCCCCCCCCCCCCCGCGGGGGGGGGGGCCGCCCGGGGGCCATTGGGAAGCCCCCCGCCCGCGATTGAGC
>JAJAYJ010000119.1 GCA_026786275.1 Nocardioides sp. | reverse complement strand
GGCATGCCCCCCCGGACCCCCACGTCTACCTCCTCCCCGACCCCGCGGGCGGCGGGGTGCCCCGAGACGACCCGGGCCCCCGCCCCCCCGCCCGCCCCGGGCTCCGCGCCCGCGCCCTTGAGCGCGGGCGCGGTGCGCTCGCCGATGCCGGGCACCAGCGCGATCTCGGCCGCCGTGGCGTCGCGCAGCTTCTTGAGCGAGCCGAAGTGCTTGAGCAGCGTCTTGCGGCGGACCTCACCCAGGCCGGGCACGTCGTCGAGGGCGCTCTCGACCATGGTCTTCGAGCGCCGCGAGCGGTGGTGGTTGATCGCGAACCGGTGGGCCTCGTCGCGCACCCGCTGCAGCAGGTAGAGGCCCTCGGAGGAGCGGGCCAGGATGACAGGGTCCTCCTGGTCGGGCAGCCAGACCTCCTCGAGCCGCTTGGCGAGGCCGCAGACCGCGATGTCGTCGATGCCGAGCTCGTCGAGCGCCCGCTTGGCCGCCGCGACCTGCGGCGGGCCGCCGTCGACCACGACCAAGCCGGGGGCGTACGCGAACTTGCGGGGCCGACCGGTCTCGGGGTCGACCAGCATCGGGCCGCTCTCCGTCGAGATCTCCTGGCTGCGGGCCTGCTCGTCGAGCAACCGGCGGAACCTGCGGGTGATCACCTCGTGCATGGACGCCACGTCGTTCTGGCCGTCGACGCCCTTGATCACGAACCGGCGGTACTCGCCCTTGCGGGACAGGCCGTCCTCAAAGACCACCATCGAGGCCACCACCTCGGTGCCCTGCAGGTTGGAGATGTCGTAGCACTCGATGCGCAGCGGCACGTCCTCGAGCTCGAGCGCGGTCTGGATCTCCTCCAGGGCGCGGCTGCGGGTGGTCAGGTCGCTGGCCCGCTTGGTCTTGTGCAGCACCAGCGACTGGCCGGCGTTGCGGGCCACGGTCTCCTGCAGGGTGAGCTTGGCGCCGCGCTGCGGCACCCGGATCACGACCCGGCTGCCGCGGTGGTCGCTGAGCAGCTGCTCGAAGGTGTCGACGTCGGGTGGCAGGGCCGGCACCAGGATCTCGCGCGGGATGGTGTCCGCCGCGCCGCCGTACAGCTGGAGCAGGAAGTCCTCAACCAGCTCGGGCGTGCCACCCTCCTCGACCCGGTCGGCGACCCAGCCGCGCTGACCGCGGATCCGACCACCGCGGACGTAGAAGATCTGCACCGCCACCTCGAGAGGGTCCTCGGCCAGGGCGATCACGTCGGCGTCGGCGCCGTCGCCTAGCACGACGGCCTGCTTCTCCAGGGCGCGCTCCATCGCCCCGAGGTCGTCACGCAGCCGAGCGGCCTTCTCGAAGTCGAGGGCCTCGGAGGCGGCGTACATCTCCTTCTCGATACGTCGCGTGAACGGTCGGGTCTGGCCGGCCATGAACTCGCAGAAGTCGTCGACGATCTCGCGGTGCTCGGTCGCGCTGACGTTGCCGACACACGGGGCCGCGCACTTGTCGATGTAGCCGAGCAGGCAGGGTCGACCGATCTGCTGCGAGCGCTTGAACACACCGTTGCTGCACGAGCGCATCGGGAAGACCCGCAGCAGGATGTCGACGGTCTCGCGGATCGCCCAGGCATGGCTGTAGGGCCCGAAGTAGCGGGTGCCCCGGCGCTTGACCCCGCGCCCGACCATCACCCGGGGGAACTCGTCGCCGACGGTGACGGCCAGCCACGGGTAGGACTTGTCGTCGCGGTACTTGACGTTGAAGCGGGGGTCGAACTCCTTGATCCAGGAGTACTCCAGCTGCAGCGCCTCGACCTCGGTGTTGACCACGGTCCACTCCACGCTGGCCGCGGTGGTGACCATCGTGGCGGTGCGCTGGTGCAGGTTGCCGACGTCCTGGAAGTACGACGACAGCCGCGCGCGCAGGCTCTTGGCCTTGCCCACGTAGATGACGCGACCGGCGTCGTCGCGGAACCGGTAGACGCCCGGCTGGGTCGGGATGGACCCCGGCTCCGGCCGGTAGGAGAGCGGCCCGCGGGCGCGACGGGCGGGGCGGGACGGTGGCACCCCTCAACCCTACGGACACCCACCGACACCCTCCCCTACCGGACGGCGGCCCGGGCGAGCGCGGTCGGGCGAGCGTGGTCAAGCGAGCGTGATCTGGTCGCCCGTCACGGTCAGTGGCACCTCGGCCAGCGCCTCGGTGGCCGGACCGTTCTTCGGGGAGCCGTCCTCGACGGAGAACTTGCTGCCGTGGCAGGTGCAGTTGATGGTGCCGTCGGAGACCGACTGCACCGGGCATCCCTGGTGGGTGCAGATCGAGGAGAAGCCCTTGAACTCCCCGGCCACGGGCTGCGTCACCACCAGCTCCTGGTCGGCGAAGATCGAGCCGCCGCCGACCTCGATGTCGGCCGTGGTGGCCACGACCGTGCCGGGGTCGCTGGACTCGGCGGCCGGGCTGGCGGTGGAGGCCTCGTCGCCGCCACCACAGGCGGCGAGGAGCGGCACGCCGAGCCCGATCGTGGCCACCCCGGTCAGGGCGGTGCGGCGGGTGGGGCGGAGCCCCGGACGGGGCTCGGTACGGGGCTCGGTACGGGGCTCGGTACGGTCGGACATCGGTACCTCCAGGGCGGTCGGAACAGCGGAACTGGACATCTGGGTGACCCCGGCCTCAGGCCAGGCTGATCTGGTCGCCCTCGATGGTGAGGGCGATCTCGGTGAGCGGATCGGCCGCCGGGCCGGCGGCCGGCGCGCCGTCGGTGAGCGAGAACCTGCTGCCGTGGCAGGGGCAGTTGATGGTGTCGGTGACCTCGTCGACCGGGCAGCCCGAGTGGGTGCAGACGCGGGAGAAGGCCTTGAACTCGCCCGCGGTCGGCTGGGTCACGACGAGCTCCTCGGCCACGAACACGGTTCCCACGCCGACCGGGATGTCGGCCGTCGACGCGAAGCCAGCGGCGGGCACGGCCGGGGTGGCTGCTCCGGTCCCGGCCTGGGTCGCGGCCTCGGTGGGCGTCGCGGCCCCGGTGGGCAGATCGGACCCGTCCGGACCCGAGGGAGTGCCGGGCGCGCCGCTGGCCGCACCGGGGCCCGCCGCCGTCGAGGAGCCGCCGTCGTCACCGCAAGCAGCGAGCACGGGCAGCCCGACCCCGATCCCGACCGCACCCGTCAACGCACTGCGTCGACTGAGTCCGGGGTCGATCATCGCTGCTCCTCCACGCGTGGGATCTGGTCATCAGGCTACGGATCGGTCTGGGAGCGACCTGGGAGTCTGCTGTCAGTGCGCTGTGCAGCCTGGGCGGGCCTCGGGCCCCCGGGCCACGGCCGTCAGCGCTTCGCGGCCGCCTTCTTCGCGGTCTTCCTCGCTGCGGGCTTCGTGGCGGCCACCACGACCGGTGCGCCCCGCGCCGGCGGAGCCGTGTGGGCCGGCGCCTTGCGGGTGGGCTGCTTGGCCTCCCGACCCACCAGCAGCGGCGCCAGGTAGCGGCCCGTGTGGCTGGCCTCGACCCGGGCCACGGCCTCCGGGGTGCCCTCGGCCACCACCAGACCGCCGCGTGAGCCGCCCTCCGGGCCCATGTCGATGAGCCAGTCGGCGGTCTTGATGACGTCGAGGTTGTGCTCGATCACGAGCACGCTGTTGCCCTGGTCGACGAGCCGGCCCAGGACGAGCAGCAGCTTGCGGATGTCCTCGAAGTGCAGGCCCGTGGTCGGCTCGTCGAGCACGTAGACGGTGCGGCCGGTCGACCGCTTCTGCAGCTCGGAGGAGAGCTTGACGCGCTGCGCCTCGCCACCCGACAGCGTGGTGGCCGGCTGACCCAGCCGCACGTAGCCCAGACCGACCTCGACCAGCGTCCTCATGTGCCGGGCGATCGCGGGCACGGCACCGAAGAACTCCAGGGCCTCCTCGATCGGCATGTCGAGCACCTCGGCGATGGTCTTGCCCTTGTAGTGCACCTCCAGCGTCTCGCGGTTGTAGCGCGCGCCGTGGCAGACCTCGCACGGGACGTAGACGTCGGGCAGGAAGTTCATCTCGATCTTGATCGTGCCGTCGCCGGAGCAGGCCTCGCAGCGCCCACCCCTGACGTTGAACGAGAACCGGCCCTGCAGGTAGCCGCGCATCTTGGCCTCCTGCGTGGAGGCGAAGAGCTTGCGGACGTGGTCGAAGACGCCGGTGTAGGTGGCCGGGTTGGACCGCGGGGTGCGACCGATCGGCGACTGGTCGACGTGGATGACCTTATCGACGTGCTCCAGGCCGGTGATGGTGCGGTGCCGGCCCGGGATGGTGCGGGAGCTGTAGATGCGCTTGGCCAGCGAGGTGTAGAGGATGTCGTTGACCAGCGTGGACTTGCCCGAGCCAGAGACCCCGGTAACGGCGACGAAGAGGCCCAGCGGGAAGCTGACGTCGACGTTCTGCAGGTTGTGCTCCCGCGCCCCGTGCACGGTGAGGTCACGACCGGTGGTGCGCGGGCGGCGTACGGCGGGCACCGGGATCTCGCGGCGGCCCGAGAGGTACTGACCGGTCATCGAGTCGGGGTGGTCGTAGAGGCCCTGCACGGTGCCGCTGTGCACGACCTGGCCGCCGTGCTCGCCGGCGCCGGGCCCGATGTCGACGACCCAGTCGGCGACCTTGATGGTGTCCTCGTCGTGCTCGACCACGATCAAGGTGTTGCCGAGGTCCTTGAGCCGGACCAGGGTCTCGATCAGTCGCTTGTTGTCGCGCTGGTGCAACCCGATGCTGGGCTCGTCGAGGACGTAGAGCACCCCGACCAGGCCGGCGCCGATCTGGGTGGCCAACCGGATCCTCTGGGCCTCGCCGCCGGACAGCGAGCCCGAGGGCCGGTCCAGCGAGAGATAGTCCAGGCCGACGTCGAGCAGGAAGTTCAGCCGCTCCTGGATCTCCTTGATCACCCGCTCGCCGATCTGGAGCTCGCGGGCCGACAGCTCGACGGACTGCAGGAAGTCGGCGGTCTCGTTGATCGGCATCTTGCAGACCTCGGCGATGTTCTTGCCGCCCGCACCCATCGCTCCCAGGGTGACCGACATCGACACGGGCTTGAGCCGGCTGCCCAGGCAGGTCCGGCACGGCACCTCACGCATGAAGCCCTCGAACCGCTCCCTGCTGGTGTCGGACTCCGCCTCGCGGTGGCGACGTTCGATGTAGCCCCGCACACCCTCGAACTCAGCGAAGTAGGCGCGCTCGCGGCCGTAGCGGTTGCGGGTGACGACGTGGACCTTGGTCGAGTGGCCGTCGAGCAGCGACGTCTGGGCCGTGGCCGAGAGGTCCTCCCAGGGCGTGTTCAGGTCGAAACCGAGCTCGTCGCCCAGCGCAGCCATCAGCCGCAGGAAGTAGTCGGCCACGTGGGCCAGGCCCCACGGCTGGATCGCGCCCTCCCCGAGGGTGGCCTGCGGGTCAGGCACCACGAGCTCGGGATCGACCTCCATCCGGGTGCCGAGGCCCGAGCAGACCGGGCAGGCACCGAACGGGGAGTTGAAGGAGAACGAGCGGGGCTCGAGGTCGTCGGTGTCGATCGGGTGGTCGCGGGGGCACGACATCTTCTCGCTGAACTTCAGCTCGCGAGCCGGGTCCTTGTCGGGCAGGTCGACGAAGTCGAAGACCACCAGGCCACCGGCGAGGTTGAGGGCGGTCTCGACGGAGTCGGTGAGCCGACGCTTCGAGGTCTCCTTGACCGCGAGCCGGTCGACGACCACCTCGATGGTGTGCTTCTTCTGCTTGTCCAGCTGGGGTGGGTCGTCCAAGGTGTGGGTCTCGCCGTTGACCCGGGCCCGCGAGAACCCCTGGGTCTGCAGCTGGCGGAACAGGTCGACGTACTCGCCCTTGCGACCCCGGATGACCGGAGCGAGCACCTGGAACCGGCTGCCCTCCTCGAGCGCGAGGATGCGGTCGACGATCTGCTGCGGGGTCTGACGCTCGATCGGGGCGCCGCAGGTCGGGCAGTGCGGCCGACCGGCGCGGGCGTAGAGCAGCCGCAGGTAGTCGTAGACCTCGGTGATGGTGCCGACCGTCGAGCGGGGGTTCTTGGACGTGGACTTCTGGTCGATCGAGACCGCCGGGGAGAGCCCCTCGATGAAGTCGACGTCGGGCTTGTCCATCTGGCCCAGGAACTGGCGCGCGTAGGCCGAGAGCGACTCGACGTAGCGGCGCTGGCCCTCGGCGAAGATGGTGTCGAAGGCCAGGGACGACTTGCCGGAACCGGACAGACCGGTGAACACGATCAGGGCGTCGCGCGGCAGGTCGAGCGACACGTCCTTGAGGTTGTGCTCGCGAGCACCCCGGATGAGTAGCCGGTCAGACACAGGAATCCGTCCCTCGGATCGTCGGATGATGTGGCGGGTGATACGGCGGGTGCAGCGGGTAGTGCAGCGGACCGTCGAACGGCCCGGGCGACCCGGGCGACACGAAGCGTTCGAACACACGTTCGCGATCGTACGGTCCTGCGGCAAGCCCTCGCGCTCCTACTTCACCATCTCACGACCCTGCGACAGCCCATCGGGGTGAAGGCACGGCCGCAGACAGGAAGCAGCGCGGGGTGTTGGATGCACGCATGGACGACGACGACCTCCTGGACGCGCTGCGCGCTGCCACCCACCGCCTGGTCCGCGGCGTGGACCGGATGCCGGACGACGCCTGGTCCGGGCCTAGCCTGCTGCCCGGTTGGTCGCGAGCGCACGTGGTGGCGCACCTGACGTTGCAGGGGGAGGAGATGGCTCGCGACGTCGAGGGCGCCCGCACGGGCGACCAGGTGCCGGTCTCCTCGACCGGGCAGCACGACGACCTCGACCACCTGGCCGGTGCGCCCACGGCCGACCTGCGCGAGCGCCTGCTCGGATCCACCACGAGGGTCGCGGAGGCCCTGGCCGGCTCTGGGGCCCTGGCCGACCTGCCGTCCGACCTCGCCGACCGGCGGTGGCGCGAGGTGGAGATCCACCATGCCGACCTCGACGCGGGCTACTCCAGCGCCGACTGGTCGCCGGCGTTCGTCGACCGGCTGCTCGATGCGGTGACGGCCGACCCCGCGCCCCCGACCGACGCCGTGCTGCAGGACGGGTCGGCACGCCGGTGGGTGCTCGGTGCAGGCGGACCGGTCGTGCGCGGCCCCGCGCACGCTCTGGCATGGTGGGGCGCGGGGCGGGCCCCGGGGGCGGGGGGGGGCGGGGGGGGGG
>JAJAYJ010000118.1 GCA_026786275.1 Nocardioides sp. | reverse complement strand
CAAGCCGGTGGGGGGGGCCCCGGCCCGGCCGGCGCCCCCGGCCCCCCCCCGCGCCCGGCCACGACGCCACCGGGACCCGCGGTCCCGCGGGGCCGGGTGTCGTGCACCAAGGTCAGTCCCGACGCGCGTCGGGGCGATCAGACCAGTCGTCCTGGTCCTCGCGCTTGTCCGGGTCGTCGGACTCACCGCCGTGCAGCTCGCGCGCCAACGCACCGAAGTCCGTCTCGTGAGTCTGGTACTTCAGGTCGCGGGCGACCTTCGTCTGCTTTGCTTTCGCTCGGCCGCGGCCCATAGGGTCCAGCCCCCTCGCACGCTCGGCCGGGGCACCAAGGCTCCCGGGCTTCACAGGATTATCGTGGTAGTAACGCTACCTGCTGTCCCGCTGTTCCCGCACACCGGCGCGAAGATTGATCGCGGCGTGCTGCAGGTCGGAGCGCTACCAGCCCGGGTGCCGGCCCTGCAGCCGGACCCGCCCGGCGTCGTCCGAGCTGGTCGCGACCGACACCTCGCCCGCCACCCAGGCCGTGACGGAGTGCTCCGCGAGCAGCGTGACCGCGGCGTCGACGTCGTCGGCGGGCAGCAGAGCGACCATCCCGACACCACAGTTCAGGGTCGCCTCCAGGTCGGCCTGCTCGACGCGGCCGACCTGGCGCACGACGTCGAAGATGGGCTGCGGGGTCCAGGTGCCCCGCTCCAGGGTCGCGGTCAGCTCGGCGGGAAGCACCCGCTCAAGGTTGGCCGCGAGGCCCCCACCGGTCACGTGGGCCAGGGCGTGGGTGCTGGTCGCCGCGGCGAGCTCGAGACAGGCCTTGGCGTAGATGCGGGTCGGCTCGAGCAGCTCCGCGCCCAGGGCGCGACCCAGCTCCGGCACCTCGCGGTCGAGCGCCCACCCGGCGCCCCCGGCCCCGACCGGGCCGAGCAGCACGTGCCGGACCAGGGAGTAGCCGTTGGAGTGCAGCCCGGTGGAGGCCATCGCCAGCACCACGTCGCCCGGCCGGACCCGACCGGGTCCGAGCAGGTCGTCGGCCTCGACCACGCCGGTGCTCGCGCCGGCGACGTCGTACTCGTCGGGGCCCAGCAGGCCGGGGTGCTCGGCCGTCTCACCGCCGACGAGGGCACACCCGGCCAGCACGCAGGCCTCGGCGATCCCCTTGACGATGGCGGCGATCCGCTCCGGCACGACCCGGCCGGTCGCGATGTAGTCGGTCATGAACAACGGCTCGGCGCCGCACACCACCAGGTCGTCGACGACCATGCCGACCAGGTCGAAGCCGATGGTGTCGTGCACGTCCATGGCTTGGGCCACGGCGACCTTGGTGCCGACCCCGTCCGTCGAGGTGGCGAGCAGCGGTCGACGCATCCGGGTGAGCGCGGAGGCGTCGAAGAGTCCCGCGAAGCCGCCGAGGCCCCCGATCACCTCGGGTCGGCGCGCCTTCTCCGTCCAGTTCCGCATCAGCTCGACGGCCCGGTCAGCGGCCTCGATGTTGACGCCGGCCTCGGCGTAGGTGCTGCTGCGCTGAGGCAGCCCGGTGGGAGGCAGCTCGCTGGGAGGCAGGTCGGCCACGGGTGGCTCCTTGGTCAGGGGTTGTTCAGGACGGGCAGGGCCCGGCCCAGGGTCGGCGACGTGAGGGTGGCCTCGAGCAGGTGCTTGCCGAGCAGGCTCTCGTCGGGCAGCGGCACCGGGTACTCACCGGTGAAGCAGGCCTGGCACAGGCCCGTGGCGGGCTGCTTGGTGCTGTCAATCATCCCCTGCAGCGAGATGTAGCCCAGGGTGTCGGCCCCGACGCTGGCCGCGATCTCGGCCGGCGTGAGGCCGTTGGCGATCAGCTCGGCACGGGTCGCGAAGTCGATGCCGTAGAAGCAGGGCCACTTCACCGGGGGGCTGGAGATCCGCACGTGCACCTCGAGAGCACCGGCCTCGCGCAGCATCCGGACCTGGGCCCGCTGGGTGTTTCCCCGCACGATCGAGTCGTCGACGACCACGATCCGCTTGCCCCGGATCATGTGGTCCAGGGCGTTGAGCTTGAGCCGGATGCCGAGCTGGCGCAGGGTCTGGCTGGGCTGGATGAACGTGCGGCCCACGTAGGCGTTCTTCACGAATCCCTGGCCGAACGGGATCCCGCTCTCCTCGGCGTACCCGGCTGCGGCCGGCGTGCCGGACTCGGGGACCGGGATCACCAGGTCGGCCTCGACCGGGAACTCGCGGGCGAGCTGCCGGCCCATCTCCACGCGGGACTCGTGCACGCTGCGGCCGCTGATCGTGGCGTCGGGACGGGCCAGGTAGACGAACTCGAAGACGCAGCCCTTGCGGTCCGGCTCCGCGAACGTGTGCGAGCGGAGCCCGTTCTCGTCGATCACGATCATCTCGCCGGGCTCGACCTCGCGCACCCGGCTGGCCCCGATGGTGGCCAGGGCGGCGTCCTCGCTGGCGACGACCCAGCCGCGGTCGAGGCGGCCCAGGACCAGCGGCCGGATGCCCTGGGGGTCCCGGGCGGCGTACAGGGTGTCCTCGTTCATCCACACGAAGCAGAAGGCGCCACGCAGCAGGGGCAGCACCTCGAGGGCGCGCTGCTCCAGCGTGGTGTCGGGGTGGTGGGCCAGCAGCGCCGTGACCAGGCCGGTGTCGTTGGTCGACGTCTCCTGCGGCCGGGTGTGCAGGTCGAGCTCGTCGTCGGGCCCCGGCAGGTCCAGGACCATCTGGGCGAGCTCGTGGGTGTTGATCAGGTTGCCGTTGTGGCCCAGGGCGATCGAGCCGTCGGCGGTGGGCCGGAAGGTCGGCTGGGCGTTCTGCCAGGTGCTCGCGCCGGTGGTGGAGTAGCGGGAGTGACCGATGGCCAGGTGCCCCTTCAGCGAGGCCAGCGTCGTCTCGTCGAAGACCTGGGAGACCAGGCCCATGTCCTTGTAGACCAGGATCTGGCGGCCGTTGCTGACCGCGATGCCGGCCGACTCCTGGCCCCGGTGCTGCAGCGCGTACAGCCCGAAGTAGGTCAGCTTGGCGACGTCCTCGCCCGGCGCCCACACCCCGAAGACGCCGCACGCGTCCTGGGGTCCCTGGTCTTGCGGGTCGAGGGCGTCTGTGAGCCGGCCGTCGCCACCGTGTCTCCGCCTGCCGCTGCTGCTGAGGTAGGCCACGGCCCCATCCTAGGGTCGAGCGAACGTGCGGAGGAACCGACGCCCGCCGGGACCGCGGCCGAACGCCGGACAGGCGACCGCGACGTCCCTAGACTGCGGCCAGCCCCGCTCTCCTTCTTCGAGGTCCCTTGTCCATCGCTGATCGACGTACCCCCGAGCCCGGTGACGGCCTGTCCTGGGTCGATACGTCCACCCAGCTCGTGCTGGACCTGATCGCCCAGGGCGTCACCGAGCTGGCCGGCTTCGAGGTGGCCGCGATCAGCGTGGCCCGCGGCCACGACCTCGAGGTAGTCGCGGTCTCCGGCAACGAGAGCGCCCGGGCCCAGCTCGAGGGCTCCCGCACCCCCTTGGCGATGACGGTCGAGCTGATCGAGCTCGCCGAGTCCTGGGGCACCCTGAAGTTCGTGCCGCACGAGATGTCGGTGCCGCACCTGAGCAACAACGACTGGGTACCCGACTTCACCCCGCTCGCGGGGCCTGACGCCTGGTACCCCGAGGACATGCTCTTCGCGCCCATCCTCGACACGTCCGGGCAGCTGCGCGGCATCGTCGCCGTCGACCTGCCCCGGGACGGGCGGCGTCCCGGCCCCGAGCAGCGGCGCACGCTCGAGCGCTACGCGCTGCAGGCCGGCCGCGCGGTGCTGACCGCCCTCGACCGCGAGCGTCTGGCCGACCAGATGGCGATGGCCACCCACGCCCGCAACGTGGTGCGCAAGGCCTCGCGCGAGCTGTCGCTGGACCGCCTGCTGGTCGAGTGCCAGAGCGAGCTGGTCGCGGGGTTCCGGGCCATGGGCATGTGGATCCACACCCTCGACGACGACACCGCCGCCGGCGCCGGCTCGATGTTCTCCGAGCGCGACGTGGAGATCACGCTGCCCCCGCAGCTGGTCAGCCTCAGCAACCTCAACGCCCGGCGGGCCTGGGCCGAGCGTCGCGCAGACGTCATCTCGGCCCACCAGGTGCAGGGCCGCGACCTCACGACGGCCGAGGCCGAGGCCGTGCTCGACTTCCTGGCCACCCTCGGGATCGCCTCGATCCTCTTCGTGCCGCTCGGTCAGGGTTCACGCTGCCTCGGTGCGATGGTGCTCACCCGCGGGTTCGAGGACCCCGAGTGGACCGAGGCCGAGACGTCGGTCGCGCTCGACGTGGGCAGCGACCTCGGGCACGCGATCTCGCACGCCCAGGCCTTTGCCCGCGAGCAGCAGCTGGTCCGGGAGCTGCAGGAGGTCGACAGCTACAAGTCCGAGCTGGTCGCGACGCTGTCCCACGAGCTGAAGACCCCGCTGACCTCCATCCTGGGCAACCTGGAGCTGCTCGAGGACATGACAGACCTGCCGGAGGACGGGCAACGCAGCCTGGCGGCGATCGACCGCAGCGCGCACCGGATCATGCGCGTCGTCGACGACCTGATGCTGCTGGCCAAGGTCGAGGACCCGGTCCAGGGGATGAACGTCCGCCCCGTCGACATCGGCGCCATCGTCGACGACGTCGTCGAGCTCAACGACGTCGGCGTGCACCGGCGCCGGCTCGCTATCTCCGTGCGCCGCCCAGCCCACCCGGTCCTCGCGGCCGGCGACGCGGACGACATCGACCGGGTGATCGCCAACATCATCAGCAACGCCACGAAGTACACCAAGGACGGCGGGCGGATCGTGATCACCGTCGAGCAGATCGGCGCCGAGGTGGTCTTCACTTGCAGCGACAACGGGATCGGGATCGCCGAGGGGGACCTGCCCCTGCTGTTCCGAGAGTTCTTCCGCTCCACCAACCCGAGCGCACTCAGCGTCCCCGGCACGGGGCTCGGCCTCGCCATCGTCGAGCGCATCGTGACCCGGCACGGCGGCCGGGTCGACGTCACCTCACGACGGGGCGTCGGCAGCACCTTCAGGGTCGTCCTGCCCGCCGCGAACCCCGGGCCCCGCCAGGGGCCCGGGGCGCTGGTGCAACCGGTCGCCGAGCACTCCGCCTAGCGGAACGGACCGCCTAAGCCGGGGCCGGGGCCGCGGCCGCGGGCATGCCGGCCATCGCGCGGGCACCCTGCTCGATCGCCTCGCGGATCCGGGCGTAGGTGCCGCAGCGACAGATGTTGCGGATGTTGTCGAGGTCGGAGTCGTTGATCTCGCGACCCTCACGACGGACCCTCTTGACCAGGGCCACGGCAGCCATGATCTGGCCCGGCTGGCAGTAGCCGCACTGGGCGACGTCCCGGTCGATCCACGCCTGCTGCATGGGGTGCAGCTGACCTTCGGCGAGACCGGCCTGGGCGGGCAGGCCCTCGATGGTGTCGACCCGGTCCTGGGAGGTGAGGTCACCCACCCTGACCGCGCAGGGGTTGAAGGCGCGACCATTGATGTGCGACGTGCAGGCCTTGCACACGTTGAGGCCGCAGCCGTACTTGGGGCCGGTGACCCCGAGCAGGTCGCGTAGCACCCACAGGACGCGGACGTCCGGGTGGACGTCGACCGTGATCGGTCGACCGTTGACGATGAATGTCTGGACAGGCATGGCGGTGCTCCTCGGTGTCCGAGAGGGGAGGTGATTCAGGAGGTGAGGGTGAGGCCGTCAGACGGCGACGCCGGGATCGGCGGCACGTAGGGCTTCGTGACGAAGGGCCGCGGTGCCTTGTGGTTGATCGGGAAGTACGTCGGGGTCGTCCCGGTCGCCCGGGCGTAGGCACACGCGACCGCGGCCATCGAGGCGGCCACCCCGGCCTCCCCGCCACCGCCGGGCTGGGCGCTGTCCGAGGGCATGATGATGACCTCGACCTCGGGGGCGTGGTTCCACTGCCGGGTGTAGAAGTAGTTGTCCCAGCTGGCCTCGACGAAGTGGCCGTTCTTGAGGTGCATGCTCGAGGTCAGCGCCTGCGCGATGCCGTCGTTGATGCGGCCCTGCATCTGGGCCTCGAGACCCCGCGGGTTGATCACCAGCCCGGCGTTGATCGCGTAGGTCACCTTGGTGACCCGCGGGCCGGTGACGTACTCCGGGCTGCCGGCGACCTTGCGGTTGACGGTCTGCGGCCGGGTGTCGATCTCCACGAGGCAGGCGCTGGCGCCCTTGTACTCCTTGTGGATCGCGATGCCCTGGGCCGTGCCGGCCGGCATCGTGCGGCCCCACTGGCCGACCTCGGCCACCTTCTGCAGCACCTCGCGCACGATGTCGACGCGCACGTTCTTGAGCCGGAACTGGTAGGGGTCCATCCCCAGCGCCGCGGCGATCTTGTCGATCGTCAGCTCGTTGGCGGTGCGGACGTCGGGCGAGTAGATGTTGCGCATGCTCGAGGTGTTGAAGCGCGGCTCGGTCGCCAGACCGGGGCTGCCGTCGGGCTCGGTCAGCGACTGCACGACAGCGCCCAGGTTGTAGGGAATCTCCTGGGTGAGTCCGAACACCGTCTGCGAGAAGCCGACGAAGTTGCCGACCCCCGGCGGGATCTTGGTCGCGTTGGCCGTGATCAGGTCGCCCAGGCCGTGGCGGTAGTCGGTCTCGATGCTGGTGTGCAGCTGGGTCATCGCGAGCACCTCCTTGGTCAGGGGGTTCACGACCGCCTGGACGCGGCTGGTGCACATCGGGTGGGTGCGTCCCACCCGGGCGTCGTCGGCCCGGTGCCACATCAGCTTGACCGGCTTGCCCATCGCCTTGGAGATCTTGGCGGCCTCGAGGGCAGCATCGAAGAACAGCCGGCGACCGAAGGAGCCGCCGCCCTGCATCACGTGCACCGTGACCTTGTCCAGGGGCAGGCCGACGGCCTGGGCGATGGCTGCCTGGGCCGTGCCGGGAGACTTCAGCCCCGACCAGACCTCGGCGCGGTCGGCGCGCACGTCGGCGACCGCGGAGTTGGTGTCCATCGAGGAGTTGCTGCGGAAGTAGAAGACGGTGTCGGTGGTGATCGTCTTGGCCACCAGCGGGATGCTGATGGCGAGCCGGGGGACCGGGACCTGGGCGCTGCGCAGCTCCCGCACGATGTCCTCGTCGGAGAGGCCCTCGACACTGCCCGGGTTCCACTCGGCGTCGACCACACGCACGGCGTCGATGCACTGGCCGAACGTGGCGGCCCGGACCGCGATGCCCGTGTCGACGACGGCGACGTCGGTGACCCCCGGCATGGCCAGCACGACGGCCTTGTTCCTGAGCGTGCGGGGCGTGCCGTTGAGCGTGGGCGCCCGGCAGACCATGGTCGGCAGCGCGTCGGCGACCTGGAGGTCGGTCGTGTACTGCTTCGCGCCGGTCACGGCGTCGCGGGCGTCCGAGCGACCGGTGGCGACGCCGACGACACGGTAGTCCTGGGGGTCCTTGAGCTGGACCTCGACACCGCGCGTCACCTTCGCGGCCGCGGCCGGGGCGAGGTCGGCGTACGAGACGCTGCCGCTGGGCCCCTGGACGACGCCGCCCTTGGCGATCAGCGACCCCACGGTGTCACCGAGCACGATCGCAGCGGCCTCCAGCAGGGCGAGCTTGGCCACGGCCGCCGCCACCCGGATCGGGGTGTACGTCGAGATCGTCGTGTTGGACCCGCCGGTGAGCTGGTTGAACAGCAGCTCGGGCCGGGCGTCGGCCAGCGTCACCCGGACCCTGTCCAAGGGCATCTCGAGCTCCTCGGCGATGATCATCGCGCTGGAGGTCACGATGCCCTGACCGTTCTCCGAGCGCGGCAGCGCGAAGGAGGCGGTGCCGTCGCTGTTGATCGTCACCGTGATCAGGTTGGCGGTGGGGCGCGCCGCGTCGGTGAGGAAGTCGTTGAGGTCGTAGACCTCCGGGATGCTCGGTGCGCTGGGCAGCGCCGACGCCGGCGGGCCGGCCAGGGCGATGTCGGCGGCGGCGATCAGGGTGGTGCCGCCGATCACGTAGCCCAGGAAGCTGCGACGACGCAGCCCGCCGGACGGGGACTCGTCGGTGAGCGGGTGGTCGGACATCGATGCGGTCATCGGGGGATACCTCCAGAGAACGGTTCCCTCCGACTGTGACAGCGGTCACCGGATCCGACCATGCCGCAGGAGCCCAGATCGTCAGGTCCGTGATGTGCAGGCTGCACAACGAGGCCCGGTGCACGCCGGGTCACAGCGGCCCGGCATCAGGTCACGGGCGGATCGTGGACGTGGACACGCCCCACCGCTGTGCGCCCGTCCGGTGCGCGCCCAACCGGTGCGCCCGCAGCGCCAGCTCCAGGTCGAGGGGCGGGGCCTGGTCGCTCAGCGCGCGGCCGGTCAGCTCGCTGACCCGCCGCAACCGGTTCAGCACGGTGTTGCGGTGGCAGGGCACCAGCTCGGCCGTGCGCGACGGCGACCCCCCGGCCACCACCCAGGCCCGCAGGGTGTCCAGCAGCGGTCCGACCTCGGACTCGGAGAGCGCCAGCAGCGGGCCCAGCCAGACCTGCACCAGCCGCGCGCTGATCTCGGGCGAGCTCAGCAGCAGCACGTCGGGCAACCGGTCCTCGAACGCCGCGACACCGCCCCGACCATCCAGGGACTCCCGGGCCAGCACCGCCTGGCGGTGGCCCGCGTCCACCTCACCCAGGCCGTGCACGACCCCCGAGACACCGAACGGGTGGACGGGCGGGCCGGCCGCGACCACCCGCAGGCCGGCCATCGCGGCCCGGCCGTCGTCGTCGCGCAGCAGCACCACGCCGACGACGCTGCGGGCACGACGTACCCAGGCCGAGGCGTGGGGTGCGAGCGTGGTGGCCGCGGCGAGAACGTCGGCGTCCAGGGTGTCCACCACCACGAAGTCACCGTCGACGGGAAGGTCCAGGGAGCGGCTCGCCTGCGCCGCGAACGCAGGGTCCTTGGCCCGACCGCCCAGGACCCCCTCCCAGAGCTCGGCGCGCAGCTGCTCGTCGGCGCGCACCACGGCCCGCTCGTGGGCGTGGTAGGCCACGGCGACCTGCGAGGAGGTCACGTCGACCACCTCCCACAGGGCGGTGCCCATCACCCGCACGTCGTCGGCCCCCAGCCGGTCGCCGGCCTGGTCGAGCAGGTCCTCCCAGATCATCCGACCGCCCATCCGGAACGACCGCAGCACGTCGTCGAGGGGCTGGCCCTGCTCGGCGCGACGTCGCCCGGTCGCCCGGGCCGCCTGCAGGGCGGGGCTGGCGGGATCGTGGGACAGGGCGCCGTCCTCGACGGTCTCAGCCAGCAGGTCCAGCACCCGGCGGATGTTGTCGAGGCAGGACAGCCACAGGTCGGCGCGGGGCACCAGTCCGGCGGCGCGGTAGCCCGGCACGTCACGGACGATGGTGTCGACCAGGCGGTCGGCCAGGACCTCCACCCGGGTGCCACGGTGCTCGACGAGGAAGGCCCGACCCTCGGCCCGCATCGTCGTGCCCCCCGGACCAGGGCTCAGCGCCGGCCGAGGTCGCCGAGGTTGCGCAGCAGCAGCGTCTCGGCCAGCACGACCCGCTCGAACTCCGCGAGGTGCAGGCCCTCGTTGGCGCCGTGGGCCCGGGTGTCGGGATCCTCGACGCCGGTCACCAGAACGCTGGCCTCGGGGAAGGCATCCAGGAACTCGGCGATGAACGGGATCGAGCCGCCCACGCCCATGTCGATGGGCGCGGTGCCGTCCCAGGCCTCCTGGAAGGCCGCGCGGGCGGCGTCGTACGCCGGGCCGGTGGCGTCGATCTGGGTGGCCTCGCCGGTGTCGACGACGGTGAGGGTGAGCTCGGCACCCCAGGCGACGTGCTTCTCGAGGTGGGCCTGCAGGCAGGCCAGGGCGTTTTCGGTGGTGTCCCCGGGGGCGACCCGCAGGCTGAGCTTGGCCCGAGCAGCGGGCACCAGGGTGTTGCTGGCCCCCTCGACCTGGGGCGCGTCGAGGCCGGTCACGCTCAGCGCCGGTCGGGTCCACAGCCGCGCGACCGCGGAGCCGGTGCCGATCCACTCCACCCCGGGCACCGCGCCCGACTCGGCTCGCAGCCGCGCCTCGGGGTAGTCGACGTCGGCGGCCGGACCGGCGTGCAGGCCCGCGACGGCCACGTCTCCGACGTCGTCGTGCAGCGTGGCGATCAGCCGGCTCAGCGTGATCAGCGCGTCGGGGACCAGACCGCCCCACATGCCGGAGTGCACGGCGTGGTTCAGCGTGCGGACCTGCACGTCGACGCGGACCAGACCCCGCAGGCTGGTGGTCAGCGCGGGCTCGCCGATGTCCCAGTTCGCGGAGTCGGCGATCACGATCACGTCGGAGCGCAACCGCTCCTGGTGCTCGGTGAGCAGGGCCAGCAGGGTCTCGGAGCCGACCTCCTCCTCGCCCTCGACGAACACGGTCACGCTCACCGGCAGGTCGTCGCCGTGCACCCGCAGCGCGCCCAGGTGAGCCGCGATGCCGGCCTTGTCGTCGGCCGCACCGCGGGCGTAAAGTCGGTCGCCCCGCTCGGTCGGCTCGAACGGCTCGGAGTCCCAGTCGGCGTGGTCGTTCTCGGGCTGCACGTCGTGGTGGGCGTAGAGCAGCACCGTGGGGGCCCCCGGCGGTCCGGGCTTGTGCGCGATCACGGCCGGCAGACCGCCGTCGGCGGTGACGACGTCGACCTGGGTGAAGCCCTCGGCCCGGAAGAGGTCGGCCACCGCGGCCGCGCTGCGGCGTACCTCGTCGTGGCGGGCCGGGTCGGCACTGACCGACTGGATCCGGACCAGGTCCTCGAGGTCGGCGCGCAGCTGCGGCAGGACGGCCCGGACACGGGTGCGGAGGTCGGTCGGGTCGTGGTCGCTCATGACCGCCAACCTAGCCGCTCAGGTCAGCGGGAGGTACGGCGCCAGGTCGGCCCGCTGCCCGCTCGCCGCGACCCGGCCCGAGGCCTCGGCCTGGTTCCACGTCAGCGCACCGGAGGCCAGGGCGATCCAGGTCTCGGCATCGGTCTCGACCACGGCGGGCGGGGTCCCCCGGGTGTGACAGACCCCTGGGACCACCTGCACGGCGGCGTACGGCGGCACCCGGACCTCCACCGAGCGTCCCGGCGCGCGGGCCTCGAGGACGGCCAGGTAATGCTTGACCAAGAGCCGCAGGTCGAGCGTGTCGGCTGCCCCGGAGGCGACGCGGGCCAGCGCGCCGGAGACCTCGACGGCGGAGGCGACCCGGAGCCGGGCGGGCATCAGGCCACCGGCCCGGGCACGAGGTCGGGCTCACGCGAGGACACGCCCCGAGGGTAGTGCCGGCCCACCCCGGCCCCGAGCCCGCCGGCCCCGCACGCATGATGGTGGCGTGCCGGAGGGAGACAGCGTCCACAAGCTCGCGCGCACGCTGGACCGCTCGCTGCTGGGACGCATCCTGGTCCGCACCGACCTGCGGGTGCCGCAGCTCGCCACCCGTGACCTGGCCGGGCGCACCGTGCTCGAGCACGCCACCCACGGCAAGCACCTGCTGACCCGGCTCAGCGGCGGGCTCACCCTGCACAGCCACCTGCGGATGGACGGCAGCTGGACGGTCACCGGGCCGGGCAAGCGGCTGCCTGCCAGCCTGATGCCCGACGTGCGCGTGGTGCTCGAGACCGACCGGGGCCGTACGGCGTACGGACTGCACCTGCAGGACCTCGCGCTGGTCGAGACCACGGCCGAGGACGGGCTGGTCGGCCACCTCGGGCCCGACCCCCTGCGGCCCGACTGGGACGCGCCCGAGGCGGTACGTCGGCTGCGCGCCGACCCGGCCACCCCGCTGGTCTCCGCGCTGCTGGACCAGACCCGGATGGCCGGCCTGGGCAACCTGTGGGCCAACGAGCTGGCCTTCATCGTGGGGCGCAGCCCGTGGACCCCGATCGGTGAGCTCGACGTGGAACGGCTGGTCATCCTCGCCGCCCGGGCCCTGAAGCACTCGGCACTGGTGCCGGGCGCCTACCAGGTCACCACCGGCAACGGCCACCGCGGCGAGAGCCACTGGGTCGCCGGCCGCCAGCGCCGGCCGTGCCTGCGCTGCGGCACCACCGTGCAGATGGCGCCCGAGCTGCCCGGCGACCCGGCCAACCGGCGTACCTGGTGGTGCCCGTCGTGCCAGCCCGGCCCCGGCCCGGAGGCCCGGTCGCGGCAACCCGCGCGGTAGACAGGGCACATGGACCCCCACGTCTCCGGCCGCACGGCCCGCTCCCTCGAGACCCTGCACGCCCTCGGCTACTTCGCCCCCGAGGTGGAGGCCGAGCTGGTCGCGCTCGGGGTGCGTCGTGGCCGGGCGGCCTACTTCGCCTCCCGCTCGGCGCCGATGGGCCGGGTCGGCGCGGGCCCGGTCGCTGCGACGTTCTTCGTCTTCGACCCCGGCCTGGTGGCGCGCTTCGTGCCCTCCGTCTGGGACGCCGCCAGCCCCGACGACGTGGTGGCGGCCCGGTTCCGCGGCATCTCCGCGACCTGGCGCCGGCTCCTCGGTGACGAGGCGCTGGCCTCCTCCGAGGTGGCCGAGGCCGCCGAGCTGACCCGCACCGCCGTGGCCGGCTGCTATCCCGCCGGCCGCGCCCTGTACGCCGCGCACGCCGACCTGGCCTGGCCCGACGAGCCCCACCTGGCGTTGTGGCACGGACTGACCCTGCTGCGCGAGCACCGCGGTGACGGCCACGTCGCGGCGCTACTCGGGCACGGCCTGAGCGGCATCGAGGCCCTGGTCAGCCACACCGCGACCGGCACCGGCTTCACGCACCCCGCGGCCCAGGCCACGCGGGGCTGGTCCGACGACGCGTGGTCGGGGGCCGTGGCCGCCCTGGCCGGGCGGGGACTGATGAACCACGACGGCACCCTGACCGCGGCCGGCGTCGCGCTGCGGACGGCCGTGGAGTCGAGCACCGACGAGCTGGCCGCGGCGCCGTGGGACGTGCTCGGCGAGTCCGGGGCCGCCCGGCTGCACGACATCTGCCGGCCCCTGGTCCGCCAGGCCATCGCGGCAGGTGCGTTCCCGGCCGGCGTGTTCGCCTGAGCCCCGGCCCTGAGGACCCACACCCCGGGCCTACGCAGCCGGGTCAGCGGTGGCGGGCCAGCAGCACCGAGTCCTGCACGGTGACCGGATCGCCCTCCGGGCCCGCCACCTCACGCTCGCGGACCTCCAGCGTGATGTCCCAGGCGTCGGTGTCGAGGGCCGGCAGCAGCTCCTCGGGCGTGAACAGGGCGCCGCCGATCGACCACCGCAGGCCCGTGTCGACATCGCCGGGGTGGTGGCCGACGACCAGCAGGGTGCCGCCCTCGGCGACCGCCGCCGCCAGGGTGCGGGTGATGGCGACCATGCCGCCGTCGGGCTGGTGCATGAACTGCGAGGTCACCAGGTCCCACCGCTCCTTGCCCGCCGACCAGGTCCGCACGTCGCCCTGGCGCCACTGCGTCGACTCCCCCACCCCGGCCTCCTCGGCGTGGGCGGCGGAGCGCTCGAGGGCGACGGCCGAAAAGTCCAGCCCGGTCACCTGCCAACCCTGCCGGGCGAGCCAGATCATGTCGGCGCCCTCACCACTGCCGATGTCGAGGGCTCGGCCCGGCGCCAGGCCGCTCGCCTCGGCCACGAGCTGTGGGTTGGGGTTGCCGCTCCACACCAGCGGCTTGGAGGCGTAGCGCTGCTCCCAGCTCGGTTGCTCGAAGAGCGCGCGCAGCTCCTGCTCCGACTCGGGCTGGGGATGGTTGGTCCCGTGACCGTGACGATGGGCATGACCACTCATGACGCCTCCTGCATTCGGGCGACCGCGTCGGCTGTCTCCTGCTCGACCAGGTCCATGTTGATCATCGCACCCGCGTTCGGCCCCGCCGCGGCCGACGCGATCACCTGGGCCATCGGCGTGACGTTGCCCGCCGCCCACACCCCGGCCACCGACGTCCGGCCGCCTGCGGCGGCCGGGACCGCCGTGCCGACCACCAGGGCGTTCATCTCGACGGGCACCTCGTCGAGGCCGAGCGCGGCCACCAGCTCGGAGCGGGCCGCGACGTGGGCGACGATCAGCGCGCCGCGGGCCACCACCTCACCGCTCTCCAGCCGCAGGCCCCGCAGCCGGTCGCCCGCGACGACGACCTGCACGACCCGGTCCGGCACCACCCGCACACCGCGGGCCGCGAGCCGGGTCAGGTCGGTCTGCGAGACCGCAGAGCCACCGTGCAGGAAGACGGTCACGTCGTCGGAGAGCTGCCGGAACAGCAGCGCTTGGCGGGCCGCCAACCACGTCGTGGCCAGCACGCCGATCGCCTGGTCGCGGACCTCCCAGTCGTGGCAGTAGGCGCAGTAGGGGCAGTAGGGGCAGTGCAGCACGTCGCGGCCCCAGCGCGGAGCGAGACCCGGTACGTCGGGCAGCTCGTCGACCGCGCCGGCGGTGATCAGCAGGCGGGCGCCGAGACGCACGACCCGTCCTCGAGGGTCAGGTCGAAGCCGACCCCGACCGGTCCACGGGGTGGCCGTGACCACCCGGCCCGGGCGCTCCTGCGCGCCGTACTGCTCGATCTCGGCGCGGCCCGCGGCGTACAGCTCGCGCGGCGGCGTGCCCTCCGTGCCGAGGTAGTGGTGCACCTGGTCGGGGCGTTGCGGGGTTCGTCGGCGTCGATGACGAGCACGGAGCGCCGGGAGCGGGCGAGGGCCAGGGCGCCGGCGAGGCCGGCTGCGCCGCCACTGACCACGACCACGTCGTAGGTGGGTGAGGAGTCTGTGGTGTGCATGTCCCGAGTGTGCGGATCGGTGCCGGGATTGACAAACTATGTTGCCGAACCGGCAAGCTAGACCCATGGCTGACTTCGACGACGTGCTGGACGCCGTTGGCCCTCGGCTGCGAACCCTGCGGCTGGACCTCGGCGCGACGCTGGCGGAGCTGGCCGAGTCCACCGGTATCTCGATCAGCACGCTCTCGCGGCTGGAGTCGGGTCGGCGCAGACCCAGCCTGGAGCTGCTGCTCCCGCTG
The DNA here is from genome assembly GCA_026786275.1 of Nocardioides sp. GTDB lineage: Bacteria > Actinomycetota > Actinomycetes > Propionibacteriales > Nocardioidaceae > Nocardioides. The sequence continues at coordinate 14,489 of JAJAYJ010000118.1, read as the reverse complement.
GCCCGGGTGCACCAGGTGCCGCTGGACGAGCTGGTCGACGCACCCGAGACGGGCGACCCGCGGGTGCACGTCAAGGCGATCACGAAGCACGGTGCGACGATCGTGCCGCTGACCCGGCGACCCGGCGGGGTGCGGGCGTTCAAGCAGGTGCTGCCGCCGGGCTGGCCCGCGGGGTCGACCTGCGGCACGCCCGGGCCGCAGTCCCACGAGGGCTACGAGTGGATGTACGTCCTCTCGGGCACCATCCGGTTGCTGCTGGGCAGCCGGGACATCCTGCTCTCGGCCGGCGAGGTGGTGGAGTTCGACACCCGCACCCCGCACCTGATGTCGAACCCCGGCCCGCACCCCGCCGAGATGCTCTGTCTCTACGGACCGCCGGGCGAGCGGATGCACGTCAGGTCGTCATGACGTTACGTCGCGACCGGCTGGACCCGGCCCCGGTGCTTGAGACGGTGCAGCGGCTGCGAGCCCGGATCTACAGCCGATTCCCCGAGCGTGACCTGGTCCGGGTCTGCGAGGACCTCGTCGAGCTGGTGGTCGCGATCCGGGACGCCACGCCCGGGAGCCAGCAGCGGCTGCGCACCGCCCGTCGTACGTCGCGGGTGCTGGTGGGCCTCGTCGTCGTCGCCGCCATGGCACTGGCCCTGCGCAGCGCGCTCGGCGACGCCGGCGTCGAGCGCGGCCTGGACTGGCTGCCGCTGGTCGAGGCCGCGGTGAACGACCTGGTCTTCGCGGCGATCGCGGTGTTCTTCCTCTACTCCCTGCCGGAGCGACTGCAGCGGGGTCAGCTGCTCGCCCTGCTGCACCGGTTGCGCTCGCTGGCCCACATCATCGACATGCACCAGCTGACCAAGGACCCGGAGCGGCTGCGGCCCGACTTCGTGCCGACGACGGTGAGCGGGCCCTCCGACCTGACCCGCGACCAGATGGAGCGCTATCTCGACTACTGCTCGGAGATGCTCAGCCTGGTCGGCAAGGCCGCCGCCCTGTGCGCGGAGGAGTCCCGCGACTCACTGGTGCTGGACACCGTCGGCACCGTGGAGACGCTGACGGCGAGCATGTCGCAGAAGATCTGGCAGAAGATCTCGGTGCTGTCCCGGCTCTGAGGTCCTCACGCCAGCCTCAGCCATCCGCTCCCCACCCGACAGGCGCCGGTCCGTCGGGTCGTGCCCGCGACGTCGAGCGCCCCCACGTCGGTCGCCTCCACGTCGATGGCGGCAGCGGTGGCGTACCGGTCATCGGTCGGGTACCACCGGCGCCCCTGCGCCACCAGGACCAGCAGCCCGTGCACGTCACCGAGGGCGGCGAAGGTCCGGCCGGGCTCCTCGGCGTACGCCGGCACGCCGAGCTCGGCGTGCAGCCGGCGGGCCGTGGCCCGTACGTCGGCGACCGCGATACCGACCTCGCTGAGGCCGAGCCATCCGCCGCCGTCCCCCGCGACCGCGCCGCCGGCGGCGGCCGGGAGGTCGCGACGGGCGATCAGCTCCAGCACCGCACCCTGGGGCCCGTCGACGTAGAGGCTGCGGGACCTCCATCCCGGGGGCCCCTCGAACTCGTCCTCGCCGTCGCGGGACCGCAGCGGCACGCGTGCTCGCAACCAGGCCTTGCTCGCGGCGAACGACGCCGGCCGGATGCCGAAGGCCAGGTGGTGGGCCCCGGTGCCCGGGCCCGCCCGCAGGGTCAGCACGCTCGAGCCGACGGCGACCTGCCAGGTGTCCCCCGTGCGCTCGGCGGGCAGGCCGAGCACGTCGGCGTACCAGTGGGCGGCCGCGCCCGGGTCGCGGACGGGCAGGGACACGTGCCTGAGCTGCATGCCCTCAGCATGGTTGCTCTAGCGGGCTTGAGGTCAACCCTGGGCTCAGGCATCCTGGGCCGATGACCAGGATCAGGCCTCAGGAGCTGCTGGGGATCGGCGAGCTGGCCCGCCGCGCGGGCGTGTCGGTGCCCACGATCCGCTACTACGAGAAGCGGGGCCTGATCCGCTCCGAGCGGACGTCGGGCAACCAGCGCCGGTTCCCCCGCCACGAGCTGCGACGTCTCGCGGTGGTCGCGGCCGGCCAGGTGGTGGGTCTGTCGCTGCAGGAGATCGCCGACGCGCTGGGTCAGCTGCCGGTGGACCGGCCGCCCACCCTGCGGGAGTGGCAGCGGATGAGCCGCCGGTGGGCCGAGATCGTGCAGGGTCGGATCCGGCGGCTGCACGCCCTCGAGACGGCGCTCGACGGCTGCATCGGCTGCGGCTGCCTGTCGCTGGGCCGGTGCACCCTGTTCAACCCCGCGGACGAGGCGGCCCACGAAGGTCCTGGCTCCCGGTGGCTGCGCGCCGCGCAGGCCCTGGGCTGAGCGAGCCTCAGCCGATCGTGTCGAGGATCTGCAGCTGCCGCGTCCACGCCGCCGAGGTAGCGTCGATGACCACGAAGTGGTCGCCCTGCACGTCCACCAGCTCGGCGCTCGCCCCCGCCTGGGTGGCCGCGGCGACGTAGGACGCCGACTGGCGCGGTGGCACGTTCTGGTCCCCGTCGCCGTGCACGCACCACACCGGCACGTCGAGCGGAACCTGCTGCGTCGGGTCGAGCGGCGCGTCGTCGGGGCCGGGGGCGTGGCCGAGGAAGTTCTCGACCGCGCCATCGCTGAGGCCGTCGTCGTGCGCCGCGACCAGGTCGAGCACCCCGGCCTGCGAGATCACGTGGGTCACCGCCACGCCGCCGGCCCACTGCTCGAAGCGGCCGCGCGATGCGGCCCAGGTCGCCAGGTGGCCGCCGGCGGAGTGGCCCAGGGTCACCACCCGGGTCAGGTCGAGGTCGAGCTGGGCCAGCATGTCGATGCCCGCGGCGACGTCGTCGAAGGTGGTGGGGTCGCCGCCCCCGCTGCCGACCCGGCGGTACTCCAGGTTCCAGGCCACCCAGCCCTGCGCGGCGAGACTGGTCGCCAGCGGCGCACCCAGGGTGAGGTCGTACTGGTCGAGCCAGAAGCCGCCGTGCACGACCACCACGACGCCGCGCGGCGTGCCCTCGGGCAGGTAGAGCTCACCGAACTGATCGGGGTCGTCGCCGTAGGCGATCCGGCCCTCGCCGGGTCGATCGGGGGTGCGCACGGGTGCGTCCTCTCCGCAGGAGCCGAGGGTGAGTCCCGCCAGGGCGAGCGTCGGAAGCGAGAGCAGGGTCCGCCTCATCATGGGGCCATCACAGCAGAGCGCCGGTGATGGCCGTGAACCGACGGTGCGTGGCACCCGCACCGCTGTCGCGTCCTCCCGGCCCGGCCCTACGGTCGACCGGGTGAGCACCTACCGGATCGGACTGCTGGCCTTCGACGGCTGCGACGCCATGGACCTCGTCGGTCCTTACGAGGTCCTGCTGACCGCCAACCGCCTGCTCGAGCGCCGCAGTCGCGAGCCGGCCTTCGACGTGGCTGTCCTCGGAGCGCACGAGGTCACCGTGTACGGCGGACTGAGGCTCGTGCCGACCACCTCGGTGACCGACGCCGGCCACCTCGACGTGCTGATCGTGCCCGGTGCGATCGACCCGGGGTCGGCACGGCCCGACGAGGCCATCGCGGTCCTCGCGCCCCAGGCCGGCGTGCTGGCGTCGGTGTGCACCGGGGTGTTCTTCCTGCACCGTCTCGGCCTGGTGGGTGAGCGGACCGTCACCACCCACTGGGAGGACGTGCCCCTGCTGCGTGCGGCCGGAGCCACCGTCCGCGACGACGTGCGATGGGTGGACAGCGGGTCGCTGGTGACCTCGGGCGGCATCAGCTCCGGCGTCGCGATGACCCTGCACCTGGTGGCCCGGTTCGCCGACCGCGGCCTGGCCGAGGCGACAGCGCGGCAGATCGACCATGTGTGGACCGAGGATCGCTGAGCCGGGGTAGTCCCGGCTAGTCCCACCCGCCGCTACGGCCCCGCTTGGTCTCGCCGCGGCGCCTCTTGGTCGTCAGCCGGCGCTCCTTGGAGCCACGGGTCGGCCGGGTCGCCCGGCGCGGCGGCGCCGGTGGGGCGGAGGCGTCGCGCAGCAGCCGACCGAGCCGCTCGCGGGCGGCCTTGCGGTTGGCGAGCTGGGTCCGGTGCTCGCTGGCCACGACGGTGATGACGCCGTCGACCAGGCGGCCGGCCAGTCGCTCCAGCATCCGCTCCTGCAGGTACGCAGGCAGCGTCGGCGACGCCTCGACGTCGTAGGACAGCTCGACCCGGGTGTCCGCGGTGTTGACGCCCTGTCCGCCCGGTCCCGAGGAGCGGGAGAACCGCTCGGCCAGCTCGGAGGCGGGCACCACGAGGCGTGCGCTCACCTGCAGGTCGTCGGGCATGGCCCCAGTGTGGCCGACGCAGCGCTCGGCGAGCTCCGGCGCCACGACACCGATCGGGTACGGCGCGCGGCCCGTCAGGCCCGCGCGGCGGGCAGGGTGGCCATCCACGCCGAGCGCAGCGCGAGCAGCGGCAGCTCGAACTGCTCGCCGGAGGAGGACCGGACGACCAGCGCGTCACCGCCGGTCTCGCCGAGGTCCGTGACGACGACCCCGTGGGTCGCGGCCCGCGAGGCCAGCGCGGCCACGTCAGCGGCGGCCGCGGTGACCACGACCCGGGCCGCCGACTCCGAGAAGAGCGACACGAAGGCGTCGTCGGGCACCGAGACCGTGGCCCCGACCATGTGGCCCAGGCAGGACTCGACCAGGGTCTGGGCCAGGCCACCGTCGGACAGGTCATGCGCGCTGGTGATGAGGTCGGCACCCGCGCGCAACAGCTCGGCCAGCGACCTCTCGGCGGCCAGGTCGACCCGCGGCGGCAGCCCGCCCAGGTGGCCGTGCACGACGTGGGCCCACTCCGAGCCCGAGAGCTCCTCACGGGTCTCACCCAGCAGCAGCACCCGATCGCCGGGCACCGCCCAGGCCGACGGCACCCGACGGGTGACGTCGTCGACCACGCCGAGCACCGCGACGACCGGGGTGGGCAGGATCGGGGTCTCGGCGGTCTGGTTGTAGAGGCTGACATTGCCACCGGTGACCGGGACGCCGAGCTCCAGGCAGCCGTCCCTGAGGCCCCGGCAGGCCTCGGCGAGCTGCCACATCACGTCGGGGTCCTCGGGCGAGCCGAAGTTCAGGCAGTCCGAGACGGCCAGCGGCAGCGCGCCCACGGTGGCCACGTTGCGGTACGACTCCGCGAGGGCGTGTTGCGCGCCGGCGTACGGGTCAAGCCTGGTGAAGCGGCCGTTGCCGTCCGTGGAGACCGCGACCCCGAGGTTGGTGGACTCGTCGACCCGGATCATCCCGGAGTCCGAGGGCTGGGCGAGCACCGTGTTGCCCCGGACGTAGCGGTCGAACTGGTCGGTGACCCACGACTTGTCGCACAGGTTGGGGCTGGCCGCCATCCGCAGCACGGTCGCGCGCAGCTCGTCGCCACCCACGGGCCGCGCCAGCGCCTCGGCGCGGTCCGCCTGCAGGGCGTCCTGGCCGGCGGGGCGGGCGAAGGGCCGCTCGTAGACGGGGCCGTCGTGCGCCACGGTGCGGGGGTCGACGTCGACCACGGTCTCGCCGTGCCAGTCGATGACGAGCCGGCCGTCGCCGGTGACCTCGCCGACGACGGTGGCCTCGACGTCCCACCGCGCACAAATCTGCAGGAACGTCGCGGCGTCGGCCGGGTCGACCACCGCCATCATCCGCTCCTGGCTCTCGCTCATCAGGATCTCCTCGGGACTTAGCGTGGAGTCGCGCAGCAGCACCTTGTCGAGCTCGACGTGCATCCCGCCGTCGCCGGCCGCGGCCAGCTCGGAGGTGGCGCAGGAGATGCCCGCAGCCCCGAAGTCCTGGATGCCCGCCACCACGCCGGCCGCGAAGAGCTCCAGGGTGCACTCGATCAGCAGCTTCTCCATGAACGGGTCGCCGACCTGCACGCTGGGCCGCTTCGCCGGACCGGACCCACCCCCTTCGGAGGCCGTGAAGGTGACCGAGGCCAGGATCGAGGCGCCGCCGATGCCGTCGCCACCGGTGCGGGCGCCGTACAGGATGACCAGGTTGCCGGCTCCGACCGCCTTGGCCAGGTGCAGGTCCTCGTGGCGCAGCACGCCGACGCACAGCGCGTTGACCAGCGGGTTGCCGAGGTAGCTCTCGTCGAAGACGACCTCGCCACCGATGTTGGGCAGGCCGAGCATGTTGCCGTAGCCCCCGATGCCGGCCACCACGCCGGGCAGCACCCGGTGCGTGTCCGGGGCATGCAGCGGGCCGAAGCGCAGGGGGTCCATCACCGCGACCGGGCGGGCGCCCATGGCCAGGATGTCGCGGACGATGCCCCCGACGCCGGTCGCGGCACCCTGGTAGGGCTCGACGTACGACGGGTGGTTGTGCGACTCGACCTTGAAGGTGACGGCGTAGCCCTGCCCGATGTCGAGGACGCCGGCGTTCTCGCCGATGCCGGCCAGCATCGGGCCCACGGACGTCACCTGAGGGATCTCCGAGAACTGCCGCAGGTGCACCTTGGAGGACTTGTAGGAGCAGTGCTCGCTCCACATCACCGAGTACATCGCCAGCTCGGCACCCGTCGGGCGACGGCCCAGGATCTCGCGGATGCGGGCGTACTCCTCGGCGGTGAGCCCGAGCTCGGCCCACGGCTGCTCACGGTCCGGGTCCCGTGCGGCGACGATGACGGTGTCGAGGACTGCAGGCCTGGGCGCGGGGGTCTCTGGCACGGCAGCAATCTACCGGTGTGGCGACGCCGGCCCGATCGCGGACCGAACCTGAGAATTGTGGGGTTGTTGGGACAGGAGTGACGATCCGGGTCCATCCTGGCGGCCACGACCGACGAACCGATCTCTGCCCCAGGAGTCCCCCGCATGCCGAGTCGCACGCGCCGTCCCGTCCCCTTCCGCTCGCTTCGCCGGGTGGCGATCGCGACGCTGGCCACCGTCGCGCTCGGCGCCCTCACCCCCGCCACCGCCGCAGCCGCAACCGCGCCGACCGGGACACCGGTGTCGCTGCGCGCGGCTTCCGGGGCCGGGGTCGCCACTCCCGGCGACTTCTCGGGCTACGGCTTCGACCAGTGCCTGGCGCCCGGCCAGGCCACGATGGACCGCTGGCTGCAGACCTCGCCGTTCCTGGCCGTCGGGATCTACATCTCGGGCGACTCACGTGCCTGCCGGGTCCAGCCGAACCTGACGCCGACCTGGGTCGCCACCCAGCTCGCCCAGGGCTGGAGGCTGCTGCCCATCACGCTCGGCCCGCAGGCCTCGTGCCTCTCGCGCTTTCCTCGCTACGGCGACGACGAGACGATCAATCCGGCGACCACCAGCGACTACGCGGCGGCCAAGGCCCAGGGCGTGGCCGAGGCGGTCAAGGCCGTGGGCGTGGCCCAGTCGCTCGGCATCGTCGGCGGCAGCACCCTGTGGTACGACCTGGAGGGCTTCGACGCCACCAACACGACCTGCCGCGAGTCCGCCCTGTCGTTCCTGGGTGGCTGGACCGAGCAGGTCCGCGCGCAGGGCTACGTCTCCGGGGTCTACTCCAGCGCCGGCTCCGGCATCCAGGAGCTCGACCGGGCCCGCCAGACCCGCCCGACCCGCTTCACGCTCCCGGACCGGATCTGGGTCGCCCGCTGGGACGGGGTGGCCAACACCTCCACGAGCTACATCGCCGAGGACGGCTGGCGCCCCGGCGGCCGGGTGAAGCAGTACCAGGGCGGCCACAACGAGACCTGGGGCGGCGTCACGATCAACATCGACAGCAACTGGCTCGAGCTCGGCCGCCCGCCCGCGCCGTCGGCCAGGTCGCAGTGCGGCACCCAGGTCGAGTTCGCGACGTACGCGGGGCTGCGACCGGCCGCGGCCGGCAAGGCCTCCGGTCCCGGTCAGGTCCGGGCGCTGCAGTGCCTGCTGAAGAAGAAGAAGATGTACGCCGGCAAGCTCACGGGTCGCTACCAGCCGGGCCTGGTCAAGGCCGTCACGAGCTGGCAGCGCCGGGCCGGTCTCGCCTCCTCGCCGACCTGGAGCCGCAAGGCGTGGCAGACGCTGCTGGCCTCTGGCACCACCCCGGTGCTGAAGATCGGCTCCACCGGGATGGCGGTGCGCCGCGTGCAACGCGCCCTGAACACCAAGCCCGGCACCCGGGGCCCCGTCGACGGCGTGTACGGCGCCGCCACCGACACCGCCGTCCGCGCCTGGCAGACCCGGGTCGGCCTCGACGCCTCCGGGGTCGTCGGCACCGACGACTGGGCCGCCCTGGTCGCCGGTCGCCGCTGAGGCCCCCAGCGCCGGGCCAGGCCGGCGCCTCCTAGCCGGGCGGGCCGATGAGCAGGGCGAGCCCGGTCAGCACGGCGACCACCACGACGGCCACGAGCAGGCCCACCAGTGGCCGGCGCAGCAGCGGCGCCACGACCCGGTCAGCGGCAGTGACCGGTGCCCCGACCACGAGCCGCCACTCACGAGCCAGGGCGCCGCGGCTCTCGGCGTACCGGTCGAAGGCGATCGTGGCGAACGGCGGCACCGAGGCGGCCAGGCCGAGCAGCAACCGGCCTGCCGACCAGCGCTGGTCGACGGCGACCACGACCGCGCTGACGCAGTAGGCCACGAACGCGACGCCGTGCAGCGGCCCGGCCAGGCTGACCCCGAGCTCGGTCGTGTCTGTGACGTACTTGAGGAACATGCCGGCGAGGAGCAGGGCCCAGGTCACCGCCTCGGCGACGGCGACCCTGCGGAAGACGACGATCGGACCCGCGACGGCACGGCTCACGAGAACGCGGCGGCGGCCAGGCCGGTGAAGAAGCCGAGCCCGTCGGTGCCGGCACCGGTCAGCGCCTCCACGGCGTGCTCGGGGTGCGGCATCAGTCCGACGACGTTGCCCCGCGCGTTGGTGATGCCCGCGATGTCGCGCAACGAGCCGTTGGGGTTCAGGTCGAGGTAACGGGCGACCACCTGGCCCTCGCCCTCCAGCCGGTCGAGCGTCTCGGTGTCGGCCACGAAGCCGCCCTCGCCGTTCTTGAGCACGATGGTGATCTCGGCACCTTCGTCGTACGCCGAGGTCCAGGCGGTGCGGTTGTTCTCGATGCGCAGCAGCTGGTCGCGGCAGACGAACTTCTGGTGGTCGTTGCGGACCAGCGCACCGGGCAGGAGGTGCGACTCGCAGAGGATCTGGAAGCCGTTGCAGATGCCGAGCACGGGCAGGCCCCGGCCCGCGGCCGCGACCACCTCGGTCATCACCGGTGCGAACCGCGAGATGGCGCCGCAGCGCAGGTAGTCGCCGTAGGAGAAGCCACCGGGCAGGACGACCGCGTCGACGCCGCGCAGGTCGTGGTCGCCGTGCCACAGCGCGACCGCCTGGTGACCACCGATAGTGACCGCCCGCTGGGCGTCCACGTCGTCGAGCGAACCCGGGAAGGTCACGACGCCGACCCTCATCCGGCGGCCTCCACCCGGACCGTGAAGTTCTCGATCACCGGGTTGGAGAGCAGCGTCTCGGCCATCTGGTGCACCTCGGCGAGCACCTCGTCGGTGACCTCGCCGGCCACCTCGAGCTCGAAGCGCTTGCCCTGGCGGACCTCGGTGACGCCGGAGAACCCCAGCCGCGGCAGGGCGCCGAGGACGGCCTTGCCCTGCGGGTCGAGGATCTCGGGCTTGGGCATGACGTCGACGACGACTCGAGGCATGGGCCCGAGTGTAGGGCGCGGCCCGTGCGGCCCGGGACCGGTGCCCGTCGTCGGCACCTCAGCGCGCGGACGGCCTGTCCGCGCATCGTCGCGGCGATCGATGTTTCCCACACCGCTACAGCCCAGCCCCAGACCGGCCGGGGCCGGCCGGGCGGGCCGAGCGGGCCGAGCGGGCCGAGCGCCGGCGAATCCCGCGAGCTCCGTCGACGCGTCTCCACAGGCGTCCAGAACCCCTTCCCACGGGGCCGCGTCGAGAATAGAATCGAACACATGTTCGAATTATCCCATAGCGACTCCTCGTCGTGCGCGCTCGTGGAACAGCTGGCCCGTCTCGAGGTGGGTGGTGATGACCGCGACCGGGTCGACCAGCTCGAGGTGCTGGAGCGGGTCACGTCAGCTGCCTGTGCCGCCCAGGCACGGATCGCCGCGCGGCGGGGGTCCGAGGCGGGGTGGGCGCGCGTCACCGGTGACCGCAGCCTGGGCGCCCAGGTCGGGCTGGCCGGCACGAGAGCCCGCACCGGGGTCGCCGACTGCTCGGCCTCGCCCGCGCGTTGGTCGAGGACCTGCCCGAGACCTTGGCCGCCCTGGAGCGTGGAGACATCAACGGGCACCGGGCCCAGATCATCGTCACGGAGAGCCAGGACCTGTGCCGTGACGACCGCGCCCGACTGGACAGCGAGCTGGCCGGAGGTCTCTCCTGCCTGGGTGACCGCGACGTGCAGCTCGCCACCCAGCGCCTCGTGCTGCGCCTGGACGCCGCGGGTGCGCTGGTCCGGCGCCGCCGGGCCGAGCACCGACGGTGCGTCACCAGCCGACACCTTCCCGACGGGATGGCCCTGATCACGGCCGTGGTCTCCGACGTGCACCACGCGGCGATCCTGGGATCCCTCGGGGCCCGGGCGTCGGCCGAGATCGCTGTCGGGCTCGCCCACGGCGACGACCGGACCCGGACCCAGGTCGTCGCTGACCTGTTCGTCACCCGCCTGACCGGCCAGATCACCGCGCAGGCCGTGCCCGTCCGCATCGACCTGGTGGTGAGCGCCGAGACGGTGCTCGGCGGTGACGACGAGCCGGCTCAGGTCCTGGGCCACGGATCGATCCCCGGCTCGGTCGCCCTCGCCATGGTGCTGGCCTCCCCCGCCCATCAGACCCGGATCCGCCGGCTGTTCCGCTTCGAGGACACCGATCGCCTCGTGACGATGGAGAGCACCAGCCGTACCTTCGACGGTCTGCTCGCCGACGTCATCCGGATCCGCGACCAGCGGTGCCGCACCGTGTGGTGCAGAGCCCCGATCCGCCATCTCGACCACGTGCAGGGGGTCGCGGCAGCAGGCCCGGGCACGGAGGGCAATGCCCAGGGCCTGTGCGAGGCATGCAACTACCTCAAGGAGACGCCCGACTGGAGCCACGTGAGCGTCGGCGAGCCGTTCGACCCACACGAGGTCGAGATCACGACGCCGACGGGTCACCGACACCGGTCGCGCTCGCCGGGACTCCTGGGTCGCCCGGCACGCGGTGGCAGCCCGCTGGAGATCTTTGTGACCGATCTGGTCCTGGTGGCCTGACCGGCGGCGCTGGCCACCCGCCTCCTCGGTTGTGGGTACGTCGCACTCCCGGGCCACCGACGGCGCCAGGTCCCGGGCAGTCTGCGGTCATGTCCCATCTCTCGGTCGAGCCTCGTGCCCTGATCCCGCGATGGTGGGTCGCCGCCACCGTGGCTGTCCTGGTGGTGGCCGTCGTGGGCTGGGCCGCTCTGGGCGTGGTGTCCGAGGGGCCCACGCGCCCCGCGGCACTGCTCTCGTCGTCCGCGGCCGCCCTGGCCCTGGTCTCCGCCACGGCGGCGCTGCTGCACCGTCGCCGACCGCGGCCGGCCGTCGACATCACCGGCGCCCCGATCGTCTTCGAAACGCCGGCCCTGGTGCTCTGGCCGCTGCTGCTGGCCTGGATGCTGCTGCTGGCCACCGCGGCCGCGTGGATCGTCGTGGTCGCGACCGACATCACCAGCCTCGACGCCCCGGTCTTCGTGTTCCTGATCATCGTGGCCGCGCTGGGCTCGCTGCCTGACCTGGCGCGGCTGCTGAGCGGACGGCTGCACCGTTGGCGGCTGACCGTGGACGACCTGGGCGTGACCTACCGCGGCTACCGCACCGACGTGACACTGCCCTGGGCCGAGCTGCAGGGCGCGACGCTGCAGCACCGCGACCCGCGGGGCCTCCGGCTCGACCGGCGCGGCAGCGGCCCGGACGTGGTGGTGCCGATGGCGCCCTTCACCGACCGGGCCCCGGAGATCATCGAGCTGGTGGAGCACCGGATCGGCTGACGCCGCCTCACCTGACCCTCCCGCCGGAGACCTCGAGCACGCTGACCGCGGCGGCGTCGGCGGGCTCGCCGAAGGTGCCGACGGCGGCGCCCACGAGGGACTCCACGTCGGCCTCGCGATCTCCAGACCGATCCCCGGCGCCGCCCCGGTGCCCACCGCGCGACGACCCTCCAGCAGCCTGCTCAGGTGACGCGTGCTCTCGACCGGTGCGGGGGTTCGCATCGAGATGAGGTGCCGCGCGACCCTCCTAGGCTGCCCCGCATGAGCCGCGAGATGAGCGTCAGCGACAGCGTCGTCGTACGAGCAGAGCCGGCGACCGTGTACGCCCAGGTCGCCGACCCGTCGCAGATGCGCCGGTGGAGCCCGGAGAACACCGGTGCCACCACGCCGTCGCTCGGCTCGCCGCTCTCGGTCGGGGACGTCTTCGTCGGCACCAACCGGCGCGGCCGGTTCCGGTGGCAGACCCGCTGCCAGGTGAGTGCCGCGGAGCCCGGTCGGCACTTCGCCTTCCGGGTCTTCCAGATCGGTGTCCGCCGCCCTCTGCTCAAGGCCCCGATCGCCACCTGGCACTACGCCTTCGAGGCCGTGCAGGGTGGCACCCGGGTGACCGAGACGTGGCGCGACGACCGCCGCGGCTGGCCCGACCCGTTGGCGGCGGTCTTCGACACGGTGGTGACCGGGGGCAGCCTGTTCCCCGACTTCCAGCGACGCAACATCGCCCGTACCCTCTCCAACCTCCGCGCCGACCTGGAACCGTGAGCAGCTGGCGTCTCGCCCCGCGCCACGCACCGAGAACCTGCCGGGCCCCTGTGGCCGGGCCACCTCACCCGAACGGAGACCCGTAACCGCCTCCTGCGGCCCTCGTTGGTCCTGCATGGGTCATGGCAGCATCTCGTGGGCGTCGCTCTCCCCACCGGAGACCGCAGGGTTGATGGACCGGTGGGAGCAGCAGCGCGCCGTACGGGTGCCGTGGCTGGCCGGGCGGGTCGAACAGGACGGGGAGCACCTCACGTTCGATACCTGCGGCGTGGCTGCGGTCGGCCGGTGGTGCAGCCGGTGGTTCGCCGACCCGGACGGTGTGGGTGACCAGCCACCAGCGGTGTGGGTGGAGCGGTTCCGCGGCTCCCGGCCCTGCTCCCGGTTGCGCTGCTCCCTGGACGCCACGGTGGTGGCCGACGCAGTGGCTGGTTTCGTGGAGTCCGTGCTGTGGGCCGACCTACCGGACGCCCGACGATTGTTCACCCCGTGCGGTCCTCGGGGTGCGGGCCCGTTGGTGGGGGTGAACGAACCCGGCCTGGGCTACGGCGCCCGGCCCGGTGAGGTGCTGCCGTGGCAGCTGCTACGGGCAGCACGCTGCGTTGCCGTGCACGGCACCAGCGGAGCCGACCTGGACACCGCGCTGATCCGGACCCACGCCCAGGCCCGGGCCCGCCTGGTCGCCAGCCGGGCCTGCACCGCACCGGGCGACGACCAGTGACGGCGACCTGCGGTCAGTCGGTGTCGTCTACGTCGGCACCCGCGCGGTTCCGCGGCGGGCGGCGCAGGCCAGCCGCGGCCTGATCGACGATGTCGTCGACGCCGGCGGCCACGTCGAGGACCAGGCCTGCCTCGTCGGGCTCGAGCGGCTCGAGGGTGTCGAGCTGGGAAGCCAGCAACGTGCTGGGCATGAAGTGACCCAGACGCTGGGCCTGTCGGTCCGCGACCAGACCGGCGTCACCGGCCAGGTGCAGCCACGCGACGTCGGGTCGGTGGGCCCGGAGCTGGTCGCGATAGGCGCGCCTCAGAGCCGAGCACGCCATCACCCCGCCGTCGGGCTGCTCAGCCAGCCAGGCGCCGACGATCTCGAGCCAGGGCCGACGGTCCTCGTCACCCAGCGGGTGGCCGGCCCGCATCAGGGCGATGTTGGCCGGCGGGTGCAGGTCGTCGGCATCCGCGAACGGCACGCCCAGCCGTGCGGCCAGGGCCGCGCCGACGGTGGACTTGCCGGACCCGGACACCCCCATCACCACCACGACGGGGGCCACCGGCTCAGGCGTCAGGCGTGGTCTCCGCGTCGCGGACCGGCTCGACCGCGGTGTCGTGGGTCCCCATGCTGGCGGCGACGTCCGCCGGCGTCACGCCCACGTTGCCGGTGTCGGCCTGCGCGTCGATCCCGGTCACCGGCTTCTCCGTCGCGGTCGGCGTGCTGGTCGGCGCGCTGGTCGGCGCGCTGGTCGGCTTGGCCTGGTCGACGGGAGCCTCGTCCAGACCAAGGCTCTTCGTGACGTTGAGCGGAGCGGTCTTCGAGGTGGGCGCCTTCGTTGCGGGCGCCTTCTTCGGGGCAGGAGTCTGCGTCGCGGCCGCCTTCGTCGCGGCCGCCTTCGTCGCGGGCGCCTTCGTTGCGGGCGCCTTCTCCGGGGCAGGAGTCTGCGTCGCTGCAGCCTGCGTCGCGGCCGCCTTCGTCGCGGGCGCCTTCGTTGCGGGCGCCTTCTTCGGGGCAGGAGTCTGCGTCGCTGCAGCCTGCGTCGCGGCCGCCTTCGTCGCGGGCGCCTTCTTCGGGGCAGGAGTCTGCGT
>JAJAYJ010000117.1 GCA_026786275.1 Nocardioides sp. | reverse complement strand
GCGTAGTTGGCCTGCTCGAGAAAGAAGTTGACGAACGCGCTGGCCAGCGCGTTGCGCGGCCCATCGAGAATGGCGAGGCCTTCGAGGTAGCCGACCTGACCCTCACTCGGGTCGACGAACACAACGTCGGGGTTGGTCGTGAGCGCCAACTGTGCGTCGTAGGCGTCACACATAGCCATCACTGCGTCGCCGGCGGCGACTGCCTTGCCGACCTCGGTGGAGATAGCCAGCAGGTGCGGCTTGACCGTGGTCAGCACGTCGAGGACCGCTGCGAGGTCTGTTTCATCGGTGGAGCCCACCGGCTTACCGAGCATGACCAACACGTTGTCCATCACGCTGCCCTGATAGTCGAGCATGGCCACCTTGCCCGAATAGTCCGGCGCCATTTCGAAGAACTCCGCCCACGATGTGGGGGGCGTGGGGCTGGCGGGGGCCCCCCCGCCCCAGCCAGACCGTCAGGTCGTCGTGGGTCGAGACCCTCAGCTCGGGCCGGAACACCGTCGCCGGGCCGTCCACGAGGTGGCCGTCGGGCGCGACCCGGACGGTGCGGGCCGGTCGGTCCTGGCCGAAGCCCGCCACGCAGCCTGCCAGCGACGCGGCCGAGGCGAGCAGGGCCCGGGTATTGACGTTGCCGACGACCAGCTCGTCGAAGCAGGCGATCACCCGCAGCCCGAGGCTGGCGCTGGGGTCCAGGCGCATGATCCGGCCCAGGAGCTCCTGCATCAGTCGTCCTCCTGGCTGACCCGGGTCGGAACCGGGGCGGGTGACCGCGACGTCCTGCGTGATGACCGGGACGGTACCCGCCATGTGGCGGGCGTCACAGGGTCAACTGCGTCGCGCTGCTGGTTCCGGCGGCGCCGAGCACCACGCCACGGTGGAGGCAGACGATCCGGCAGGGGCCGGGCGCGGGGCCAGGAGGCACAGATGAGCAGGAGCATCGACGGCAGCGGCATCGACCGGGTACTGGACGCGGCGGTTGGCCGGGGCGCGATCCCGCACATCGCAGCCATCGCCGCGGACGCCGACGGCATCTTCTACGAGGGCGGCGCCGGCGTCCGCATCGTCGGGGAGTCCGACGACCCGGTGACCACGTCCACCCAGTTCCGGCTGATGTCGATGACCAAGATGGTCGCCACCGCAGCCGCCCTGCAGCAGGTGGAGCGGGGCGAGCTGGACCTGGCCGCCCCGGTCGAGGACTACTGCCCGCAGTTCGCGGACCTCAAGGTGCTCGACGGCTTCGACGGCGACGAGCCCATCCTGCGCGACCCGGCCAGCAAGGCCACCGTGCACCAGCTCGTCACCCACACCTCGGGCCTGGGCTACTGGTTCTGGAACGAGCAGCTCGTGAAGTACGAGGCGGCCACCGGGATCCCCAACGTGGTGCCCGGCTCCAAGGAGGCCTTCAAGGCGCCGATGCTGGCCGATCCCGGCACGGTGTTCAACTACGGCATCAACACCGACTGGCTGGGCCTGGTCGTCGAGGCGGTGGCCGGCGAGGGCCTCGACACCGTGATCGCGAACGGGATCACCGGACCGCTCGGCATGCACGACACCATGTTCAAGCTCGACGAGCCCCGCACGGCCAACGCCGTCACGGTCCACGTCAAGGGCGAGGACGGCCAGTGGATGTCGGCGGGCGAGATCCTCAACCAGGACCCCGACTGGTGGGCCGGCGGCCACGGGCTCTACTCCACCCCGCGTGACTACATCCGCTTCGAGCGGGCGCTGCTGCGTGGTGGCGAGCTGGACGGTGAGCGGATCCTCTCCGCGCAGATGGTCGACCGGGCGTTCAGCAACCAGATCGGCGACCTGGACTTCCCAGCCGAGATCCCCACCGCGGACCCGCCCATCACCGACAGCCTCCACGCCGGCCCCGGCTGGAAGTGGGGCTACGGCTTGATGCTCAACACCCAGGACCTGCCCGGCATGCGCAGGGCCGGCAGCGGCGCCTGGGCCGGGCTGTTCAACACGCACTACTTCATCGACCGCTCGAGCGGGGTGTGCGCCTCGATCTACACCAACTCGCTGCCGTTCATCACCCAGGACGATGCCTGGCAGACCTACGTGGAGTTCGAGCAGGCGCTGTACGCGGCCCTGTGAGCCTGTCTCAGCGCAGGGCCGCCGCCTCCCGGGCCAGCCGAGCGAGCCGGGCCCAGTCGCCACCGCGCACGGCGTCGGCGGGGGTGAGCCAGGAGCCGCCGACACAGCCGACGTTCGGCAGCGACAGGTACGCCGCGGCGTTGGCCTCGGTGATCCCTCCGGTAGGACAGAACCGCGCGGCCGGCACCGGGGAGGCGATGGCGGACAGGAACGCCGTCCCGCCGGGGGCCTCGGCGGGGAAGAACTTCATCTCCCTCACGCCCGCCTCCAGCACGGCGAGCACCTCGGACACGGTCGCGGTGCCGGGCAGGTACGGCAGCCCCGTGTCGGCCATCGACCGCAGCAGCGTCGGCGTGGCCCCGGGTGAGACCAGGAACCGGGCGCCCGCCGCACGTGCCTGCTCGGCGTGGTCGGGCGTGAGGATCGTGCCGGCGCCCACCAGGATCTCGGCACCTCCGCGCTGGTTGCCAGCGGGCAGCTGGCCCTCCCGCTCCCGCTGGTAGAGCGCGGGCAGCAGCTTGCGCAGCGCCAGGTCACCGGTGCCGCCGAAGGCGGTGAAGTCGCAGATCGGCAAGCCGGGGGCGAGCTCGGTGGTGGGGAGGGTCACCGGTCAACGGCAAGACGGAAGAGTGCCCTCACCAAGCATCGCTTAGGTCTTCTACAAACCGAAACCGAGACGTCATCCCGCGTTCCCGACCGAAGCAACCTAGGATGGGGGCATGAACGAGTCCGCCGGAGACGTGCTGGAGCTGGTGCGCGCCGGGCGCGCCAGCACCCGTTCGGACCTGCGCCGGGTCACCGGGATGTCGCGCACGGCCGTGGTCAGCCGGGTCGCCGCTCTCGCCGAGGCCGGTCTGCTGCTGGTCGGCGAGGAGCTGGCCTCGACCGGGGGACGGCCCCCCGGAGGACTGATCTTCAACGCCGACGCCGGGGTGGTGCTGGCGGCCGCGATCGGCCGGTCCCGCTCGCAGCTGGCTGTCGTCGACCTGCTCGGCCGCGAGCGCGGGTCGTCCTCGGTCGACCACGAGGTCGGGGCCGGGCCCGAGGCGGTGATGCCGGCGGTCGCGACCCACCTGAGCGAGCTGCTCGGGCAGCTCACCCGGCCGGTCCTCGGCATCGGGCTCAGCCTGCCCGGCACCGTCGACCCCGTGCGGGGGGTCAGCGTGGACTCCCCGGTGATGGGCGGCTGGGACGGCGCCGACCTCGCGCCGTACCTCGCCGACGTCGCGCGGGCCCCGCTCTACGTCGGCAACGACGCCGACGTGCTGGCCCGCTCCGAGCGCCTCGGCCACGCGGTCGCGATGCACGACCTGATCGTGCTCAAGGCCTCGACCGGCCTCGGCCTCGGCATCATCGCCGAGGGCCGGGTCGTCTCCGGCCACCTCGGGGGCGCCGGGGAGATCGGACACACCACGGTCGACGCCGCGCACGGCCGGCCCTGCCGCTGCGGGGACACCGGCTGCCTGGAGACCCTGGCCGGTGGCTGGGCCCTGGTGGCCCGGCTCGAGGGGCGGGAGGGCCGCCACGTCGGCCACGTCCGCGACGTCGTGGCGCTCGCGCTCGCCGGTGACCCCGAGGCCAAGGCGCTGCTGCGCGAGAGCGGACGCCAGCTCGGCGAGGTGCTCGCCGTGGCCATCAACCTGCTCAACCCGCAGGCCGTCGTCATCGGCGGGGACATGGGTGCCGCCTTCGACGTGTACGCCGCTGGCGTCCGCGAGAGCGTCTACGCTCGGGCCTCTGCGCTGGCCACCCGCGATCTGCAGTTCCTGCCGTCCACCTTCGGTGACCGGGCCGGTGTCGTCGGCTGCGCCGCGATGGCGCTGGACCAGGTGCTGAGTCCCTCGGCGATCGACACCCGGCTGCTGCTGCCTGTCACACCGAGTTTCGGGTCGTAGTTTCCATGTACCCGCCGCGCGGGGGATCAGGACCCTACGTCTGGTGGGTGGGTCAGAGACGCACGTGGGCCTGAGTCACCACCTTTGACGCCCGCGGCCTTGACGACCACCTACTGCGTGCCGGGGCTGGTGAAGCGGACCGTGAGGACGACCGTGCCTCCTGTGATCTGCGTGCGCCGCGCGCGGCGTCGGGCCGACGATTACCGTCCGCAGGGGCCGGAGATGGCCTGGTGATCGAACATATGTTCGAGTAAACTGGAACCATGTCCACAGTCCTCGACCCCGCACCAGGCGTGCTCGCCTCCTCGGAGGTGACCGCCTGGCACCACGCGCTGGCGACCTCGGGCCTGCCGGTGCCGCGGTCAGCGCAGGCCGACGCGCAGCGGGTCGACCTGCTCACCTCGCTGGAGCAGCTGAAGAACGCCATCTGTGCGGTCCAGGCCGACCTGGCGGTCGGGCTCGATGCCTCTCAGCGTGCGCAGCAGGCGCAGGCGGGTGTGCCGGTGGCCCGCCGCGGGCTGGGCGTGGCCTCTCAGGTGGGTCTGGCGCGGCAGGAGTCGCCGCACCGGGGTGGGGTGCTGCTCGGGCTGGGAAAGGCCCTCGTGGCCGAGTTGCCGCACACCCGGGCCGCGCTGCGGGCTGGGTTGATCAGCGAGTACGCCGCGCTGCTCGTCGCGCGTGAGAGCGCCTGCCTGGACCCGGTGGACCGGGCTGAGGTGGACGAGGTGCTCTGCGCCGACCCTGAGGCCCTGCACGGAGTGGGCCCGAGAGGCCTCGCCGCGCAGGCGCGCTCCCGGAGCGCGGTCCTCGATCCGGCGTCCGTGGTACGCCGGGCCCGGCGGGCCGAGACGCAGCGGTGCCTGACCCTGCGACCCGCGCCCGACACGATGGCCTACCTGACCGCGCTGGTGCCGGTGGCCCAGGGTGTGGCGGCCTACGCCGCGATGTCCCGCGGTGCCGAGGCGCTGCGGGGGGCCGGGGACCTGCGGAGCCGCGGCCAGCTGATGGCCGACCTGCTGGTCGAGCGCCTGACCGGGCAGGAGGAGGCGGACGCGGTCCCGGTGTCGGTCGACCTGGTGATCAGCGACGCCAGCCTGTTCGGTGCTGGTCACGAGCCGGCGGTGCTCGGCGCCGTGGCGGTGCCGGCTCAGGTGGCCCGGGAGCTCGTGGCTCGGGCCCTGGAGACCCCGACCGACACCTGGCTGCGTCGGCTGTATGCCGCACCCGACGGCGAGCTGGTCGCGATCAGCAGCAGGCAACGGTTCGTCCGGGGCGGTCTGGCTGCGTTCCTGCGGGTGCGTGACCAGGGCCTGTGCCGGGTGGCGTGGTGCGAGGCCCCGGCCCGGCACGCCGACCATCTCCTCGACACGGCTCGGGGCGGCGACAGCACGGGGGCCAACACGCAGTCCTTGTGCCAGGGGTGCAACCACGCCAAGCAGGCGCCCGGATGGTCGCACCGTGCCCGGCCGGGGCCGGGGGTGCACGCCGTCGAGGTCACGACGCCGACCGGGCACCGGCACACCAGCACCCCGCCGCAGGTGCCGAGACCGGCGACGCCGGCTCGGAGCCGGGTCGACCAGGCCCTCGACCAGATCCTCGAGCGCCTGGCGGACTCCGGGACGCGAGGCCGCTGTTAACGTCCACTCCGTGATCCTGGACGGGTTCGGCACCCTCGAGGACGGCTCCGTGGTGCACCGTCTGGTCCTCGGCTCGGCCCCCGGCCCGGTCCTGCACCTGTTGACCCTGGGGGCCACGGTGCACCGCCTCGAGGTGACCGGCGGCGACGGCGTACGCCGCAACCTTGCGTTGGGCCACGCCACCCCCGCTGACTACCTCGCCTCCACCTACTACATCGGCGGCACCATCGGCCGCTACGCCAACCGGATCGCCGGCGGCCGGTTCCCGCTGCAGGGCCGGGAGGTCCGGGTCGGAGCACACGACCGGGGCAACCACCTGCACGGCGGGCCGGACGGCTTCGACCGGCGACGGTGGAGGGTGCTCGAGCACTCGCCCGACCACGCTGTGCTCGGGCTGGAGAGCCCCGACGGCGACCAGGGCTTCCCGGGCGCGGTGTCCGCACGGGCCCGCTTCGAGCTGACCGGCGACCCGAAGCAGGTCGGCGGCACCGTCTCGCTGGTCCTGACCGCCACCACCGACGCGCTGACCCCGGTCAACCTGACCAGCCACGCCTACCTCAACCTGGACGGCGACGGGGCCGGCAGCATCGACGAGCACCTGCTCCAGGTCGAGGCCGACCACTACACGCCGGTCGACGACACCGGCATCCCGGTGGCCGGGCACGCCCCGGTGGCCGGCACGGCGTTCGACTTCCGGGAGCCGGCCCGGATCGGGCCGGCCGTGCGCAGCGGGCAGGAGCAGGTCGCCGCCGCGCGGGGCATCGACCACAACTACGTGCTGCGTGGCGGTGCCGGCCCCGGCCTGCACCCGGCCGCGGTGCTGACCTCGCCCCGTACCCGGACCCGCCTGGAGCTGCGCACCGACCAGCCGGGGCTGCAGGTCTACACGGGCAACTTCCTCGACGGCGGGCACCGCTCCGCGCAGGGTCGGCTCTACCGGCAGGGCGACGGCATCGCGCTGGAGCCCCAGCTGTTCCCCGACTCCCCGCACCACCCCGAGTGGCCCTCGGCCCTGCTGGCGCCCGGGGAGACCTACCGCGCCGAGCTGGTCTGGCGGTTCACGGGTACGCCCTGAGCCGGGCGCTGGGGCGACTCCCGGGCCTGCGTCGTCGTCCCCGCTGCTGCCAGACTTCGTCCACGACGCGGACCGCGATGCCTACCGTCGACGCCGCCCACCACCGACCCGCGAACGGACCCCGAACCCCCATGAGTCCTCACCTGCTCTCTCACACCCTCGGCCGCACCCACCGAGACGTCTCCGTCGTCGGGCTCGGCACCTGGCAGCTCGGTGCCGACTGGGGCGAGGTCAGCGAGGCCGACGCGCGCGCGGTGCTCGAGGCCTCCGCCGAGGCCGGCGTGACGTTCTACGACACCGCCGACGTCTACGGCGACGGCCGCAGCGAGCAGATCATCGGCAGCTTCGTGGCCGACCACGCCGACGCCGGCTTCACCGTGGCCACCAAGATGGGCCGCCGGATGGACCAGGTGCCGGAGAACTACGTGGCCGCGAACTTTCGGGCGTGGGTCGACCGCTCCCGCACCAACCTCGGCGTCGACACCCTCGACCTGGTGCAGATGCACTGCCCGCCCTCCGCAGTGATCGCGTCCGACGCGACGTACGACGCCCTGGACGCCCTGGTCGCGGACGGCTCGATCGCGTCGTACGGCGTGTCGGTGGAGACCTGCGACCAGGCCTTGGCCGCGATCTCGCGGCCCGGCACGGCGGCGGTCCAGGTCATCCTGAACGCGTTCCGGCTCAAGCCGCTCGACGTCGTGCTGCCCGGGGCCCTCGCTGCGGGTGTCGGGATCATCGCCCGGGTGCCGTTGGCCTCGGGCCTGCTGTCGGGCACGTACGACGCCACCACCACGTTCGCCGCCGACGACCACCGCACCTACAACCGCGACGGCGGTGCCTTCGACGTGGGCGAGACGTTCTCCGGAGTGGACTACGAGACCGGCCTGGTCGCGGCGAGGGAGTTCGGCGAGCTGGCCGCCTCCCTCGAGGTCACCTCGGCCCAGGCCGCGATCGCGTGGGTGGCCCAGCAGCCCGGCGTCTCCTCGGTGATCCCCGGGGCGCGCAACGCCGAGCAGGCCCGCTCCAACGCGGCCGCCGGCTCCGTGAGCGAGTTGCCGGCCGAGCTGCTCGACGGCGTCCGCCGGATCTACGACCATCACTTCCGCGAGGCCGTGCACCCCCGCTGGTAGGACCACCCCGAACCCCACCCCGAACCCCACCGTGTGACACTCTGTGCCAAGGTGTCACACATGGCACCCCACGTGACGGAGATGAACCTGCAGGGCTGGGGCGACCCGGCGGCGGCAACCCCGCTGCCCCCGGCCGCCCGAGACCTCGTCGAGCTGGCCTTCGGGATCCACGAGCAGCCGCGGCCTGCCCCACAGCCGCTGCCGGCGCCGGGCCTGTCGGCTGATCTGGTCGCGGGCCTGGTCGACCTGCTGGGCGAGGAGCACGTGCGAACCGACGACGAGACCCGGCGGCTGCGGGCCGGCGGCAAGTCGACCCCTGACCTGCTGCGGGCCCGGTCCGACGACTTCAGTGCCGCGCCCGACGCCGTGGTGCGCCCGGCCGACCACGACGAGGTGGCCGCGGTGATCGACTTCGCGGTGACCCACCACCTGGCGCTGGTGCCCTTCGGGGGCGGCACGTCGGTGAGCGGCGGCCTGGCCGCCCGGCGGGAGGGGTACGCCGGCCTGGTCTGCCTCGACCTGGTCCGGATGAAGCGGCTGCTCGCCCTCGACCCCGTCTCGATGACCGCCACGCTGGAGCCCGGGCTGCGCGGACCCGAGGCGGAGACGTTGCTGGCGGCGCAGGGACTGACCCTGGGCCACTATCCGCAGTCCTACGAGTTCGCGACCATCGGCGGCTTCGCGGCGACGAGGTCCAGCGGCCAGGCCAGTGCCGGCTACGGCCGCTTCGACGCGTTGGTGATGGGCCTGCGGGTGGCCACGCCGCGCGGCGAGTGGGTGCTGGGCGTTGCACCCGCCACCGCCGCCGGCCCCGACCTGCGGCAGCTGGTGCTGGGCAGCGAGGGCGCGTTCGGCGTGATCACCGCGGTGACCGTGCGGGTGCGAGCGGCCCCGGCCGAGAAGATCTACGAGGGCTGGCAGTGGCCCACGTTCACCGCCGGTGTCGCCGCGGCGCGGACCCTGGCCCAGGCGGGGCTGCTGCCGAGCGTGATCCGGCTCTCCGACGAGGCCGAGACCGGCCTCAACCTGGCGCGACCGGACCGGGTCGGTGCAGGCGGCGCAGGCGGCTGCCTGATGATCGTGGGCTTCGAGGGTGAGGCGGGCGTGGTCGCCGCCCGCCGGGTCGCCGTCACCGCCGTGCTGG
>JAJAYJ010000116.1 GCA_026786275.1 Nocardioides sp. | reverse complement strand
GGGGGGGGGGGGGCCGCGGGGGGGGGGCGCGTGGGGGGGGCCCCCCCCCCCCCCCGCCCCGCGCCGCCGCCGGGGGCGGCGGGGCCCGCGCCCCCCGCCTCGCCAGGTCACCGGTGGCACCGAAAAGCACGATGACGTGGGGTTGTTCCATGCCTTCGCACCTAGTCACGAGAGCCCACGCCCGGTGAGTCGAAGACCCGCAACAGCCGCTCGGCCTTCAGCGCCGCCTCGGCGGCCTCGGAGTCCACGTCGGAGGCCACGGTGATCCCACCGCCGGTGCCCAGGCGGTAGCGGCCGTCACCCGTGGTGCTCAGCGAGCGGATCACCACGCCCAGGTCGGCGCGGCCGTCGGCCGAGAGCCAGCCGAACGCGCCGGAGTAGGCACCGCGGGGGGTGTCCTCGACCTCCGCGACGACCTGCATGGTGCGCAACTTGGGCGCACCGGTCATCGAGCCGGCCGGGAACAGCGCCCGCAGCGCACCCACCGTGGTGACGCCGGGGCGCAGCCGGCCGCGGACCGTCGAGACCAGCTGGTGCACCGAGGGATAGCTCTCGACCTGCATCAGGCTCGACACCACGACGGAGCCCGGCTCGCAGACCATGGCCAGGTCGTTGCGCAGCAGGTCCACGATCATCAGGTTCTCGGCCCGGAACTTCGGGTCGGTGGCCAGCCGGTGCCGCAGTGCGGCGTCCGTGGCGGGGGTCGCGCCGCGTGGCGTGGTGCCCTTGATCGGCTTGGTCTCGATGCCGCCGTCGGCGTCCACGAGCGCGTAGCGCTCCGGGCTCGAGCTCAGCAGCCATGCCCGCGCCCCCGGCACCGTCGTGACGTCGTGCTGCAGGAACCCGGCGTACGGCGCGGGGTTGAGCGTGCGCAGCCGCAGGTACGCCGAGACGGGGTCGAGGTCGCTGCGGACCTCGCGCCGGTAGGTCAGGTTCGTCTCGTAGGTGTTGCCGGCGTGCAGGTGCTCCTGGACCCGGTCGAAGGCGCGGCGGTAGGCGTCGGGCACCTCGTTCCCCGGGCTGCGCCCCGGCTCCGCACGCACGCTCGTCGGGTGAGCCGGTCGGGCGAGGCCGTGCTCGAAGAGCCGGACCCGGCTGGGCCGCATCCAGACCGCGTCCGGCACGTCGGTCTCCGCCGCGTCGACGGCCGGATCGACAGTGGGGCCGGCCGGTCGGGCCGGCAGGTCGGGCCGGCACGCGTAGCCCAGGTAGCCGAACCACTGGTCCGCGGGCCGGCCGGCGGCGAGCTCGGCCTCCAGCACGGTGAACACGTCGTCGCCGACCACCTCGGCGCGGCCGTCGACGTGCCGGCGAACCTCACGGGTGGCCGCCGAGTAGGTCAGCGAGACGTCGTCGGGGGCCAAGGCGCCGACCAACGACCGGGTGCCCGACCACTCACGGGCGCCGCCGCCGTCGAGCCAGAAGCAGCGCTCGTGGGTCGCGGCCACCTCGCGGAAGTGGGCCACCGGATCGCCCGCGCTCACCGCAGCCCCAGGAAGGAGGAGACCATCTGGGCCCCGTGCTCGGAGAGGATCGACTCGGGATGGAACTGCACGCCCTCGAGCGGCAGGTCCACGTGGCGCACCCCCATCAGCACCCACGGCTGCGCGGCGGCGGGGCCCGGGCAGGCCGCGGTCGCCTGCAGGCACTCGGGCAGCGAGACGGCCCCCAGCGAGTGGTAGCGCACCGCCCGGAAGTGCTGCGGGAGGCCCGCGAAGACCCCGGCCCCGTCGTGGTTGACCAGCGACACCTGGCCGTGGGCCGGGCGGGCCCGCTGGACCGTCCCGCCGTACGCCGTGACCAGGCCCTGCATGCCCAGGCAGACGCCGAGCACCGGCCGGGTGGCCGCGAGCAGGACCGCGCGCCCGACCGCGAAGTCCGCCGGCACCGCCGGGTGCCCGGGGCCCGGTGACAGGATCACGTGGGAGTGCCGGAGCACCTCGTCGGGCTCGACCTCGTCGTGCTGCACCACCCTCGGCAGGACACCGGTCACCTCGGCCACGAGGTGGACCAGGTTCCAGGTGTAGGAGTCGTGGTGGTCGACCACGACCACGTCGGGCTGGGGCACAGCGGTCAACCTACTGATCGACGCACGGCCGAGGACGGGAGCGGACCCGCTGACGCTGGGGGGCAAAAGCCAGCGGGCCCTAGCCTCGACTGTGGCACAACCCGTTCGGCGGACAAAACCCCCACGGGGGTGCTCAGGTCGTCGTCCTCAACCGGTCGGGTCCAGCAGCAGCGCCGCGACCAGGTCGTGCAGCAGGGTGTAGCCGTTCTCGGTCAGGACCGACTCGGCGTGGAACTGGATGCCACGGTAGTGCGGCCCGGCGAGCAGATGGATGTCACCGGTCAGGGGGTCCGCCTCGACCGTGACGCCCTCGGGCAGCACCGTGCCGGGGGAGACCCGGCCCACGAACGTGTTGTAGAAGCCGACCCGCTGGGTCGTCCCGGCGATCTCGACCGGCGACTGGATGCCCTGGAACACGATGTCCTTGAACGCCAGCGGCAGCCCGAGCTGGTGGCACAGGGTCTGGTGCCCCAGGCAGACCGCCAGGAACGGCTGCCCGGTCTCCAACAGCTCGGCGACCGCGGCCCGCAGCCGGCCCATCTTGAGGTCCGAGCCGTCCCGGGGGTCGCCGGGCCCCGGCCCGACGACGACCAGGTCGTGGCCGGCCAGCACCCCCGGCGCGTAGTCCTCGTGGCGCACCACGCTGCTGCTCACCCCGAGCACCCCGAGCACGTGCCGCAGCATGTTGACGAAGTCGTCCTCCCCGTCGAGGATCACCGCGCTCTTGCCGGCCAGCCCGGGGTCCGGCGCCGCGCCGCCCGCGTCCGCGCCCTGGTCGTTGAGCCAGAAGCGGGACAGTCGCCGGTTGCGGGAGTTGAGGGCCAGCAAAACGTCCTCGTCGGTGACCAGCTCGGCGAGGTCCACGCTCGGGACCGGCGCCGGCGGGACCAGGCCGAACGCGCTGAGGATGCCGCCCGCCTTGGCGTGCGTCTCCGCCACCTCGGACGCCGGGTCGGAGTCGCGCACCAGCGTGGCGCCCGCGGTGACCCGGAGCCGGCCGGCGAGGTCGACGTCGGCGCTGCGGATCACGATCGGGCTGTCCACGAACGGCCCGCCGGCCGCGTCGCGGCCCAGGATGGCCAGGGCGGCCCCGTAGTAGCCGCGGCCCTCGGTCTCGTAGTGCTTGATCAGCCGGCAGGCGTTCTCGACCGGGCTGCCGGTGACGGTCGCGGCGAACATCGTGTCGCGCAGCACCTCGCGGGGGTCGCGGCTGCTCCGACCGGCCAGCAGGTACTCGGTGTGCACCAGGCGGCTCATCGGCTTGAGGAACGGCCCGAGCACCTGGCCGCCCTCCTGGCACAGGTCGCACATCATCTTCAGCTCCTCGTCCACGACCATGGAGAGCTCGTAGATCTCCTTCTCGTCGGCCAGGAAGTCGAGCAGATCGCGCTTGAGGTCACCGGAGTCGACCTCGCCCGGTCGGCCCGTCGGCAGCCGGAAGGTGCCGCTGATCGGGTTCATCCGCACGTCGCCGCCGCGGACCGAGACGTGCCGCTCGGGGGAGGCACCGATCAGGTAGCGGTCACCGGTGAAGAAGACGTAGGTCCAGTAGGCGCCGCGCTCACGCTCCAGCAGACGGCGGAAGACGGTGAGGGCGGTGCCGGCATCCCAGTCCGAGATCGTAGCCCGGTAGTGCCGCCCGATCACCAGGTTGGCACCCTCGCCCTGGCCGATCTCCTCGGAGATGATCGAGGAGACCAGCTCGCCGTACTCCTCGTCGCTGGTGTCGAAACCGCCCAAGTCGGAGAACTCGACGCCGGTGTCGTCGATGGCCGCGATCACGTCGTCGACGGAGAACTCCATCTCGGTCTCGACCTCGACCACGACCAGGGGCGTGCCGTCGTCGTGGGCCTCGAAGCCCCGCTCGGCCACCTGCCGGAAGGGGATCGCCAGCAGCCGGTCAGCCAGGTGACCCGCACCGGGCGGCCCGTCCTCGAGGGGTACGTCGAGCAGGGAGGTCACCACGCTGCGCCGCCCCCCGACGACACCGACGGTGGCCCGGTCCCCGGCTCGGGTCGAGCGTCGGATGATCGCCCACGCCTCGTGTCCCTGGATCGCCTCGATCGCGGCACGAGCAGATACGGGGTCAGACATGCCCTGAAGTCTAGGGAGGCGCCGACCCGGCCCGACCCCCCTGTCCAGTCCCCTGTCCAGCCCCTGTCCAGCCCCAGCCCGGCCGCAGGCCTCAGAAGGACGAGAAGGCGTTGCGGGAGAGGCACGAGCTCCAGCTGTTGTCGATCATCTCGGCCCAGTGCACCTCGCCGATCGTGGTGGGGTGCACACCGTCGACCAGCAGTGCGCGGTCGGCGAACACCTCGGCGCGCCAGTCGGCCAGACAGGTCAGCGGCCTCTCGGCGGCGAGCCGCCCGAACCACTCGGCGTACTGGTCCATCAGCTCGGGCCGCCCCGTCGTGCCGGCCTCGCGGAACGGGGTCACCAGCAGGATCGGGGTCGTCGCCGGCACCCGGTCGATGCTGGCCCGGAACTGCTCCTCGCGCCAGCCGGTGCGGCCGTTGGTGCCGAGGGCCAGCACCACACCGCCGGGCTCACCCCAGGACTCACGGTAGGCGTCGAGGCGGGCGTCGAGGGCGTCGATCTGGCGGCCCGAGGAGCCGTCGATGACCCAGTCCGGCTGCAGGGTGGCCAGCTCGTTGGTGCCGCGCCAGGTGATCGAGTCACCGACCACGGCCACGTTGTTGAGCACGCGGGGCTGCGGCGCGGTGAGCGCCTCCTGGCAGCGGCCGTCGAGGTAGACGTGGGCGGGGCGCCAGCCGCACTGGGTGCGGGACTGCTCGGCGGCCACCGACGCCACGCTCCGCCCGGTCGCGGTCGCGGTGGCCTGCAGCGTGGTGACCCGGGACGGCCGCAGACACTCGTCGTACCCCCCGTCCTGCTCGGTGAGCAGCACGTAGCTGGTGTACGGCGCCCGGCACTGCGGGGCGTCGGGCACCACCGTCTCGGCCCGGTGCGGGTCCGACGCGCAGTAGTTCAGCAACCCGATCCACACCCGGTTCAGGGCCTGGCAGCGCCGGAAGTCGACCTCGACGCCGTACGACGCGCCGCGACGGCCACCGATCCGGCAGGTCTCGGCGTTGGCACCGGTCTTGGCGTACTCGTGACCGGTGAGGCAGGCCCCGCGGCTGCAGCCCGTGCCACCCCAGGTGCGACCCAGCAGCGCGCAGCTGGCCCGGTCGATGCGGGGGTCGACCTCGGCGGTGACCGGGGCGCTGGTCTGGGTCTGCAGCATCGCCTGGAACGCTGCCTGCAGCTGCGTCGAGCGCTGCTCGTGGACCTGGGCTCCGAGCAGGCTCGGCGACGCGGCGCTCGTGCCGGAGCGCACGATGACACGGACTGGCGCGGCGGCCGGGACCCGCGCGTCCGCGGCGCCCCGCACGGCGGCGCCGAGGGTGAACGACGTCGCGTCGTTCTCCAGCGGGTCGCCGTTAGCCACGGTGGCTCCTGCGCTGAGGACCAGGGTCACCAGCGCGACCACCACGGCCACGAGCAGGCGACGACGGCCATCCAGCAAGGACGTGAGTCTCACAGCGGGTTCATTCCCATGGGTCGGTGCGGCCTCAGCGGCGCCAGGACACCTCATCGTTCCCCGAGCACCCCAAGCACCCTGAGGATCCGTCATCCGACCCGGCGAGTCAAAGCGACGCGCCCCGCGCCGCGGTGGGTGCCGGCTGCTGGCCCAGACAGGTCTGCCAGGAGCTCGAGACCAGCCTCGCCCAGCGGGCCTCGGCCCGACGGATCTGGTGGGTGCCGTCGACCAGCAGGTCGGGATCGCGGGCGACCAGACCCCGCCAGTCGGCGGTGCAGGTGCCGGGCTGACCCGCCACGACGGTCTTCAGCAGGTCGGTGACCCGGTCGACCTGGCGGACCTGCTGCAGCGTGTTGGATCCCCCGCCCCGGTAGGGCAGCACGACCATCACCGGGGTGGCCTCGGGCAGCCGGGCCAGCTGGGTGCGCAGCCGCGCCGCGGTGTAGCCACCCGCCGGGTTGGTGCCGAGGGCGACCACCAGGCCGGTGGGGGTGCCGCGGTCGGCCTCGAAGCGGTCCAGGCGATCCGGCAGCTGCGACAGGTTGCGCCCGGACTGACCGTCGATGACCCAGTCGGGTCGGAGCCGGGCCAGCTCGTCGGTGCCGCGCCAGGTCAGCGAGTCGCCCACCATCAGCACGGTCGGTGGCCGCACGGGCTCGGCCTCCCGGACGCACCGGCCGTCCACGAAGGCCCGTTGCGGCTGCAGGTTGCACAGCGCGGGTGAGCGCTGCACGACCAACGCCCGCAGGCCCTGCCCGGTCCGGCGGGCCACCCGCTCGAGCTCGCGGGCCTCGCCGGGCCGCACGCACACGTCGTAGCGGCCCTCCTTCTCGCCCCGGGTGGCGCGCTGGGTGGCGATCTGGCTGGTCGTGACGTAGACCGACGAGCCACCCCGGCACTGCGGGGCGTCGTAGGTTAGGGTCTGGCGCCGGTGCGGGTTCGAGGCGCAGAAGTTCACGGCCGGCACCCAGCGTCGGTGCAGCTCGCCGCAGACCCGGACGTCGATCTCCGTGCCGTACGACGTGCCGCTGCGCCCGCCGACCAGGCACGTCTCGGCGTTGGGGCTGAAGCGGATCTGCTCGCCCCCGACCCGGCACTGCGTGCGGCTGCACCCGGTCGGGGTGCTCACCCGGCCCATCAGGCTGCAGGACATGCTGCCCAGCCGGGGGTCCGGGCGACCCGAGGACTCCGAGAGCCGGTTCGCGGTGGCGGGGGTGGTGGCGATCGTGAGCAGAGCGGCGACCAGGCCCGCACAGAGCAGGACGGCAGCCAGGAACGAGCGGTGGCGCGAGGGTGGCATCAGGCGACCGTGGTCAGCAGCTGGGTCGCGCGGGTCAGCACGACGTACAGCGTGGCGGTCCCGGTGCTGGACTCGTCCTCGATCTCCTGCGGCCGCACGACCACGATGCCGTCGAACTCCAGCCCCTTGGTGTCGAGGCCGGCGAGCACCACGACCCGGTCGTCGCCGGACGGCGGGAGCGAGGAGTCGACGGCCGCGCGGGCCCCGGGGGCGTCGTCGGCCAGCTCCGGCCACGAGGCCAGCCAGGCGTTGATCTCGACGCGGCGGGCCGCCGGCACCACGACGGCGACCGTGCCGCCGACCCGACCGGTCACGTCGAGGACCGCGGCGCGGGTGGCGGCCTCGAGGTCGGCCACGCCCTCGACGACCTCGGGGTGCGCGCCGGTGGAACGGACCGCGACCGGCAGGTCAGCGTCGAGGCCGACCCGGCGGGCGTAGTCGGCCGCGAAGGCGTAGATCTCGGCGGAGTTGCGGTAGTTGGTGGAAAGGTGGAACTCGTGCTGCACCTTGCCCTCGAGCGCGGCGGCGCGGGCGGCAGCCGACTCCTCGGGCACCGGCCACGACGACTGCGCCGGGTCGCCGACGATGGTCCAGGACGCGGTGCGGCCGCGCCGCCCGACCATCCGCCACTGCATCGGGGTCAGGTCCTGAGCCTCGTCGACGAGCACGTGCGCGAACGGGTCGTCCTCGATGCGGTGGCTGGGCGGCGCCCAGGCCCGTCCGGACGGGGCGTACTCCCGATCGGCGGCGGTCATCAGCTCCTGCATGTCGCGTCCACCCTCGAGCAGGCCGGAGTCGTCGAGGTCGCGCTCGTCGTCGGTGCGGGCCGGCACGTCACCCAGGGCGTACCGCAGCTCGTCGAGCAGGGGCACGTCCTGAACGGACTGGGCGGCGTCGCCCTGTGCCCAGGACTTGGTGAGCAGCAGCTGCTCCTCGTGGCTCAGCAGGCCGTCAGCGACCCGGGCGAGCAGCTCGGGCTCACGCAGCCAGCCCAGCACCTCCGGCGCGTCGACCGGGGGCCACCAGCCGACCACGAAGTCGAGGAAGGCCTGGTCGGTGATCATGTCGTCGTCGAAGGCGACGCGGCCGCGCTCACGACCCCGCTCACCACGCACCTGACGCCACATGGCGTCCAGCAGGGCGCCGGAGACCCGGGGCAGCTGCCGGTTGCGCTGGCCCTGCGACATCAGCTGGCGGCGGACCCGACCCAGCACGCCCCGGTCCAGCACGATCACGTCGTCTCGCCAGAACGTGCGATACCCCGCGGGACTGCCCGGCGCCTGCTGGCGCGAGGTGCGCCGCAGCACCTCGGCCATCCGCACCGAACCCTTCACGTCGGCCACCGCGGCGTCGTCGTGCCGGGTGGCGCGCACCCCGTCGACGACTTCGCCGAGGGAGCGCAGCGCGATCGCGGTCTCACCCAGGCTGGGCAGCACCCGCTCGATGTAGCGCATGAAGACGCCGCTCGGCCCGACGATCAACACCCCGCCGCCCTCGTAGCGACGCCGGTCGGAGTAGAGGAGGTACGCCGCACGGTGCAGCGCGACGACCGTCTTGCCGGTGCCGGGGCCACCCGAGATCGCGACCACGCCCCGGCCCGGGGCCCGGATGGCGCGGTCCTGCTCGGCCTGGATGGTCGCCACGATGGAGTGCATGGAGCGGTCCCGGGCGCGGGAGAGCTGGGCGATCAGCGCGCCCTCGCCGATGATCGGCAGCTGCTTGCCCGCCGCTTCGAGCTCGGCCTGCGCCTCGGGGTCGAGCAGCTCGTCCTCGACACCGACCACGCTGCGCCCCGACGAGCGCAGCACCCGGCGGCGCACGACCTGCTGCGGCTCGGCCGCGGTGGCCTGGTAGAACACGGCCGCCGCCGGCGCCCGCCAGTCGATGAGCAGCGACTCGCGCTCCTCGTCACGCAGCCCGATCCTCCCGATGTAGCGGGGCTCGGCGTCGAGCTCGGGTCGCAGGTCGAGGCGACCGAAGACCAGGCCCTCGTGCGCCGCGTCGAGCTGGGCGATCCGGCGAGCGGCCTGGAAGACCATCGCGTCACGCTCGACGAGCCCGCCCTCGTGGCCGAGCCTGCCCCGGTTCCGGCCCTCCAGGGCCAGCTCGCGCGCAGCGCGCGCGGAGATCTCTAGCTGTCGGTTCACGCGATCCACGAACTGCTGCTCGCGCTCGATCTCGCCCTCGACCAGTGCGTCACTCACGGTGGTAGTCGAATCCCTTGGTCGATCCGTCACAGATGGGTGCCCGATCGACCACGACGTCGACAGGAGCGGGTCAGAGTACCTCGTGCGTGCCGCGTTCACCCACGCAACGCCTCACCCCGTCAGTGCCCCGTCGGTGCCCCGTCGCGCCTGTCGCACCGAGCACCGGCGACCTGGTTGCATGTCCCCAAAGCATCCCCCCCCCCGAGAGTGCAGGTCCATGAGTCACCGACTGAGCGCCGCCCTGGCGGCCGGAGCGCTTGCCCTGGCCACCGTCGCGGCGACCGCTGCCCCCGCCCAGGCCGGGCGTCGCACGCTGGTCGACGACAAGCGCGACGTGATCAAGAGGGTGGGTGCGGGCGAGGCGAAGCTCGCCCCGAGCAACCAGAGCGCCGACGTGCGACGGTTCGTCACCACGCTCACCCAGCAGAAGCTGGTGCTCAGCACCACGGTCCGCGCCCTGCCCAGGAACTACTGGGCGATGCTGTGGCAGGTGCAGACCGACACGGGCGCGACGTACACCATCGACCTGCTGAAGACCGGTGGCGTGACGTTCGCCCTCAGCACCGGCGGCGTCGACGTGCCGTGCGAGGCCATGACGAAGTCGGTGAACCCGGTCAAGGGCAAGGTCACCGCGGTCGTCCCGCTGACCTGTCTGGGGATGCCGGGCGCGGTCCGGGCCGGCGCGGGCGCCGCCGCGACCGACCGTGACTTCGGGCGGATCTTCACCGACGACGCCGCCCGGACCGGCAAGATCCGCCCGGACCGCCTCCGGCTCGGCAGGACGGTCAAGCGCGGCTGACCCAGCGCTGGTTGAGGTGCGAGCGCAAGCCCCCACCCGCTGGTTGAGGTGCGAGCGCAGCGAGCCTCGAAACCCCGGCACCACCGTCCTCAGCCTCTAGGGTGCCAGGCATGAGCGACCAGGAACTCCTCGCCGGGTACGTCGACGTGTGGTGGCAGGCGGTCGGCGACCTGACCGCGGTGCTCGAGCAGGTGCCCGACGAGCAGTGGTCCACGCCCACCGACCTCGCCGGCTGGGACGTCCGGGCGGTGGCCTCCCACACCGCCCACCTGGAGCGGGTGCTGGCGACCGGCGAGGAGGAGCACGCCGAGGTCGGGGAACCTGTTCACGCGAGCGGCATGATGGGCCGCTACACCGAGATCGGCGTCGTCAACCGCCGCACCGCCGAGCCCGCCGCCCTGCTCGCCGAGATCCGCGAGATGACCGGTCGCCGCCACGACGCGCTGCGGGCCGACCCGCCCCGCGACGCCTCCGCCCCGGCTCACCCGGTCTTCGGGGGCCTGTCGTGGACGTGGGGGTCGCTGCTGCGCAACCGGCCCCTGGACGTGTGGATGCACGAGCAGGACGTGCGGCGGGCGGTCGGTCTGCCGGGTGGGCTGGACTCCGAGGCGGCCGCGCACAGCGCCGCCTACCTGGTCGAGGGTTTCGGGTTCGTGCTGGCCAAGAAGGTGCAGGCCCCGCCGGGCACCCGGGCAGCGCTCGTGGTGCAGGGCCACGAGCCCTGCGCGTTCGAGGGCGGCGAGGACGGCCGCGGCCGGGCGGTGCCCGACCCGACCGGCGCGGCGGCGTACGACGTGACCCTGCGGATGGACCGCGAGACCTACGTCGTCCTGGCCGGCGGGCGTCGACCCGCCGGGCCCGGCAAGGTCGACGTGGTGGGCGACCAGGGCCTGGGCCGGGAGATCCTGGCCCGGATGGCGACCACGCCGTGAGCACCGCCCCGGTGGACGCTTGGCGACTGGCCGACCTGCCCGACCAGGCCGGGCGGACCACGCTGGTGACCGGCACCACGCTGGGGGGCCTGGGTCACCACACCGCCCTCGAGCTGGCCCGGCGCGGTGGCCGGGTCGTGCTGGCCGGGCGCACCCGGGCCCGCCTCGACGAGACCGCCGCCAGCATCGGCACCGAGGTGAGGGGGGCGCTGCTGGAGACGCTGCCGGTGGACCTGTCCTCGCTGGAGTCCGTACGCCGGGCCGCCCGGCAGGCCGCCGACCTCGGGCCCGTCGACGTGCTCGTCAACAACGCCGGGGTGATGGCCACCCCGCGCACCCGCACCGCTGACGGCCTGGAGCTGCAGATGGCGACCAACCACTTCGGGCCGTTCCTGCTGACCGGACTGCTGCTGCCGCAGCTGGCGGCCAGCACCGCGGGCCGGGTCGTGTCGGTGTCCTCCAACGGGCACCGGATGGCCCGCGCGGCGCCCCTGGGTGACCCGCTGGTCGCGCGGGGCCGCTACGCGCGATGGAGCGTCTACGCCCAGACCAAGCTGGCCAACCTGCTGTTCGTGCACGAGCTGGACCGTCGGTGCCGCGGGGCCGGCCTGCCGGTCAAGGCCCTGGCCGCGCACCCGGGCCTCGCCGGGACCCACCTGAGCGCCAACGGCCGGTTCGGGCGCTCCTCGGGCGGGGTCGCCTCGATCCTCGACGCCGCGGTCCGCGGGATCAGCCAGTCGGCGGCCGCCGGCGCCTGGCCGACGCTGATGGCCGCCACCGCCGACCTGCCGGGCGGCACCTATTGCGGCCCCGGCGGCCTCGGCGAGATGTCCGGGGCCCCCCAGGTGACCACCAGCACCGCCCTGTCCCACGACGAGGAGGCGCAGCGCCGGCTGTGGGAGATCAGCGAGGAGGTCACGGGCCTGCGCTACCCGTGACTCGCTCGTCGAGGTGGCGGCCCGGCCGCTCAGGCCGTGATGGCCGCCGTCTCGCCGTAGCCGTGTGGTGCGTGGCCGACCAGCGTGTCACGCAGCGTCACCAGCTCGGAGACGGCGTCGAGGAACCGCACGGTGCTGTCACCGACCTGCAGGTCGTCGAAGTAGTGGTGGCGCATGGCCACCCGGGCCAGATGGTGCTTGTCGCGCTCGAGCCGGCGGGTCAGCAGCGCGGTGAGCCCGGCCACGTTGGCGTCGTCGATGACGTCGGCACAACGGCTCACCGGCACCTCCCGGCGCAGTCGCTCCGCGTCGTGGTGCCGGTCGGTCAGGAAGATCGGCTTGTCGGTGCGCAGGTAGAGCCAGTCCAGGCCCACCGACGACACGTCGGTAACCATGGCGTCGCAGTCGGGCACGACCGCGAGGATGTCGGCGACCGTGACGCTCTCGTGGCCGGCGTCCGGCTCGCACCGGGCGGCCTGGACCACCAGGGCCAGGATGTCGCGGTGGGCCTCCCGCACGGCCGGGGTCAGGCTGGTGGCCAGCTTGGGGTGCGGCTTGTAGACCAGGCGAACGTCGGGCACGGCCAGCACGGCCCGAACGATCTCGACCCCGACGGTGTCGACGGATGTGTAGTCGTTGTAGTCCGCGTCGCCCTCCCAGGTGGGTGCGTAGAGCACCGTGCGCCGGGTGCTCGGCACCAGCACGGAGGCCGGACGCAGGTCGAGCTGGGGTCGTCCGGTCCGCACCAGCCGGCCGGTGTCGAACTCGAGCAGCCCGGCGGCGTGGCGCTGCACCGCCGCCTCACCGGCCACGAAGACCCGGTCGTAGGCCTTGGCGTTGTTGCTGGCCATGCTCTGCTTGTCGCTCTCGCCGTGGTTGATGTGCACGTGCAGGAGGCGACCGTTGATCAGGGACTGGAAGTTCAGCATCGAGTTGTTGCAGTACAGGACGACCTTGGCGTCAAGGTCCTCGTACAGCTCAGTCAGGTCGGGGAACGACTCGGCCGTGTGCACCGACAGCGTGGTCCGGGCCCGCAGCAGGGTCGCGGAGTCGGGGTCGCGCACGACGATCCCCACCGGGTGCTCCCGGTGCAGGGTCTCGAGGACGGCGAGCCACTGGACCAGCTGGTAGGTCCGGGTGGGGTCGTCCGCGAAGTAGGCGATGACGGAGACGTCGGGCACCTACCGACCCTAGACCTCCACGGGCATGGTCCACGACTCCGCCGGGACCCGGGCGGCCGGATCACCTGCCGCCCGGACCACGCGCCGGACCCGGTGACCGTCCTAGGGTGTCGGCATGGACGCCCGCGCCGGACAGCTCGCCGCCCCCTCCGACCTCGTCGACGTCGCGTCGTTGGTCACGGCCTACTACTCCCGCACACCCGATCCCGATGACGTCGAGCAGCAGGTCGCCTTCGGCACCAGCGGTCACCGGGGCTCCTCGCTCACCACGTCCTTCAACGAGCAGCACATCCTGGCCACCACGCAGGCGATCTGCGACTACCGCCGTAGCCAGGGCTACGACGGCCCGCTGTTCCTCGGCCGGGACACCCACGCCCTGAGCGAGCCGGCCTGGGTCACCGCGCTCGAGGTGCTCGTCGCCAACGACGTGACCGTGCTGGTCGACGCGGCCGACCGCTACACGCCGACCCCGGCGGTCTCGCACGCCATCCTGCGGGCCAACGCCGGGCGGCTCACCCGGTCGGGGGCCGGGTCGGGCCTGGCCGACGGCATCGTGGTGACGCCGTCGCACAACCCGCCCGGGGACGGCGGCTTCAAGTACAACCCGCCGCACGGCGGACCCGCCGACACCGACGCCACCGCCGTGATCGCCGGGCGGGCCAACGAGTTCATCCGGGCCGGTCTGGGTGAGGTCCGGCGGATCCCGTTCACCCGGGCCCGGACGGCGGCCACGGCGTACGACTTCCTCGACACCTACGTCGACGACCTGCCCCAGGTCGTCGACCTGGCCGCGATCAGGGCGGCCGGCGTGCGGATCGGTGCCGATCCCCTGGGTGGGGCGTCGGTCGACTACTGGGCCGCGATCGCGGAGCGACACCGCCTGGACCTCACGGTCGTCAACCCGCTGGTCGACGCCACCTGGCGGTTCATGACCCTCGACTGGGACGGCAAGATCCGGATGGACTGCTCCTCGCCGTCGGCGATGGCCTCCCTGATCACGCAGAAGGACCAGTACGACGTGGCGACCGGCAACGACGCCGACGCCGACCGGCACGGCATCGTGACACCCGACGCCGGGCTGATGAACCCCAACCACTTCCTGGCCGTCGCGATCGGCCACCTCTTCGGCGGGGCCCGGCCGGGCTGGCCGGCCAGGGCCCGGATCGGCAAGACGCTGGTGTCGTCCTCGATGATCGACCGGGTCGCCACCGGGATCGGTCGCGACCTGGTCGAGGTGCCGGTCGGGTTCAAGTGGTTCGTGCCCGGGCTGCTCGACGGGTCGTTCGGTTTCGGGGGCGAGGAGTCGGCCGGCGCGTCGTTCCTGCGCTACGACGGCACCACCTGGACCACCGACAAGGACGGCCTGGTCATGGCCCTGCTGGCGGCCGAGATCATCGCCAGCACCGCCCGCAGCCCCTCCCAGCACTACGCCGACCTCGTCGCTGAGCACGGGGAGCCGGCGTACGCCCGCATCGACGCCCCGGCCGACCGGGCCCAGAAGGCCGCGCTGGCCGCGCTGTCCCCCGACGCCGTGGCCGCCACCGAGCTGGC
Source organism: Nocardioides sp. (assembly GCA_026786275.1). Lineage (GTDB taxonomy): Bacteria > Actinomycetota > Actinomycetes > Propionibacteriales > Nocardioidaceae > Nocardioides. The sequence goes on along the minus strand of JAJAYJ010000116.1, from coordinate 3,410 downwards.
CGGTGAGCCGATCACCGCCAAGCTGACCGAGGCACCCGGCAACGGGGCGCGGATCGGCGGCCTCAAGGTGACCACTTCGTCCGCGTGGTTCGCGGCGCGCCCCTCAGGCACCGAGGACGTCTACAAGATCTACGCCGAGTCGTTCCGAGGCCCCGACCACCTGGCCCAGGTGCAGGCCGAGGCCCGTGAGGTGGTCTCCGCCGCCCTGGCCTGACCCCGCGACCGCCGAGTAGGCGCAGCCACCCGGCCGGCCGAGCCCGGCTCAGGCGGCCTTGGCGACCTCGAGCTTGCGCGCCTGCTGCTGCAGCCGGGCCTGGGCGGCACGCCGCACCTTGGAGCCCTTGGTGCTCATCGCCCAGAGCAGCTTGGCCTGCTCGGGGGCGTTCTTGACCGTGGTCGTGGCCAGGAAGCCGTTGGGCAGCGAGAGCCGCACGACCTTGTGCCAGGCCGAATAGACCTGGGCGGGCAGCGACGCCTCGTGGTAGTTCAGGTCGTACCTCGCGAAGATCGCCTTCACCCGGGGAGCCACCTCGGCGTACCGGCTTGAGGGCAGGTCCGGGAAGAGGTGGTGCTCGATCTGGTGCGACAGGTTGCCGGTCATCAGGTGCATGCCCTTCGAGCCCGAAATGTTGGCCGAGCCCAGCATCTGGCGCACGTACCAGTCACCGCGGGTCTCGTTGGGGTCGATGCTCTTGCGCTCGAAGGTCTCGACGCCCTCGGGGAAGTGGCCGCACATGATCACCGAGTGCGTCCACAGGTTCCGCACGAGGTTCGCGGTCACGTTGGCGGCCAGGGTCGGCAGCAGCGAGCCGGTCGGCAGGGCCAGCAGCGGGTTGACGACGTAGTCCTTCGAGGCCTGCTTGCGGATCTTGGCCAGCGTGCTCTTGGTGTTGCGCTTGAACACCTCGCTGCGCTTCTCCTTGGGTATCCGGAGGTTCTTGCCCAGCTCGAGGTCGTAGGCCGCGATCCCGTACTCGAAGAAGCAGGCGTTGAGGAAGTTCCACAGCGGCTGCGCGAGGTACATCGGGTGCCACTTCTGGTCCTCGTCGACGCGCATGATGCCGTAGCCGAGGTCGTTGTCCTTGCCCACGATGTTCGTGTAGGTGTGGTGCACCTCGTTGTGCGAGTGCTTCCAGGCCTCGGCCGTGGAGGCGTTGTCCCACTCCCAGGTCGTGGAGTGGATCTTCGGGTCCCGCATCCAGTCCCACTGGCCGTGCATCACGTTGTGGCCGATCTCCATGTTCTCGAGGATCTTGGCCACGCTGAGGCCGGCGGTGCCGAGGACCCAGGCTGGCGGCAGGATGCTGACGAGCAGCACCGCACGGCTGCCGAGCTCGAGCTTGCGCTGCACCCCGACGACCCGGCGGATGTAGGCCGCGTCCTTCTCGCCCCGGCTGTCGAGCACGTCCTGGCGGATGGCGTCGAGCTCGATGCCGATCTGCTCGACGTCCTCGGGGGTGAGGTTCTCGATGGGGTTGTTCGGCTTCTTGTTGATGACGGTCATGGCGCTCTCCTTGGGGTGGTGGAGGTGCTTGTCAGTGGTCAGTGGTTGATGGAGCAGGCGCCGGCGGCGGCGCTGATACAGGTCTGGATGGGCACGCCGGCGGGGTCGGTCTCGCCGGGGACGGCCACCGTCAGGGCGCCGTTGCGCAGGTCGCGCACCGCCCCGTCCATGAGGGGCAGGACGCAGCCCATGCAGATGCCCATCCGGCACCCGCTGGGCATCAGCACGCCCGCGGCCTCGGCGGCGTCGAGGATCGGGACGCCTCCGTCGGCCTCGACCAGCGAGCCGTCCGCGAAGCTGACCGGCCCGCCGCTGAGACCTCCGAGGTCAGCCAGCACGACGGGGCGGAACCGCTCCGTGGTGAGCTGCAGGCCGCGCTCGGCGTGGTGCTGCTCGAGGGCGTCGAGCAGGCCGGCCGGCCCGCAGGCGTAGGTCAGGCGCTGGTCGAGGTCGGGCACCAGCGCGGCCAGCCCGGACTCCGGGTGGGCCACGTCGAGCAGCCCGTGCTGGTCGTCGTACCGCTCGATCAGGGTGATCCGGCCGTCGGCGCCCAGGGCCCGCAGCTCGTCGCGGAAGATCGCGGCCGCCTCGGAGGCGTTGACGTGCACCAGCACGATGTCGGTGGCCGCCGGGGTCGCGCGGGAGAAGAGGTTGCGCAGCATCCCGATGACCGGGGTGATCCCGGAGCCCGCGGTGACGAGCAGGAGCTTGTCGGGCACCGGCTGCGGCAGCACGAACGCGCCCTCGGCCTGCTCGAGCTGCAGCATCTGGCCGGGACGGGTGCGGTGCACCAGGTGCTGGGAGACGACACCGCCCGGGATCGCCTTCACGGTCAGGCTGATGCAGCCGTCGGCGCGGGGGCCGTGGGTCAGCGAGTAGGTGCGCCACAGCCGGGTACCGTCGACGTCGACCCCGATCCGGACGTACTGGCCCGGGACGTGCCCGGCCCAGTCCCGGCCCGGCTTGATGACGATGGTGGCCGACTCGTCGGTCTCCGGCTGCACGTCGACGATGCGTCCGCGCAGCGCGGCGCCGGAGCGCAGCGGGTGGAAGACGTCGAGCACGTCGTCGACCTCGAGCGGGGTGACCGCCGCGCTGGCGACCCGGCGCAGGGACTCGCGCAGGGTGGGGCGCGGGCGCGACCGGGAGGTGCCCGGAAGGGTGTCGGTGCTCATGTCTCTACTGTGCTGCCCCGAGCGGCTAAACTCCTGACCTGACGACGTGAAGATTCCTTTCACTCTTGTTCACTGAGAACAAAGACAGGACGCGACATGGCTTCACGCACCCCTCGAGGTACCGCGGACCACGGCCTCGAGCTGCCTCCCGGGGCCCTCACCGCGATGCGCTCGCGGCTGCCGGAGGTGGCCGAGCACGTCGTCGCGGCCATCATCGAGGACGTCGCGTCCTACACCGACGCCTTCAGCGGTCAGATGGGCGGCACCATCCGCAACGCGGTCGAGCTGGCCCTGGGTGGCTTCCTCTCGCTGGCCAGCGGTCGCCGCGGAGCAGACCCCCGGACGCCGACCGCCCCGGCCGTCGAGGGCTCCTACCAGCTCGGTCGGGGTGAGGCCCGCGCCGGGCGGAGCACGGACGCGCTGCTCTCGGCGTTCCGGATCGGGGCCCGGGTCTCCTGGCGCGAGCTGTCCTCGACCGCCGTCGAGGCGGGCGTGCGCGACCGGATGCTGGCCGACTTCGCCGAGCTGGTCTTCGCCTACATCGACGAGCTGTCCGCCGCCGCGGTCGCGGGCCACACCGACGAGCTCGCGACCACCGGTGCGGTGCGGCAGCGGCTGCTCGACCGGGTCGCCCGCCACCTGCTCAGCGGGGCCGGCCCCGAGGTGGTGCTGGCCGCAGCCGAGCGGGCGGGCTGGGAGCCGCCGGTGACGCTCACCGCGGTGCTGGTGCC
>JAJAYJ010000115.1 GCA_026786275.1 Nocardioides sp. | reverse complement strand
GCTCGGAGCGGGTGCCGCCGCGCCTGCCCGGGCCCGCCGCTCCAGGGTCTTGGCGGCCAGCAGCAGGGCGGGCAGCGTCGGGGGCAGGTCGGCACCGGCAGCCCCCGCCTGAGCGGCGCTCTGCTCCTGCGCCTTGATCGCCTGCCAGGCCTCGTTGATCTCGACCGCGTCACCGGCGGCCGCGCGTTGCTCGAGGGTGCCGAAGACGTGCGGGTTGCGGCGCCGCATCTTCGCGATCGCACCGCGGGCGACGTCGTCGAGGGTGAAGGCGCCCCGCTCCTCGGCGATCACCGCGTGGAAGTAGACCTGCAGCAGCAGGTCGCCGAGCTCCTCGGCCAGGTGGGCGTCGTCGTCACCGTCGATGGCCTCGAGAGTCTCGTGCGTCTCCTCGAGCAGGTAGCGCGCCAGCGAGCGGTGCGTCTGGCCCCGCTTCCAGGCGCACTCCGCACGCAGCCGGCGCATCACAGAGGCGAACTCCGTGAGCGGAGCCTCGTCAGCACCTGGGCTGTGGGTCATGCCGCGGTGGCCGCGATCGGGTCGAGCCGAGGTGGGGGGCACCACGCGTCAGCCCTGACCGCCGCCGGCGGTGTAGGAGCCGCAGCGCTGGGTCTGGGGCAGCGCCATCGTGGTCGCCGGGTCGGGTTGCTCGGCACCCGCGGCCTTGGCGACGTCGCTGACACCGAAGGCCAGGGAGGTGTCGACCTCGACCGCGCCGGTGTCGCTGATGTCGATGCCGTACTGCGGGTCGACCTCCACGTCGTTGTCCTGCAGCCACCGGGTCAGCTCGGCTCCGCCACGCTGCACGGCCTCCGGCGTGGCCGCCGCGGGGGCGCCGGCGACGTCCTCACCGGCGCCACCTGCGGTGAGCTGCGCACCGATCTGTCCGAGCACGTCGGTGACCAGGGTGGTGGTCGAGCTGACCACGACGACCGCCTCCCGCTCGTCGTCGCTCAGGTCGTCGCCCCCACCGGCGGAGGAGACCTCGCTGAGATAGGTCTCGCCCGGCTCGACGCCGTACTCCTCACCGAGCTGGCGCACGGCCGACTCGAGGGTGAGGTCCTGCACGACGGTGGCCTTGATCTGGCGGAGCGCGACGACCTGGTTCTGGGCCTCCAGCTGCGGGCCGAACGCCCCGCAGGCCGCGACGGTGAGCCGGTCGACCTCGTTGCTGGTGACCGTCTGGTCACCGACCCTCGCGGCCACGCCGGGCTGGAAGTCGGTGCCGGCCACGCTGCACGCGGAGGAGGTGGCGAGCACCACGGCGCACGCGGCCAGGGACACACGCACGGAGAAGCTGCTCACGGGGGCCATTCAAGCACTGGCCCGCGGGGCCGCGTGGACCGGCTCACGCGGGCGGGTCGAGGACCTGGTCGAGCACACCGCGGGCCCACTGCAGCAGCGCGACACCGTCGATCGGCCGGCCGCCCACGACCGCGGTCTGCGGGCGCGGCACCAGGACGGTGTCGATCTGGGACTTCACGATCGACCGGGGGTACATCCGCATCAGCCGGACCACCCGCGACTCGGGCAACGAGACCGGTGCGAACCGGACGTTCTTGCCCGCGATCGTGACCTCGCTGATCCCCGCGGTGCGCGCCCGGGCCCGGAACCGGGCCACCAGCAGCAGCGAGCTGACCTCCTGCGGCACCGGGCCGTAGCGGTCTTCCAGCTCCTCGGTCACCGTGTCGACGTCCTCGTCGCTGCGGACCTCGGCCAGGCGGCGGTACATCTCCAGGCGCAACCGCTCGCTGGGGATGTAGTCGTGGGGCAGGTGGGCGTCGACGGGCAGCTCGATGCGGACCTCGTTGAGCTCGGGCTCGCCACCGTCGCCCCGGAACTCCGAGACCGCCTCCCCCACCAGCCGGACGTACAGGTCGAAGCCCACGTCGGCGATGTGGCCCGACTGCTCGCCACCGAGCAGGTTGCCCGCGCCCCGGATCTCGAGGTCCTTCATCGCGATCGCCATCCCGCCGCCCAGGTCGGAGTGCTGGGCCAGCGTGGCTAGGCGCTCGTGCGCGGTCTCGGTGAGCGGCTTCTCCTGGGGGTACAGGAAGTAGGCGTAGGCCCGCTCCCGGCTGCGCCCGACCCGACCACGCAGCTGGTGCAGCTGGCTCAGGCCCAGGGTGTCGGCCCGCTCGATGATCATCGTGTTGGCGTTGGAGACGTCAAGACCGGACTCCACGATCGTGGTGCACACGAGCACGTCGAAGCGCTTCTCCCAGAAGTCGAGCATCACCTGCTCGAGCTGGTGCTCCCCCATCTGCCCGTGGGCCGTGGCCACCCGCGCCTCGGGCACCAGCTCGCGGATCTTGGCGGCCGCCTTCTCGATCGACTGCACCCGGTTGTGGATGAAGAAGACCTGGCCCTCGCGCAGCAGCTCGCGGCGTACGGCGGCCGTGACCTGGCGGTCCTCGTAGACACCGACGTAGGTGAGGACGGGATGACGCTCCTCGGGCGGGGTGGTGATCGTCGACATCTCGCGGATGCCGGTGATCGCCATCTCGAGCGTGCGCGGGATCGGCGTGGCGCTCATGCTCAGCACGTCGACCGAGGTGCGCAGCCGCTTCATCTGCTCCTTGTGCTCCACCCCGAAGCGCTGCTCCTCGTCGACGATGATCAGGCCGAGGTCCTTCATCCTGATGTCGGGGTTGAGCAGGCCGTGGGTGCCCACGACGATGTCGACGCTGCCCGCGGCCAGGCCGGCGACCACCTCGCGTGCCTCCTTGTCGCTCTGGAACCGCGAGAGACCCTTGAGCACGACCGGGAAGCCGCTCATCCGCTCGGCGAAGGTCGACAGGTGCTGGGTGACCAGCAGCGTGGTCGGCACCAGCACCGCCACCTGCTTGCCGTCCTGGACCGCCTTGAAGGCCGCCCGGACCGCGATCTCGGTCTTGCCGTAGCCGACGTCACCGCACACCAGGCGGTCCATCGGCACGACCTGTCGCATGTCGCTCTTGACCTCGTCGACCGTGGTCAGCTGGTCGGGGGTCTCGATGAACGGGAACGCGTCCTCGAGCTCACGCTGCCACGGGGTGTCCGGGCCGAAGGCGTGGCCCTTGGTGGCCTGCCGGGCGGCGTACAGCTTGATCAGCTCAGCGGCGATCTCGCGGACCGCCTTGCGGGCCCGGCCCTTGCGCTTGGCCCAGTCGGAGCCCCCCAGCCGGTCGAGGCTGGGCTGCTCGCCGCCGACGTAGCGGGTGATCTGGTCGAGCGCGTCGGCCGGCACGTAGAGGCGGTCGGCCGGCGCGCCGCGCTTGCTGGCGCCGTACTCCAGCACGAGGTACTCCCGGGTGGCGCCGCCGGCCTCACGCTGCTTCATCTCCACGAACCGGCCCACGCCGTGCTGACCGTGCACCACGAAGTCACCGGCGGTGAGCTCGAGGGGGTCGATCTGGCGCTTGCGGCGCGCCGGCATCGTGCGCATGTCGCGGGTGGAGGACTTCTGCCCGGAGATGTCCTCACCGGTCAGCAGCACCAGCCGTCGGGTCTCGTCCACGAAGCCGTGGGTGAGCGGGCCGCAGGTCACGCTCACCACGTCGGGGCTGAGCTCGCCGTCGAGACGGGCCGGCACGTCGCGCTCACCCAGCACCTCGACGGTGCGCTGGGCCGGGCCGTGACCGGGGTGCACGACCACGACGCGGTAGCCCTCGCCGTGCCAGGTCTGCAGATCGCTCAGCGCGCGCTCGATGTCACCGCGGTAGGCGTCGGTGGGCCGCATCGACAGTGCTCGCGTGGGGACCCCCGCGTCCCCACCGGAGAGGTCGGCGCCCGCCGGGTGGCCCGGTGCGTGACCCGGCACGTCGTCGACGATGCCGAAGGGGCTCATCGACCACCAGGACAGGTGCCGGCCCAGCGTGTGCTCGCGGACGTCGCCAAGCTCGCGGTAGGACGCGGCGCCCAGGTCCACCGGCGCGATGCCGCCGCCGGCTGCGGCGGCCCAGCTCGCGCCGAGGAACTCCTCGCTCGTGGCGTTGAGGTCGTGGCCGCGACGGCGCACCCGCTCGGGGTCGAGCAGCAGCACGTGACTGTCGACGGGCAGCAGGTCGACCAGGAGCTCCATGTCGTCGACGAGCACCGGCGCCAGCGACTCCATCCCCTCGATCGCGATGCCGGCCGCGATCTTGTCGGTCAGCTCGAGCAGCTGCGGGTGGCTGCGGCCGAGCTCGGCCGCACGACGGCGTACCTCCTCGGTGAGCAGCAGCTCGCGGCACGGCGGCGCCCAGAGGCGCTCGACCAGCTCGTGGATGCGCTGGTCGGCGACCGAGAAGGTGCGGATCTCCTCCACCTCGTCGCCCCAGAACTCCACCCGCACCGGGTGCTCCTCGGTGGGCGGGAACACGTCGACGATGCCGCCGCGGACCGCGAACTCCCCGCGCCTCTCGACCAGGTCGACGCGTGAGTACGCCGCGTCCGCCAGACGACGCACCACGTCGTCGAGGCGGGCGGTGTCACCCGGGGCGAGCGCGACCGGCTCCAGGTCGCCCAGGCCCTTGACCTGCGGCTGCAGGAGCGAACGGACCGGCGCCACCACCACTGACAGCGCACCGGTGCCGTCGTCGTCGCCGGGGTGCACGAGGCGACGCAGCACGGCGAGCCGGCGACCGACCGTGTCGCTGCGTGGGCTGAGCCGCTCGTGGGGCAGCGTCTCCCAGCTCGGGTAGTAGGCCACGGCGTCGGGGGGCATCAGCGCCCCGAGGGCTGCGACCAGGTCCTCGGCCTCCCGGGTGGTCGCGGTCACGGCGAGCACCGTGCGCCCGGCCCGGACCAGGCCGTCGACCACGAACGGGCGCAACGACTCGGGCCCGGTCAGGTCGAGGGTGCGCAGGCTGCCGGTGCGGGCGTCGTCGAGGGCCTCGGCCAGGGTCGGCTCGGAGCGCACGAACTCGGCCAGCGCCGCGAGGCTGGGTGACCTCAGCTCGTGGGTCGGCGGGGCGGTGGGGGTCTGGGTGCTCACGGTGCTCCTGGAAGGGCGGGTGGGGCGAGGGTGACAGCACGAGCGCCCCCCGGTCGGCGCGACAGGGGGTGGTGGGGGTACGTGTTGATGCTACGGACCCGCACCGACGGTGCTCGCCCCGTGGTGCGTCCGCCACCGAGCCGCGTCTGCTCGGCGGGCCCGGCGCCCCCGGGCGCCCCCGGCGCCCCACCTCGGGTCGGTGCCGGGTCAGCTGCTGCCGGAGCCGGGCCGGCCACCCGAACGACACCTAGCCCGCGGAGCGACCGCCCACGCGGGCGGCGTACTCGGAGGCGGTCGCGTAGATGCTGTCGAGGTAGGCCTGGGACCGGTTGTAGGAATAGATCGCCGCCGACCAGCCCGCCCCGCCGCCGAGGTCGTGACCGTCGGCGCAGAGGTAGCGGGCCGCCGCCCAGGCCGCGTCGTCGACGTCCTGGGGGTCACGGCTCCCGTCGCCGTCGCCGTCGGCGCCCCACTGCTGCCAGGTCGAGGTGATGAACTGCATCGGGCCCAGCGCGTGGTCCCACCTGGCGTCGCCGTGCAGGGCGGTGCCCCGGCGGCTTGCCGGGATGGCCCTGAACCCGGCGGCCCCGTCGAGCGCGGGGCCGAGCACGGGCTGGGAGGACACGCCGTCGAGGCCGAGGATCCGCCCCCCGAGGGTGCCGTGCTGGGACTCCACCCAGCGGAGCGCGGCGAGCGTCGTCCAGCCCAGCCCGCAGGCCTGCGGCGCCCGCAGCGTAGCCCGCGCGTAGGCCGCCAGCGCGGTC
>JAJAYJ010000114.1 GCA_026786275.1 Nocardioides sp. | reverse complement strand
CGACCCGGCCGGACAGGTCGGCTCCTCACAGCGCCACGTCCGCTTGCGCCACACGAGCTCGACCGGGCGCCCGAAGCACGGCACGTCGACCAGGCGGACATCACGACGGCCGTGGCTATGAACGACGACACCGCAGACCCGGCACCCCTCGACGACGGGGGGTGTCTCGACCACGACCCGCAGCCGCGCACCCCGCTCGGCGACCTCGATGACGTGGAACCCGTCCAGGCCGACGAGGACGTCGCAACGCTGGCAGTAGAACGGATCTGGACACGAGCGCGCGCGAACGCACGCCGTAGGCTCGGACATCGTCGAGGCCTTCCGGGTTGAGCGGCTTAGTCACTGCCGATCTTGGAAGGTCTCGACCCCATTTCCGGGGTCAGGCGCTCAGGGTGTGTCGCTCACTGCCCCCACCGCAGGTACGAAGAGCCAATAAAGGGCTACCTGTTGTTCCCGGCGCGGACCGGCCCGCTGTTCCCGCTGATCTTTGCAGGCAGCGCCACGGCCAACCTGGTCCGCAACATGTGGGCCTTCTCCATCATCTTCTGCGGACACTTCCCGGCGGGCGTGGCCACGTTCTCCGAGGAGGAGTGCGAGGACGAGTCGCGCGGCCACTGGTACTACCGCCAGCTGCTCGGCTCGGCCAACATCACCGGCAGTCGGCTGCTGCACCTGATGTCGGGCAACCTGAGCCACCAGGTCGAGCACCACCTGTTCCCGGACATCCCGGCCCGCCGATACCCCGAGATCGTGGTGCAGGTCCGCGAGATCTGCGAGCGCTACGGCCTCGACTACCATCAGGGTCCGCTCGGCACGCAGCTGTTCAGCGTGGCCCGGAAGATCTGCCGCTTCGCGCTGCCTGAGCGCGGGCCGACGACCGGGCAGCACCCCGCCGAGTGCGCCCGGTCATGGCGGCCTGAGCCGGCACCGGTCAGACTGGCGCGATGAAGGACCACCTGAGCAAGGGCGAGATTCGCAAGGACGCCGTCCAGGGCGCCGTCGAGGCGACCGCGACCACGGTCGGTGAGGTCACCACGATCCTCGCCACCGCGGTCAAGGACGTGGCCGGCGCGCTGGGTGGCCTGGCGACCGAGGTGTTCGAGCTCCGCGCCGCGGCCCGCAGGGCGAGCGCCGAGCAGGACCGTCCCGACCTGCACGCGGTGCGGCCGATCGAAGAGGCCTGACCCACGACGTACGACGCGGCCGCGATCAGTCCTCGGGGTCGTCGAGACGCGCGAGCCAGGTCGCGAGGCGCTCTACGGCGTCCTCGTGGTCGGGGTGGGAGTCCACGTAGGCCTGCAGCTGCTCGGCGAGCCAGGCGAAGGTGACCTGCTCGTCACCTCGGCGCTTCTCGAGCTCCTCGATCCCACGGTCGGTGAAGTACATCAGGTCGCCTCTCGTCTCGTTGGGTCCCGGCTCGCTCGTGCCCTCGCTCGAGCATCGTCACCTGGTCCGTTCCGCGTCCCAGGTCAGGCGAACGCACGGTCGAGGAGGTTCTTCTGCTCCTCGATGTGGCGCTTCATGGTGCCAACCGACGGTGATGACAGGGCGGTCCGGGTCACCGGCGCCACGTCCGCGTCGACCTGGGGCCACACGTTGAGCGCGTAGTTGGGCCACGGGCCCATGTTGACCGGCTCGTCCTGCACCCAGCGCACGGCCTTGAGGTGCGGGTAGCGGGCGATCTCGGCCCTGATCTCGTCGATCGGGTGCGGGTAGAGCTGCTCCACGCGAGCGATCGCGAACCGTTGCCCGCCCTCGCGCTTGGCCCGCTCGACCATCAGGTCCCAGGTCACCCGGCCCGAGCACAGCAGCAACGTGTCCACGGTGTCGGGGCTCGCGTCGGCGTCGCCGATCAGCGGCCGGAAGGTGCCCTCGGTGAAGTCGGCCGGCTGCGAGGCCGCCTCCTTGCGCTTGAGCATCGACTTGGGTGTGAACACGATCAGCGGGCGGTGCCGCGAGCTCAGCGAGTGCTGGCGCAGCAGGTGGAAATACGACGCCGGGGTGGAGGGCTGCGCGACGACGAAGGCGTTGTCGGCCGTCAAGGTCATGAACCGCTCGATGCGGGCCGAGGAGTGGTCGGGGCCCTGGCCCTCGTAGCCGTGCGGCAGCAGCAGCACGACGCCCGACTGCTGGCGCCACTTGGTCTCGCCGGCGGTGATGAACTCGTCGATGATGGTCTGGGCGCCGTTCACGAAGTCACCGAACTGCGCCTCCCACAGCACCAGCGCCTCGGGACGGGCCACGGAGTAGCCGTACTCAAAGCCCAGGGCGGCGTACTCGGAGAGCAGCGAGTCGTAGATGTAGAACTTGCCCTGGTCCTCGGTGAGGGCCGACAGCGGCGTCCACTCGGCCGCGTTGACCCGGTCGATGATGGTGCCGAAGCGGGACACGAAGGTGCCGCGCCGCGAGTCCTGGCCGGCGAGGCGGACCGGACGGCCGTCCATGAGCAGGGCGCCGAAGGCCAGGATCTCGCCGGTGCCCCAGTCAATTGGGCCCTCCGTGATCGCCTTCGCGCGTCGTTGCAGCTGTGGCATCACCTTGGGGTGCACGGTGAAGCCGTCCGGCGGGGTGACGTAGGAGTCGGCGATCCGCTTGAGCACCTCGAGGGGCACGGCGGTCTGGGTCTCGGTGGTCGGCTTGTCCGGGTAGTCCGGCACGGTGGTCCACTCCGACGGCTGGGTGCTGGCCTCGCGGACCTCGGTGAAGACCCGCTCCAGCTGCAGCTGGTAGTCGCGCAGCACCTGCTCGGCCTCCTCGATCGTGATGTCGCCACGACCGATCAAGGACTCGGTATAGAGCTTGCGGACCGAGCGCTTCTGCTCGATCAGGTCGTACATCAACGGCTGGGTGTACGACGGGTCGTCACCCTCGTTGTGACCGCGGCGCCGGTAGCAGACGAGGTCGATGACGACGTCCTTGTTGAACGCTTGGCGGTACTCGAAGGCCAGGCGGGCCACCCGGATGCAGGCCTCGGGGTCGTCGCCGTTCACGTGGAAGATCGGCGCCTGCACCATCCGGGCGACGTCGGTGCAGTAGAGGGAGGAGCGCAACGAGCCGGGGGAGGTGGTGAACCCGACCTGGTTGTTGACGACCAGGTGGATGGTGCCACCGGTGCGGTAGCCGCGCAGCTGGGACAGGTTGAGCGTCTCGGCGACCACGCCCTGGCCGGCGAAGGCGGCGTCACCGTGCACCAGCAGCGGCATCACGGGGTACTCAGCACCCCGGTCGAGCACGTCCTGCTTGGCCCGGGCGATGCCCTCGAGGACCGGGTCGACGGCCTCGAGGTGGGAGGGGTTGGCCGCCACGGAGACCTTGATGGTGTCGCCGGCGCCCGACACGAACTCGCCCTCGGCGCCGAGGTGGTACTTGACGTCGCCGGAGCCCTGCACGGTGCGGGGATCGATGTTGCCCTCGAACTCGCGGAAGATCTGGGAGTACTTCTTGCCCACGATGTTGGCCAGCACGTTGAGCCGGCCCCGGTGGGCCATCCCGATCGCGACCTCGTGCAGGCCGCTCTCGGCCGCCGCCTCGCAGATCTCGTCCAGCACCGGGACCGTGGTCTCGCCGCCCTCGAGGCTGAACCGCTTCTGGCCCACGAACTTGGTCTGCAGGAACGTCTCGAACGCCTCGGCCTGGTTCAGTTTGAGCAGGATCCGCAACTGCTCCTCGCGGTGCGGCTTGGTGTGCGGCTGCTCCACGCGCTCCTGGATCCAGCGGCGCTGCTCGGGGTCCATGATGTGCATGTACTCGATGCCGGTGGTGCGGCAGTAGGAGTCACGCAGGATGCCGAGGATCTGGCGCAGCTTGAGGAACCGACGACCCTCACCCCCGAAGGAGCCGGTCGCGAACTCCCGGTCGAGGTCCCACAGGGTCAGCCCGTGCGACTCCACCTCGAGGTCGGGGTGGCTGCGCTGGCGGTACTCGAGCGGGTCGGTGTCGGCCATCAGGTGGCCCCGCACGCGGTAGGCGTGGATCAGCTCGAGGATCCGGGCCTGCTTGCTGATCTCGTCGTCGTGCGAGGTGGAGATGTCGTGGGACCAGCGGATCGGCTCGTAGGGGATGCGCAGCGAGCGGAAGATGTCGTCGTAGAAGTCCTCGGCGCCCAGCAGCAGCCCGTGCACGCGCTTGAGGAACTCACCCGACTGGGCGCCCTGGATGACGCGGTGGTCGTAGGTGGAGGTCAGCGTCATCACCTTGCTGATCGCGTTGCGCGCGATCGCCTCGGCCGACGCGCCCTGCCACTCGGGTGGGAACTCCATGGCGCCGACGCCGATGATGGCGCCCTGGCCCTTCATGAGGCGGGGCACCGAGTGGCTGGTGCCGATGCCGCCCGGGTTGGTCAGCGAGATCGAGGTGCCCTTGAAGTCGGCCACGGTGAGCTTGTTGTCGCGGGCCTTGCCGACGATCTCCTCGTAGGCGGTCCAGAACGCGGCGAAGTCCATCGACTCGGCGGCCTTGATGGCGGGCACCAGCAGCTGGCGCGACCCGTCGGGCTTCGGCACGTCGATGGCCAGCCCGAGGTTGATGTGGGCCGGCGTGATCAGGTTGGGCTTGCCGTCGACGACGTCGAAGCCGACGTTCATCTCCGGCATCGACCGGACGGCGCGGATCAGCGCGAAGCCGATGAGGTGGGTGAACGACACCTTGCCGCCGCGGGCCCGGGCCAGGTGGTTGTTGATGACGGTGCGGTTGTCCCAGAGCAGCTTGACCGGCACGGAGCGGACCGACGTCGCGGTCGGGACGGTGAGGGAGGTGTCCATGTTCTGCACGGTGCGTGCCGGCGCGCCGCGCAAGACGGTGTACGTCGGCTCGTCGCTGGCCTGGGCGGGGGTCGGCGGGGCGGGCTCCTTGGGCGTCGGCGACGTACCGGGCCGCGCGGGCTCCACCGGCTTGTCGGTCGGGGCCTTCGCTGCGGGCTTCGTCCCGGCGGCCTTGTCCGGGGTTGCGCTCGCAGCCTTCTCGGCAGCCTTCTCGGGGGCCTTGGCCGGGGCCCGGGGGGCGGGCTCGGCGGCGGGCTCCGTGGGCCTGAGCGAGGTGGTGGCGCCGTTGGCGGTGGGGGAACCCTGGGTGCCGTGGGCCGCACGGGAGGTGGTGGTGGCGCCGGTGGAGGTGCCGGTGGCCACCGGGCGAGCCTCCGACTCGAAGTAGGAGACCCACGTAGGGTCGACGCTGCTCGGGTCCGCCTGGTAGCGGTCGAACATCTCCTCCACGAGCCACTCGTTCGCGCCGAAGTCGGCGGGCACGTCGGTCGTGGAGGGGGTGGGATGGCCTGGGGACTGCGGCACGGCTGGGTTCGCCTCTTCCGGGTGAGCGAGGTGGGACGGGTTCCGGTGATCAAGGCTAGACCCCTCAGCCAGCAAAAGCAGGCCGTGCCCCGGCTGTCGGGGCCCGGGTGATCGGCACCACAAGGAGCAGGCTCGCAGTGCGGGGGCCACGGGAGAGGGAGACCGGATGAGGGCCACCACGCAGCGGACGCCACGTCGGCTCCCACGAGTGGGTCTCGCAGCCCTCTGTCTCTGCGTCGCGGCCGTCTCCTGCAGCGGCACCGACACCGACGTCGACGCCGGTCCGGACCCGGACCCCCCGGCCGAGACCCCGACGGCGTCGGCCAGCGCAGCGGCCCCGGTGGTGACCACGGCGTCGGTGGGCCGCGTCGCCGGGCGTGTCGGGACCGCGAAGCGGCAGCGGGTCAAGACCGTCGCCACCCGGATCGTCGACGGCTATCTTGACGGCGCCTACGCCGGGACCTACCCCCGCACCGACTTCTCTGCCGCGTTCGCTGACTTCCGGGCCGAGGCCCGCCGCGAGGCGGAGCAGGACCTGTCGCTGCTGACGAACGCCGACATCGGCGCCCAGCTCACCTCAGCGAGCCCCACGCGACGCCGGCTGCGCATCGACGTGCTCGCGCCCCGCGGTAGGCCGAGCGCCGCCACCGCGCGTTTCGTGCTCGCCTTCGACACCACCGGCGAGGTGACCCGGTCGATGCGGGTCAGCGGGTCGCTGCTGCTGACCAGGCAGCGGGGGGCCTGGAAGGTCTTCGGCTACGACGTGAGACCCCAGGTGCGGTCGTGACCCCGCCGACGTGCCCCATACCGGCCCCGACACCGGCCCCGACACCGGCCCGCAGCACGTCCACCCCCCGCCTGTCGGGGCCGCGCCGGTCTCGTGTCCTGAGCACCGTGGTCCTCGGCGTCGTGCTCGCCGTCCTGGGGCTCGTCGTGCCCGACTCCGCCGTGCATCCCACCGACCTCACCCTGGTCAAGGTGCGCTCGGCCACCGCTTCCACCCTGGACCAGGATGTGGTGTGGATCCTCGCGGTCGGCTCGGACGCCCGTCCTGGCCAGGACATGACCCGCAGCCGCGGTGACGCCCTGCAGCTGATCGGGATGAACACCCGCACCGGTGCGGCCACCGCGATCGGGATCCCGCGCGACTCCTACGTGAGCATCCCCGGGCAGGGTCGCGACAAGATCAACGCCGCTCTCTTCCTCGGCGGCCCGCAGCTGATGGCCCGGGCCGTGGAGGACCTGGTCGGCATCCGGGCCGATTACGTGTTCGTGACCCGGTTCAAGAAGTTCATCGCGATGGCCGACGAGATCGGCCCGATCCGGGTCGACAACCCGCGGGCCTTCGCGGATCCCAACCTCAAGGACGACGGGTTCGACCGCGGCCGGATCACGTTGACCGGATACGACGCGATGGCGTTCTCACGGATCCGCTACAACCTGCCCGGCGGCGACTTCGACCGGTCCGCCAACCAGCAGCGGACGCTGCGCGGCATCCACGAACGCATCCGGCAGCGGGCCTCCCAGCGCGGCTTCATGGAGTCCGGGGTGCTGAGCGTGCTGGCCAACATGTCCACCGACGGGGTGTCGCCGGCCGACCTGTTCCGGCTCGCGCACGCCGTCGCCGCCGTCCGTCCGGAGCGGATCACGACGTGCGTGGTGCAGGGCACGATCGGCACCGCCGGAGCGGCCAGCATCGTGCTCCCCGACCGGGCGCAGGCCGCCCGGCTGGGCGCCGAGGCGCGCCGGGACGCGACCCTCGAGTCCTGCTGACCCGGCCCGGGTGGTGCCGCTGATACCGGTCTCCCCGGCGTGTCGCCCCTACCATGACGGCCATGGGCCTCCGCTTCCGTCAGGACATCCAGGGACTGCGTGCCCTGGCTGTGCTGCTCGTCGCGCTGGACCACGCCGCCATCGGACCCTTCCACGGCGGCTTCGTCGGGGTCGACGTCTTCTTCGTGATCTCGGGGTTCCTGATCACCTCGCTGCTCCTCACCGAGGCCGACCGCGAGCGGAGCGTGTCGCTGGCCGGCTTCTACGCCCGTCGCGCCCGCCGGATCCTGCCGGCCGCCACGGTCGTCATGCTGGTCACGATCGTCGTGGGCACGGTCGTGCTCAGCGCCGTGGAGGCCCGCTCGGCGATCGGCGACGCGCTCTGGGCGACGTTCTTCGTGGCCAACCTCAAGTTCGCGCGCGACGGCACCGACTACTTCAACGCCGACGCCAGCCCCTCGCCGTTGCAGCACTACTGGTCGCTGGCGGTGGAGGAGCAGTTCTACGTCGTGTGGCCGCTGCTCGTGCTGGGGCTGTGCGTGCTGGCCCGCCGGCGGGCGCAGGCCGACGGTGCCCGGCGTACGGACCGGCGGGCGGGGAGCCACCGCGGGCCCGGCCACGCCACCGAGGGTGCCGTGCCGCTGCTCGTCACCATCATCCTGCTGTCGTTCGGCTGGTCGGTCCTGGACTCGCGGCTCGACACCGTGGGTGCCTACTTCTCGCCGTTCACCCGGGCCTGGGAGCTGGGGATGGGTGCGCTGGTGGCCGTCTGCGTGCCGCTGCTGCGCTTGCAGTCGCGCAGGGTCCTGGTGGCCGCGTCCTGGATCGGGCTGGCCGGGGTGCTGACGGCTGCCCTGCTCTACGACTCGACCACGCTATTTCCCGGGTACGCTGCTGCGCTGCCCGTGCTGGGCACCGCCCTGCTGCTCGCCGGTGGTGTGCGTCCGGTGATCGGCGGCCCCCAGGGAATCCTGAGCCTGCCGCCGCTGCGGCTGGTGGGCGACTGGTCGTACTCGTTCTACCTCTGGCACTGGCCGGTGCTGATTCTCGCGGCCGCCGTGTGGGGACCCCTGGGCGCCTGGCAGGGCGCGCTGCTGCTGCTCGTCGCCCTCGGCCTGGCCGGCCTGACCTACCGATTCGTCGAGAACCCCTTCCGCCGGGCCCGGGTGATCTCCGTGCGCCACGCCCGCGGGGTGCTGCTCTACCCGGCCGTGGTCGTCGTGACGCTGCCGCTGCTGCTCGCCGCCGACCGCGTCGTCCTGGCGGAGGTCGGTGGGGGTGGACCCGCGATCACGGTCACGGACTACGGCCGGTCCGCGGATGCGCCGGCCCCCACGTTCTCCACGGACCCGGTGGTGGCGCTCGTCGAGGCCTCGGTCGAGGCCGCGCGCAACGGCGTGCAGATCCCGGCCGACCTCTCACCCTCGCTGCTCGAGCTGGACGCCGACCGGCCCTCGGTGGGGGAGTGCGAGTACTTCGCGATCAACGAGGACCGCCCGCTGTGCCCCCGCGGTGACCCCGAGGCGGAGCGCACCCTGGTGCTGATCGGCGACTCCCACGCCCGGCAGTGGATCCCGGCCCTGGACACGCTCAGCCAGCGCTACGGGTACCGGGCCTACTTCCTCGTGCGCGAGGGCTGTCCTGGTGCTGACGTCACGCCGTGGCTGGCCAACGGCACCGGACCCAGCACCGCATGCGCGGAGTTCCAGGACTGGGCCGTCGAGCAGGTCGAGGAGCTGGACCCGGCGGTCGTGCTGGTGGGCTCGGAGGCCAACCAGGGCGGTCTGGCCGACGACGACGGTGAGCTGGTCACGCAGACCGACGAGGTGGCCGCGCTGTTCCAGCAGGGCATGGTGCGCCAGATCGATCGTCTCCAACCGCTGGCTGAGCGGGTCGTCGTGATCGGTGACCCACCGGCACTGGAGTTCAACCCCGGACGTTGCCTGTCGAAGCGACAGGCCTCGCTGGAGGGCTGCCTCTCGGGTGAGGAGCCCCGCTCGTTGACTATGATCGAGGCGCTGCGCCAAGCCGCCCGGGCCACGGGCGCGACGTACGTCGAGACCGGCCAGTGGTTCTGCTCCCAGGGCGAGTGCCCGGCGGTGATCGGTGCCTACATCGCCCGGCGCGACCCCACGCACGTCAGCGTCAGCTACGCCGCCTACCTCAGCGACGAGCTCGAGGAGGAGATCGGCCTGGGAGCATCGCCGGCCGCGGCCGACTGAGCTGAGAGCCGGTCGAGCCTGATCACCTCGAGCAGTGCCGGCAACGGCATCGGTCGATGGATGAAATACCCCTGGGCGTACGCACCGGCGGCGTCCTCACGCACCAGCGACAGCTGGGACTCCCGCTCGACCCCCTCGATGACGAGGTCGAGCCCCAGCGCCTGCGCCATCATCGTGATCGACTGCAGCAGACTGCGGGCCTGGTCGCTGCGGTCGATGTGCTGCGAGAGCGAGGCGTCGACCTTGACGATGCGTGCGGGCACCTCCTGCAGGTAGCTGATGGAGGAGAAGCCGACCCCGAAGTCGTCGATGGCGAAGACCACACCCATGTCGGCGATGCGCTGCATGGTCCGGAGCACCGAGGCGTCGTGGCTCAGGCCCTCCCGCTCGGTGATCTCCAGGACCAGCCCCGCACTGCCCATCAGGTGCATCGTGTCGCGCACCCGCTCGACGAACTCCGGCTCGGCCAGCTGGGTGGGTGAGACGTTGACCGCGATGTTGATGTCCTCGTAGGCGTCCCGGATCGCGGCTGCGTCGCGGCCGACCTGGTCCAGCACCGCGGCACCGACGGCCGCGATCAGTCCGGTCTCCTCGGCGAGCTTGATGAAGACGTCGGGGCGCACGTCGACGTCCCCGCGGCGCCACCGGGCCAGGGCCTCGACCCCCGAGATCCGTCCGGTCTCGGCCAGCACCACGGGCTGGTAGACCACGGTGAGCGCCCCGGCCTCCAGGGCCTCCCCGAGCGCCTCGACGAGCTCGAGTCGGTCCAGACGTGAGGTCAGCATCCCCGGCTCGTAGCAGACGAACCTGCCCCGGCCACGCGACTTGGCCTCGTACATCGCGAGGTCGGCGTTGCGCAGCATCTCGTCGGCCTGCTCGCGCCCGGAGCCGTGCGCGACGCCGATGCTGGCGTTGACGTAGACGTCGTGGTCGGACGCCTCCACCCCACCGGCCAGGGTGGCCAGGATACGTCGGCACGCCGCGGTGGCCTCGGCCAGGTCGACGTCCTCGAGGATCACCGCGAACTCGTCGCCGCCGAGTCTGGCCACGGTGTCGTTGGTGCGCACGGTGTCGCGGAGCCGGTGCGCGACGTCGATCAGGACGGCGTCACCGGCCGCGTGCCCGAAGCGGTCGTTGATCGGCTTGAAGCCGTCGAGGTCGATGAAGAGGAGCGCGACCGGGTGGTGCCGCTTGCGGGCCAGGTGCAGTGCGTAGTGCAACCGGTCCAGGAAGACCGCGCGGTTCGGCAGGTCGGTCAGCGGGTCGTAGCGCGCGAGGTGGACGAGGTCCTCGGTGAGCGCCAGCCGCGCGAAGGCCGCGGTCGCCACGGCCGCCAGGGCGGCCAGGGCCTGCTCGTCGGCCTGCGCGGTGGAGCGTGCCCGCGCACGGGTCGAGGCCACGATCCAGACGACCTCCTCGCCGCCGCGCACCTGGGCGCCGACCTCGGAGGGACCGGGAGGCGTGGGTCGCAGCTGCAGGCTCCCCAGACGCACCAGTCGCTGCGCGTCGTCGAGGAGGACGTCGAGGACCTGGCGCGGCTCCGAGAGGACCTGGGCGTTGACCGCGGCGTCCAGGAGCACCTGGAGGCGACGCGCGTTCTCCCGGCCGTGCGTGACCGCGCGGGTGGCGATCAGGAGCGTCGCGAGCGGCACGGCCAGCAGCCCGAGGGTCCACCACGGCGCCTCGCGGAGGAGGACGGCGCCCAGGTAGCCCAGCATGTCGAAGGGCACGAAGCAGCCGATGGCCAGCCAGCTGCCCGGCTGGATCAGGAGCGGGCCCAGCGGGGTTCCGGTGTCGAGGGCGATGGAGGCGGCCGAGAGGACGTAGTCGATCGAGAAGTAGGCGGTGGCCGCCAGGGCGACCGCGAGCAGCTCACGGGGACCCGAGACGTCGCCGCCGCGCACGACGTGGAACACGCCGGTGGCCGACGCGCCCGCGATGATCCCGACGCCCACGTTGAAGATCCGGGCCGACAACAGCTTGGAGCTGACCAGCTGGGTGACGACCACCCCGAGTGACCACAACGTGAGGGCGGTCGACGACTCCAGGGTGCACACCAGCAGCATCAGCACCGCGGAGTCGAAGCCCACCTCGATCCCGCCGTCGCCCTCGTCGATGACGATGGGGAAGCGGGCGATGACCGCGATGAGCGGGACCGCCAGCAGCGCGACCGGTGCGACCTGCCAGCCGTCCCGAGCCAGGTGAAGAACGGCCCAGGCGACGAGCGACAGCCCGACGACGAAGCAGGTCGCGTCGAAGAGCCAGCCGCGGCGTTCACGGAGCCGGTCCAGCAGGTGGGGCATGTCCGTCTCCATGTCCTCGGGCCTGACCAGTGTGAAGCCCATCGCCTTCGTTGATGACCCGAACGCCGAAACCGCTCGCGTCCGGTCCGGCGCTCAGGGCCGCAGCTCGGCGACGTCCTGCAGCACCGAGCTCGCCAGGTCGGCGGTAGCGTTCCACTTCTGCTCGGTGGCCCCGGTGCAGCCCTCGACGTCGATGGCCGACCACACCTCGGTGCCCTTGGGCGAGGTCAGGCCCAGGCACCGCGAGCCGTTGTCGACGATCGTGTACTTGGCGGAGTAGGCCAGCGACGGGCTGTCGTTGTAGACCGTCCAGCTCTGGCGCGGGTTGCTGGCCGCGCACACCGAGACCGTCACGTAGCCCTGATCGGTGACCGGGCTGGTCAGGCAGTAGGTGATGCCCGACCTGGTGGTGGTGATCGGGCCGACGGCGCTCGAGGCGCCCGCGGCGATGCCCGGGGTGGTGAACTTCTGGTTCCAGGCCACGGCGCCGGGGAAGGGGTTCTGCTTGCAGGGGTAGTCGATGAGGTGATCGGAGCTGGGATCCTGGTTGGTCACGTCGAGGCAGCGACCGAACTGTGCGAAGTTGACCAGCTGCGGCGCCTTGGCCGCGCCGGCGCCCACCGCCGGGTCGGGGATCCACGACTGGGTCGTGGCCCCGCCGCTGCACGAGGCCAGGAGCAGCTGCACCCCCGCGCTCTGGCTGGTGACGTTGAAGCACTGCGATGACAGGGTGCCCGTGGCAGCCGAGGTCGGCAGGGAGGCGGTGTAGCCACCGTTGTCGTTGTAGCTCCACTGCTGGGTGTAGGGCGGAGACCCCAGGGGGGAGCAGGCGCCCAGGAAGACCGTGCGCCCAGCGGTGGCCGGTGGTGCGGTGTCCAGGCACAGCCCGTCCCGGTAGGTGCCGGTCACCGAGGACAGCAGCTGGATGGTGAGGTCGGTGCGGTAGACGAAGACCTGTTGGCTCTGGGGGGGGTTCGCGCAGGGCTGCAGGTTGACCACCGCGCCCGCGATCGGGGTCGCGGAACCGCCGTCGAGACACAGCTCGGGGGAGGTGCCCGTCGCGGGGTTGATCCGGATCCGGCCGCCGACGATGTTGGTGTTCGCCGTCCGGAAGACGTACGTCGTGGCCAGGGTCCGGCCCGGGGTGGAGCCGGTCGAGGCCGGGCCGTCGGTGCCCGTCGAGGTGATCCGGGCGAACTTGGGGGTGCTCGTGCCCGAGAGCGGCTCGTAGGGGCCACTGCGGGGGACACACCTCATCGGCTGCGGACGGGTGTTGGTGGCGTTGACCGGGTTGGCCGTAAAGTATTCGACGGAGACGGTGTAAGCAGCCGGCCCGACGACGCTGTCGGTGACGATGCCCGACCGGCTTTCGCAGGGCAACCGCCGGCTGTCCCCGACGCCCTGCATGTCTTTCGCCGCCCGTATCTCCCCCACCATCACGTTGACGCCGGCCTGGGCGGCGTCCAGAGCGTGCACCCGCGAGGTGTCCGAGCGGGTGGTGCGCGAGGACGTGACGACCATCGGCACGAGCAGGGCGGCGATGGCGAGGCCGACGACCGCAATGGTGAGGAACATTGCCATGGAGCCCCGGTCGTCCGAGGCCCGGAAGCGGCCGGGCAGTCGAGCGATCATGGGCGGGCCACCTGCGCACAGATGGCCCCGGTCGGCGCGCGGACGCTGTTCAGCGCGGTCAGAGTGAAGGACGAGGTCGACGAGACGGGCTGGGAGGCCGGCCCCGCCCTGGAGACCAGGGTGATCCTGAGCTGCTGGCGGTTGACCGTGGGAGCCTGGGCCGGCAGGACGAACGGCCGGGTGGCCGAGCCGGCTGCCTCGGTGCCGTTGGTGATCCCGGAGGCGATCGGGACCCAGGCCGACGGGGTCACCGGGCTGGTCACGCTCCAGCTCCGGGTCTGCAGCTGCCGACCGGTCACGTCGACGCGCAGCTGGGTGCACACCTCCGCGCCGCTGGTGGTGGTGCGCAGCTCGACGTACCAGTTCCCGGTGGCCTCGGCGCCCGAGCTCACCCCTGGACTGCTGATCGCGGACGCGTAGCGCACCGTCCGGTCCAGCGTCTGGTAGGCCTGGTTGTTCTGGGTGGCCGCGTTGGTGATGGCCTGGGCCTGGTTGCTGGTCTTGTGCAGGGTGACGACGGCGCCGGTGAAGATGCTGCCGCAGATCGTCATGATGGTCAGCGCGACCACGACCTCGACCATCGTGGTGCCGCGCTCCGCCTCGGTGCGGACCCGCAGGTGCCGCTCGAGCACCGGGCGGAGGAAGGCCCGCAGCCGCGGCTTCACGACACGGTCCAGCGAAACTTGTCGCTGGTCTCCGTCGAGCCCGGGCTGGCGACCGAGGTCACCCGCACCGTGATGTTGTTGGTGCTGCTGCTGCCGGCCGTGGGCGTTGCGGTGAGCACCCCGCTGGAGCTGATCGACAGCCAGGGCGGGTTCCCCACGAGCTCGTAGACGTACCCGCTCGCGAGGGGATTCATCAATGCAGCGACGTCGACGGTCTCGACGGTGGACCTGGGGGTGGACTGGTTCGGGATCGACAGCGAGAAGGTCTGCACGGCCACCGGGAAGCTGACGGTGTCGGTGATGTTGTCGGCGTCGGTCACGGTGACCCGCACGGTGTAAGACCCCGACGGCACCTTGGTCGCAGTGATCCGGCCCGTCGAGCTGATCGCGACCGGGTTCCAGGTCTGGCTGCCGGCGGTCTGCGACTCGGCCACCCACGTGCAGCCGCCGTTGGAGCAGGCCGCGCTCAGCTGCAGGCTCAGGTCCTGGTTGGGCTCGACGGCCTGGCTTCCCGGGTTGGTGAGCTTCGGTGCGGTCGTCGCCGTCCAGACTCCGGACGAGGTGACGGTGGCGGTGCCGGCGTCGGTGATGGTGAGGGTGAGGGGGTAGGCCCGGGAGGTGCCGGAGGGCACGGCGGCGTTGCTCACCGTGCCGCTGATGTAGACCGAACCGGTGGGCGCGCTCACCACGACGGACGTCGTGTTGTTCGCCGCGGTACGGCCCGGGGTGGTGCTCAGGCCCAGCCCGGGCACCGAGTTCGCCAGCGTGATGGTGCAGGTCGTGTGGGGACAGGTGTAGGCGATGGGGACGTCCTTCGGGGCGCCGACCGTGGCGTTGCGGTTGCCGACCGCGCCGATGGTCGGCCGGACGAACACGGTCCAGTCGCCGGGCGCCGACGTGGGGCCTGCGCCACTGGGGCTGGTGATCCTAAGGGTGGGCGCGTAGGTCCGGCTGGTGCTGCCCGCGGGGACGGCGCCGGTCTGGACGGTGCCGGCCAGGTAGACCGTGCCGGCGCCGGCCGGCAGGCTCAGCGTGGTCACGGTGTTGTTCGTGCTGTTCGGAGTGCTCGCGCTGAGACCGACGCCGGAGGCCGTTCCGCTCAGCGTCAGGGTGCAGGGCCCGGCGGGGCAGGTGTAGGAAACCGGCACACTCACGACGGTGCCGACCGAGGCCCGCAGGGTGCCTGGCGCCGCGATCGTGGCCGGCGCGAGCACCCGCCAGGTGAAGGCGCTCGTGCTGGCGGTGGCACCGTCGGCGTCGGTCACCGTCACGGTGACCGAGGACGTGCCCGGCGTCGTGGGGGTGCCGCTGATCACTCCGGTGGCGGCGTCGATGCCCAGCCCGGCCGGAACGCCGGTGACGCTGAAGGAGCAGGGCGCGTTCGGGCAGGTCGCAGTCGTGGCCAGGGACACGCTCTCGCCCTGGACCGTGGACTGGGCGGGGGGAGTCCTGATGCTCGGCGGAGCCACGACGCTCCAGGTGAAGCTCGCCGTCCCCGACAGGTCGTAGGCGTCGCGCACGGTCACCGTCAGCGGGGTGGCGCTCACCAGGGCCGTGGGCGTGCCCGAGACCACGCCGTCTGCGGCCAGGCTCAGGCCGACGGGCAGCGTGCCGGCGGTGACCTGCCAGGTCAGCGGCGCCGTGCCGGTGCCGGCGTCCACCTGGAGCTGGAGGCTGGTGGCGATGCCCCGGGTGGAGACCTGGTCGCCCGGATCGGTGACGACCGGCCTGGTGGGCGGGGTCGCGAGGTTGGTGTTGAAGACGGGGTCGGGAGCCCCGTTGACCAGGGTCGCGGTGACGTAGGTGCAGGAAGGTGCCCGGCACCCGCGCCCGGTCCAGCTGACGGCCACCACGGCGCGCAGGTGCGATGTGCCCGTGCCTGCGATGACGCAGTCCCCGGCGCTGGCAGTGGTGTCGCGCATCGCGCAGCTACCCAGGTAGGTCGCGACCGAGTAACCGATGCTGTTGAGGGTCTGGAGGGTGGGACTCGTGGCGATGGTGGCCGTTGCCCCGGCCCCGGCCGGGAGGCCCGGGGTGCCGTCGCTTTCTTGGCTCATCGAGTCCAGCCACGGCTGCACGCTCGGAGGTGCGTCGCGGAACTGGTCCCTGACGCTGGTGGAGTCGCGCCCGGTGATCAGGTCGGTGGCGGGCAGGGCACCGACCGCCGCCATCGCCGAGGTGGCAACCTGGGCGGCGCCCTGGCGGGCTCTCAGCTCGTTCGTGCCCGAGACCACGTTCAGGGTCAGACTGGCCAGGGCACCCATCACCACGGTGATCAGGCTGATCGCGATGATGGACTCCAGGAGGATGAAGCCCTCCTCACCCCGCTGGTCCGGGACCGAGATGCGACAAGGGAGCGATCGGCGCACGCGGAGCCTCACGTCGTCAGCCGGCAGTGGGATCGTTGCGCAGCACCGCGGTCAGCAGCTCGCTGTCGCGTCCCGACAGTGCCGAGGCGAAGACCGTGAGCTGCGTGGTCAGGGTGGAGGCGTCGTCGACGCTGGCGTTCTCGAGGGCGGTCAGGGCCGTCGCGGAGACCAGGACAGCCCGGGGGCCCACCTCTTGGACGTCGCGCAGGAAGTAGAGCTGGGACAGGGCCGGACCTCGCGTCTGGATGGTGATCGGCACGCCGATCGTGCCGTGGGGAGCTGCACCGGCAGCCGTGGCCTGGCCGGGAGCGGCGGCGGCGCCCACGCTGATGCCGGACACCTCCACACCGTGGGCGGCTGCGTGGGTGGCCAGTTCCCGGTTGAAGTCAGGGAGCGAGACGTCCACGGGCAGCGCGTCCAGAGCGCTGCGGACACCGGTCTCGAGCTCGTCGCGGCCCTCGGCCTGCTCGCGTAGCTGCGCGGTCTTGGCGACCAGCGCCTCGTTCTGGAACTGCACGGCCGCGGTGTCCTCGCCCAGCGTCTGGGTCTCCGAGCGGGTCGGACCGATGACGAGGAACCAGGTCAACGTGGCCAGGACGAGTGCGGCGAGCAACCCGGCGACCACCCAGGGCCGGCTGCGGGTGGCGTTCACGATGCCCCGTCCGGCTGGAAGCGGTTGGTGTAGAGCTCGTCGGTGATGCTCAACGTGACGGTGTAGTCCATCCCGGTGTCGCTCTGGGTGACGGACGTGGGCACTACGTCGACCACTCCCCGGATCCTGTTGAGGCGGGACACGAAGGGGTTGATGTCGCTGATGTTCGGGCCGGAGCCGGCGATCGTCACCGACCCGACGATCACGGGGACCGTGCTGGGGGCGAGGCTCGTGCCGCCCGGTGCGGGGTCGCCCGCGATGTCGGGTGTCGCCTCGGGCGCCGCGACCGGGGGGCTCAGCAGCACGGCCTCGTTGGTCACCGTCAACCCCACCGGGCGAGCCGCGCTGATGAAGGCCATCAGGTTCACGAAGTCGAGGTCCTGGCCCAGCACCCCGTCCAGGGTGGCCTGTACCTGGGCGGTCACCGAATCCATGGTCGTGATGACGGTGTACTGGTCTGCGTCGGCGGCGAGCTGCGCCGTTCTCGCCTGCTCCCGTTCGTAGCCTCGCTGAGCCGTGGACCGCTCGGCCTGCGCGATCAGGGCGATGCCGACACACAGGGTGAGCACCAGTGCGAGCGCGAGGCCGATCAACCGCTGGTGCACCCGTAGCTGCCGGGACTGCAGCACCTCCCGCGGGGTCAGGTCGACCGAGATGCCCCAGCCCGGGTGGGTCTGCCAGAGGGTCCGGGGCAGCTCCTTGGTGGCGCTCATGCCGCCGCCCCCATCGCGAGCCCGATGCTCAACGCGGACGCGGACGCGGACGCGGGGTCGGTGTCGGTGTCGGGTCGCCCCGGCGTCGGCGACGGCATCAACAGGCGACCTGGGCTCGTGACGGTGGTCGGGGCACCCACCTGGGTCGCCACGGCGTCGGCCAGGCCGGGCAGCAGTGCCGTGCCTCCGGTCAGGGAGACGCGCTCGATCCGGGCCCCTGCGTGACTGCTGCGGAAGTAGTTGATCGAGGTCCTGATGTCGGTGAGCAGGGGAGCGAGGAGGTCGCGCAGGGTCGCGGTCGTCTCGCTGTCCGCGGCCACACCGTCTCGACGCTTGATCAACTCGGCCTCGTGCGGCTCGACCCGCAGCTGCTCGGCGAGCTGGCGGGTGATCTCCTCGCCTCCCCGGGCCAGGGTCCGCACGAGCCGCGGCACCCCGTCCTGGTGCACCACCACGGTGGTCAGGTGCGCGCCCAGGTCGATGACGGCCTCCAGGGGTGTCCCTTCGTGGGCGATCGCCCGCAGCAGGCCGAACGAGGCGAGGTCGACGCGAGCCACCTTCAGGCCGGCGGCCTCGACGGCGGCGACGGCCCGCATCACCGGCTCGCGGGGGCTGGCGACGAGCAGGCCGTCCACGAGCCGCGTGTCCTCGGCGGGTCCACCGAGCGGGGCGAAGTCGAGGACGACCTGGTCGAGCGGGAGGGCGATGACCTCGCGGGCCTGGAAAGGTAGCGCCTTGGCCCGCTGCGCGGGGTCGAGGTCGGGCATCTGCAGCTCACGGACCTGAACCTGCGGGCTGGCCACTCCCAGGATGACGTGGCGGCAGTCGATGTCCTGCGTGCGCCAGAGCTCCTTGAGAGCAGCGGTCAGCGCGGCCGGGTCCGCCACCGCCCCGTTGACGACGGTGCCGGGCCGCAACGGCATGCTGCCGAGCTGGTCCGCGACGATGCTTGTGGTCCCGTCGTGGCGCGGGAAGGACAACACCGCGACACGCACGGCGGTCGCGCCGAAGTCCAGGCCGATAGCGTGCCCGTGGTGGCAGCTGGCGCCGGTGCGGCCACCAGTTCGACGCAGAAGCTTCATTGCCACATGCCTTGTCTCGGGGTCTTGGGGCTCATACCGACATCAGGAGCCGGTGGTAGGTCTCAGCAAGGGGGGCGCCCAGGAAGACCGCCAGCAGTGCGCCGGCGACCATGAAGGGGCCGAACGGCACCGCGGTGGTGCGCTCGGCGCGCCGGGCGACCATCGCGGCCACCCCCACGCTCGCGCCGAGCATGAACGCTGCGAGCGTCCCCACGAGCAGGACGGGGTAGGACACGAAGGCCAGCATCCCGCCCACGAGCCCGGCCGCCTTCACGTCGCCGAAGCCCATGGCGCCGGGCTTGACCAGAGCGAGGGCGTAGTAGAACGCGTACGAGGCGGTGGCGCCGACGGACGCTCGCAGCAGGCTCTCCGGCTCCCCGGCCAGCACGGCCGCGAGGCTCAGCAAGACGGCGAGCACCGGATAGGCGGGCAGGGTGATCAGGTCCGGGAGTCGGCGCACGTCGAGGTCGATCAGGGCCAGGACGATCCCGACCGCGACGAACCAGAGGAAGGCCGGGATGGCCGTGGGCAGACCGAGCTGCACCAGGCGGGCGGTCACCCCGACGAACAGGGCCGCAGTCAGCAGCTCGACGGCCGGGTAGCGAGCGCTGATCGGCGCCGCGCAGTCGGCGCAGCGCCCGCGCAGCAGCAGCCAGCCCAGGACCGGCAGGATGTGGCGGTGCCGGATCGGATGGTGGCACTCGGGGCAGCGCGAGGCGGGGCTGGCCACCGAGAGGGCCAGCGGGACCCGGTGCACGACGACGTTCAGGAAGGAGCCGACCGCGAGACCGAGGGCCGCGGTGGCGATCAGTATGAGGGTCATGGTCGGTCCTCTCTAAGCCGGCTCGGGTCTGTGGCTGGTGCGGGTCGGGTCTGGCCTGCCGCGGCACATCTCCGGTGCGATCGCGACGTACGGCGGGACCTGGGTGGGGGGGGGCCCCCCCCCCCGCCCCCCCCCCCGGGGGCGGCCCCGGGGGGGGGGGGGGGGGGGGGGTGGGGGCTGGGGGCTTGGGGCTTGTTAACAAGTCTCTAGCCTCTCGTCTCCAGCCTCTCGCCTCTGGCCTTCAAGCCTCTAGTCTCTAGTCTCTAGTCTCTAGTCTCACTTTTCCAGCCGATATGGCACACTTGTTACGACGCGCCCGCGCCGGAACAGCAGTGCAGTGCGG
>JAJAYJ010000113.1 GCA_026786275.1 Nocardioides sp. | reverse complement strand
CGGTTCTTCTTGGTGATGTAGTTGCGCTCCTTGCACTCCACGCACGCGAGAGTGATCTTGGGGCGAACGTCGGAGCTCTTGCTGGCCACGGGAAGTCCTTCGGTCTGTGGATCGGTGATGCTGCTGCCGGAGGGGTCCGGCGGGTGGTGCCCATCTCATGAACGCAGTAGCGGGGGCGGGACTCGAACCCGCGACACCACGATTATGAGCCGTGTGCTCTAACCACCTGAGCTACCCCGCCACGTGGTGAGGGAGCATCATCGGCTGCTGGGCCCATGATGCCATCCTCACCCAGAGCCCCTTTACGGAATCGAACCGTAGACCTTCTCCTTACCATGGAGACGCTCTGCCGACTGAGCTAAAGGGGCAACGACGAAGAACGATACACAGAGGGAGACATGTTCGAGAAATCGGTTGCGGAGACCCCCTTCTACCGCCCCGGCGGAGCCTCCGTGGAGGGTCTCGAGAGGGTGGAGTCACTGCCCACCACCGCCGGCCCCTGGACCTCGTCGGCCCAGCATGCGGGCCCCCCGGCAGCCCTGCTGGTGCGCGCTCTGGAGGCCCTCCCGGAGGCGGCCGACCGGGTGGTCGCGCGCGTCGCCGTCGACCTGCTGGGACCGGTCCCGATCGGTCCGCTCGCGACCACGGCGACGGTGCTGCGCCCGGGCCGCTCGGTGGCCCTGGTCGAGGCCGAGCTGCACGACCTGGCCGCGGCGCGGGTGGTCGCCCGGGCCCCCGCCTGGCTGATGCCGACCGGCACCGCGGGGCCTAGCACCCCGGTCGAGACCCTGGACCACGCGCCCGAGGACGGGCTGTCCCTGGAGCGGCCCGAGGGCTGGCTCGGTGGCTACCTCGACGCCATCGAGTGGCGCTGGATCAGCGGGAGTCTCGAGCGACCCGGACCGGGGGTGGTCTGGATGCGCGCTCCCGACCTCGTCGAGGGCCAGGAGATCAGCCCGCTGCAGCGGTTGGTGGCCTGCGTCGACTCCGCCTCCGGCATCGGCTCGGCCCTGGACGTCACGCAGTGGGCCTTCATGAACACCGAGCTGACCGTGCACGTGCTGCGCCCCCCGGTGGGGCCGTGGCTGTGTGTGGACGCCACCACGACCCTGGTCGGCACCTCGGTCGGTCTGGCCACCTCCACCGTCCACGACCGTGACGGCCTGGTGGCGCGGTCCTCCCAGGCGTTGCTGGTGACCCGGCGCTGACGCCCGGCTCAGGGCTCGGTGGTCGGCTCGGCTGCGGGGTCGGTGATCCGGGCGAACGGATGTGCCTCCTCGAGCTCGAGGCCGAGCTCCAGCAGGGTGGCCTCGCGACCGGCCGCGGCGGCGAACATCATGCCGTGGGGCAGCCCGCCCGCGGTGGTAACCAGCGGCAGCGAGACCGCCGGGTCACCGGTGACGTTGTGCAGCGGCGTGAACGACACCCAGGCCCGCAGACGCTCCAGGACGACCTCGAGGTCCTGGGTGGGGTCCAGGTGGCCGAGCCGCGGCGTCTCGTGCGCCGTTGTGGGCGTCAGCAGCACGTCGTAGCGGGCCCAGAGCTCGGCCGCGTTGCGGCGCGGCGCCCGTCTCAGCCGCGCGATCGTCGTGGGTAGCCGGTGCAGGTTGCGGCGGGCGTGCCGGTCCAGCCCGAGGGTCAGCTGGTCCAGGCGGGTGGGGTCCCAGCTGCGACCGTGACGACGACGCCCGGTGCGGACGACCACCATCGCCAGCATCGCCCAGTAGAGCAGGAAGTCGTCGGGGAACGACGGTGACATGATCGGGGTCGACTGCTCGGGCCCGAGCTCGTCGACCCGGTGACCGAGGTCCTCGAGCCACCGCCCCACCTGACGGGTCAGGTCACCGACCTCGGCGCTGGCCGGGGCGTTGGTGCTGCTCGTGGCGAGCGCGATCCGCAGCCGGCCCCGACCCGGCCGATGCACGTCGCCCACCGGCGGCAGGTGCAGCGCCCGGTAGATCTTCTCGGCCTCGCGCAGGAAGACCGCGGTGTCCCGCACGCTGCGGGTCAGGACCCCGTCGGCGACGATGCGGATCGGCATGTCCCGCATCAGCCGGTCCTGTGCCAACCGGTCACGGGTCGGCTTCAGACCGACCAACCCGGTGACCGACGCCGGGATCCGGATCGACCCACCCCCGTCGTTGGCGTGCGCGATCGGCAGGGCCCCGCTGGCCACCAGGGCGGCGGCGCCGGCCGAGCTGGCCCCCGCGACGTACGACGGGTGCCAGGGGTTGCGCACGGGCCCGAGCCGCGGGTGCTCGGCGGTGGCGGACAACCCGAGCTCGGAGAGCTGGGTCTTGCCCAGCTCGATGAGGCCGGTGCCGAGGTACATCCGGGCGAGGTCACCGTCGACGCGGGCGGGCCGGGCCCGGAACGCATCCGAGCCGTCCTGGGTCGGCAGCCCGGCGACGTCGACGTTGTCCTTGACCATGGTCGGCACCCCGGCCAGCCACCCGCCTCGCGGGGCGGCGGCCAGCACCCGGGCCCGGTCGTAGGCCGGGCAGGCCACCGCGTTGAGCACCGCGTCGACCTTCTCGACCCGGGCGATCGCCGCCTCCACCACCTCCACGACCGACACCTCGCGGGACTGCAGCGCCGCCACGAGCCCGACCGTGTCGAGGTCACCCAGGGCGTCGTCGGTGAACGCGTGCGTACGCGCCGTGGTCACGAGAGCAGGCTACCGGCCTCCTGGGACGTAGTGGGGGGCTGAGACCGCGCCGGCGCACCCACGACGGTGCTCCAGAGCGCAGGCAGGAAACAGGCCAGCGCCAGCAGCCAGGAGAACCATCGCGGCACGGCGGGGACGACCTCGACCGCGAGCCGGCCCTGCGGGTCCACCCGGCTCGTGGTCACGCTGCCGTCCTGACCCGCGGACAGCACCACGGTCTCGCCGCCCGGTTCGCCGACCCTGATGGGCAGCAACCCCGTCGAGACGTACGACGACGTGGCCCGCCCGTCCTGCAGCGGCGCCGATCCGAGCTGCTGCACCCCGGTCAGGGGCTGGAGCACGACGATGGCCGCGGTCAGCGTGAACGAGGCTCCGATCACCGCGAGCGATACCCGCGCAGGACGTCGCGCGAGCAACGTGGCCCCCCAGGTCAGCACGCCGCCGACGGCCAGGATTGGTGCGGCCTGCGCCAACCAGCCGACCCCCTGGGTGACCCGCACGACCTCGCCGAGGACGTCGCCGGCGCCGAGGGACCACGGGTCGGCGCCGCTGAGCTCGCCCTGGGTGCGCAGCGACCCGTCGGGCTCGATGGCGATGATCCGGTGGCTGTAGCTCACGCTCGGGCGGTCGGGCTCCCGGAAGCTGATGAAGTCGCCGACGTCCAGGGTCTCGAAGGGCACCGGTTGCAGCCAGAGCAGGCTGCCGACGGGTGCGGTCGTACCCATCGACGGCGTCTGCACCCGCTCCCAGCTCCCGCCACCCAGCCGGAACGAACTGGCCCAGAGCAGGAGGCCCACGATGACGAGCAGCAGGCTGAGGCTCGCCCCGCGCGCGACCCGCCGACGCGTCCGCTCGCTCATGCGATCACCACCGCGTCCTTGGTGCTGAAGGTGAAGGTGAGCGGCCAGCTGCCGTCGAGGTTCTGAACCCGCACGGTGATCGGCACGTACAGCCTCAGCCCGGACAGGTAGGTGTTCTGCGCGACGGTGTTGGCGGAGCGGCGGCTGATGGTGACGATCGAGGTCTGGGCGGTGCCGGGCCCAGGCACGCCGGGCACGGTCCGCACCGTCCCGTTGGCGAAGCCCGACAGCTGGGTGGCCGCGGTGAGGGAGGCAGTGGGGCCGGTGACGTCCCAGGCGATGTCCAGGAGCGCGCAGGGCGAGGTGGTGGTGATCGTGGGCTGGGTGCCGGTGAACGTTGTCGTGCCCGAGTCGCCGAGGAGCCAGTGGTCGAACGCGGTGCCGGCCCAGGTGGTGAAGGCAGCCTGGGACGCGAGCTGGGCCGCCGTTGGCTTCACCGGCGCGGGGCTGGTGTTGAACACGACCAGGTTGGACAGGGATCCGGTGACGTAGGCGGAGGCCAGGCCCGTCCTGATCGTGGGGGCCCAGCCCGCATGGACGTAGCCGTTGCCCGTCGAGTAGACCGTGGCGACCGAACCGTTCGTCACCGCAGCGCCAGTGTCGACCGAGAGCCTGGTGTTGGTGGTCGAGCCCTCGTCGGTCATCAGGACGTAGGCGAAGTGCCAGAGGTTGTCGGCGAAGGTGCCGACCGTCGTCGTCCGGGACGCAGCGGGCGCCGGGCTGCCGGTCGTGGTGTTCTGGATGAAGGTCAGGGTGCCGTTGGCGTTGAGCTGCAGGATGCGGTCGTCGGCGCCGGCCACGTTGACGGCGCTGGTAGCGGTCGAGAACAGCGGGCCGGACTGGCCCGGTGCCGCCTTGAACCAGACGCCAAGCCCGTAGCTCGCGCCGTCGACGCTCGCTTTGGTGTAGGTCTGCGCGGCCACCGCATAGGCCGTGCCTGCGCCGGTCACCGCTACCGCGTTCGTGCCGCCCCACGGGTCGCCGCTCCGAACGTCGACGCTGTACCGCGGCAGCAGCGGGTTCGTGGCTCGTTTGACGTTGCTGAGCGACACCGTCGCGCAGGAGGCGGCGCTCACGCTCTGGGTCAGCCGGTCGGCCGGCATCGTGCCGCTGTGGGTGAGGTCCGTGGTGCGGGTGGCCGCTGCACCTGCCGCGCTGGTGAGCGGCACCGGCGCGCCCGAGCAGGCCAGGGTGGCCGTCACCCGTGGCCCGAGCTGGCACGCAGTTCCGCCGCCACTGTGGGCGAAGGCCAGGGATCCGAGGCTCGCGGCGTTGGTGTCGTTGGCCACGACCGCCGAGGTCCAACCGCCCAGGGTCGCCGACGTGGCGCTCCACAGCACGACGAGCAGGGCCAGTCCTGCGACACCCCACAGGTGTCGCAGCACCGGCCACGTCGCGTGGCGCTGCCCGGGAGCCATCGACTACTGGGTGAGCGTCCAGGTCAACGGCTGGGTGACCGTGACGCCCTGGGCCAGCACGCTCGCGCCGGACGGCACGGCCACAGTGAACCGGCACGTCAGCGAGGCCCCGGACGCCAGACCGCTGGCGTAGGTGCGGGTCGCGAGTGAGCCGGGAGCACCCGCCGGGTAGACCAGACCGGTCACGGGCGCCGCTGCGTTGAAGGTCCCGCCCAACGAGCAGCTCAGCGCCACGGTCAGGTCGGCCGGAGTGGTACACAGGTTGTTGGCCGTGGGCGCACCGGGGGTCGTGGGCGCCGTGGAGGTGCAGGTGCCCGCGGTGAGCACGAAGCTGCTGGCGTTGGCGGAGCCGACGTTGCTGAACGTGACGTCGGTGGTCTGGGTGGTGCCCGGCGCCAGCGGGGCGGTGATGCCGCCGTACTTGTTGATGTTCGTGCAGCTGTAGATGTTGGCGGCGCCGGTGCTGGAGAAGCAGGTCTGCTGCGTCTTGGCCGCCGTTCCGTCCGGCCCGGTCTCCTTCAGGATCACCGCGGCCGCGGTGGCCGCGGTGTTGGTCTCGTTGGTGATGACCGCCGAGGTCCAAGCCGACAGCGTCCCGGAGACACCGAGCGCGAGCACGACCGCGGAGAGCGCCGAAGCGGCCCAGAGGCCCGGAACCAGGCGCGGGCGGCGCCGACCCGTGGTCGTGCTCATGCCGCCACCAGCGTCCAGCGCAGGACCTGCGAGGCGACCTGGCTGGCGTAGCCGGCCGGGCTGGTCGCAGTGAGGGTGACGGTGAAGGTGCACTGGGTGGCCGCGTTCGGGCCTAGGGCGGCGATCACCCGCGGGCCGGTCTCGGCGGCGAAGGCCGCCGGCGTGACCGCGGCGAAGGACGTCACCGGGTTGGTGCAGGACAGGGCGACCCTGAGCTGCGAGCACAGGGGGTACGCCGTGGGCTCAGCGCCGCTCGACCCGGCCACGGCGCTCGAGGTGCAGGCGTCCGCGTCGAGGGTCAGGGCACCGTTGCCGGTGCCGGTGTTCTTCAACGAGACGGTGACCGTCTGGCTCTGCCCGGGAGCCAGTGGCGTGGTGGTGCCGCCGTACTTGTTGATCGTCGAGCACGTTGCGGTGTTCGTCGCAGAAGCCGCCGTGTCGACGCACACGACGCCACCGCTCGACTCCTCGAGCGAGACCGCCGCGGCGGAGGCGACATCGTTGCCGTCGTTGGTGACGATCGCGCTCGTCCACGAGGACAACGTCCCGCTGACCCCCAGCACCATCACCCCCGCCGCCAGTGCGCTGCCGCCCCACACCCAGGGCGAGAAGCGACGTCGCCGCACCATCGCCACGTCACCGGTCCGCATGCTTGTCATCTGCCGCTCCTCGAGGTCCTGCACCCCGTGCGGGAGCGCCTGGATGAACTCTCAAGTAAGCGGTGACTCTGAGCAGGAGATCGGCGGAGAACTACCCGGGTGGCCCGACGTTTTGACCGGATGCGACGGCAGCGCACAAGAGGACTACGCCCCGAGGTCCGATCGGACGCATGAAAAGCAGGCCCCCCGGCGTCAGAGACAGCAGGAGGAGCGTGGCCCCTCGATGAGCCCGGGGCGGCTGATGGCGATCAGCCTAAATTCACTCGGGACCAGCCGTGGCACAAGCCGACGGTTTCACCCAAAGAGGTCACCGTAGGTCACCTCGCGACACCATGGCGGTGGCAGCCGACCAGGTGCGGGTCGACGACGCCGAGCGCCTGCATCAGGGCCTGCATGGTGGTCGGTCCCACGAACGCGAAGCCCCGCCGCTTGAGCTCGCGCGCCAGGGCCGTGGACCCGTCGGACGTCGTGGCCAGCTGCTCGGTCGTGACGGGCGCGGGAGGCACGTCGGGGGCGAACCCGAGCACGAGCGACTCCAGGCCCTCCTGCGCGCGGAGGGCCACCGTGGCCCGGGCGTTGGCGACCGCGGCCTGGATCTTGCGCCGGTTGCGCACGATGCGGGTGTCTTGCATCAGCCGCGCCTGGTCGTCAACGGTGAACGCGGAGACCGCGTCGGCGTCGAAACCCAGGAACACCTCGCGGAACGCCGGCCGCTTGTGCAGGATCGTGGACCAGGCCAGTCCCGACTGGAACGCCTCCAGGGTGAGTCGCTCCAGGTACGCCGCCTCACCGTGCACCCGCACGCCCCACTCGGTGTCGTGGTAGTCGCGCATCGCGCCGGGCGCCGCGCCCCAGGGGCAGCGGGCGATGCCGTCGTCGCCGGTCTCGGGTCCCATGGCCGCATTCTTGCGGACCCCACCGACAACCCCATCGACGAGCCCGGCGACGACTCAGCGACGCTGCCTGAGCCGCACGTGCGGCAGCGCAGGTGCCGGGATCGGCGCCCGCAGGTCACCCGCCGGCACGCCGAACCAGCCGTCGTCCAGCCCGTCGGAGCTTCCACCTGGGCCTGCCAGCGCTCGCTGGCCTCGACGACTTCTCGTGGCTGCGCCCGACGAAGTTCCACCACATCACGATGGCCTCGCCGCACGGCGGCCCGCCGAGGACCAGCAGCCGCACGGGCTCGTCGTGGGCGGCAACCGTGAGGGTCCCGGACCCGGGGGCCCCTAGGCCAGCTCCTGGCGCCGGGTGTGCTGCCCGCCGACCTGCACCGCCCCGGTGTCCACCAGGACGCCGAGCTCGTGGGTGGGGTCGACGGAGAGGTCGAGGCAGGCGCCCGGCTCGAGGAGCACCTCGGCCCCGAGGAGCGGGGTCCAGGTCCGGACCGGTGAGGTCACACCGAGCAGCGACCCCAGGAAGACCCGGGCCCGCCAGCCGGGCCCGGTCACCGGGTCGGGCGCGTGGTGGGCGAACCCCGGGTCGGTGTGCCGGGCCTCCTCGGGCAGGGCGACCCATCGCTACGCCCCGTGCAGGGTGGTGGTCGCCGCGGTCGAGACCTCGGAGTGGCTGATGTCCCGCCCCGGCGGTCATCAGGTTCAGCTCTCCGGGCCGCACCATCGCGTGGTGCCCCGCGCTGTCGCGGTGCTCGACCTCTCCGGTGAACAGCCAGCTCACCGTCTGCAGGCCGACGTGTGGATGCGGGGCCACGACCATCCCACCGCTCTCGTGCACCGCGTCCGGCCCGCAGTGGTCCACGAAGCACCACGCGCCGATCAAGGACCGTCGCCGCTGCGGCAGCGTACGACGCACGCTCATTGCCCGCAGGCCGCCGAGCGGCACCTCCCGGGCCACCATCACCTCGACGCCACCGGCGCCGCGACCTCGACCTCCATTTCGCCGGGACGCTGCTCGAGGTTGCTCATGGCCGCCAGCCTCGGCCCGGGCGAGACGGCCTACGCGAGGTGCAGCGGCTCCACCTGGCGCTTCTGCTCGTCGCCACGCCCCGCCGAGGTGGTCCGCTCCGCCATCGTGTGGGCGCGCTCGTGCTGCGGCACCTCGTCGGGGCGCGCCACCAGCCGCACGATCACCGACTTGAACGCGGGCTGGTTGCTGCCGTCGGCCTTGGAGTCCAACGGCACCAGGGGGTTGGTCTCGGGGTAGTAGGCGCCGGTGCAGCCACGGGGGGTGTCGTAGGAGACCACCCGGAAGCGCGGCACCATCCGCTCGGACCCGTCCTCCCACTCGCTGACGATGTCGACCAACTGGCCCTCGTCCAGGTGCAGGGAGACCATGTCGTCGGGGTTCACGAACACCACGCGGCGCCCGTTCTTGATGCCGCGGTAGCGGTCGTCGAGGCCGTAGATGGTGGTGTTGAACTGGTCGTGGGAGCGCATCGTCTGCAGCAGCAGGCGGCCTTCGGGCACGTGCAGCACCTCGGTGGGGCTGACGGTGAAGATGGCGCGGTCCTTGGCGGTCGGGAAGGTGCGGGTGTCGCGCGGCGGGTGCGGCAGCATGAACCCGCCCGGCTTGTCGACCTTCTCGTCGTACCCGGCGCACCCGGGCACCACGCGGGCGATCCGGCGGCGGATCTCGCTGTAGTCGTCACGGAACGCCGCCCACGGGATGTCGTAGCGGGAGCCGATGGTGGCCAGTGCCATCGAGCAGACGATGTCGACCTCGGACCGCAGGTGCTTCGAGGCCGGCTTGAGGGGGCCCTGCGAGGCGTGCACCGAGCAGAGCGAGTCCTCGACCGTGACCCGCTGCGCGATGCCGCCGGTCAGGTCCTTCTCGCTGCGCCCGAGGGCGGGCAGGATCAGCGCCTCGCGACCGTGCACGACGTGGGAGCGGTTGGGCTTGGTCGACACGTGCACCGTGAGCTCGGCACGACGCATGGCGTCCTCGGTGACCGAGGTGTCGGACATGGCCGAGG
Source organism: Nocardioides sp. (assembly GCA_026786275.1). Taxonomy (GTDB): domain Bacteria; phylum Actinomycetota; class Actinomycetes; order Propionibacteriales; family Nocardioidaceae; genus Nocardioides. The sequence goes on along the minus strand of JAJAYJ010000113.1, from coordinate 3,396 downwards.
TGAAGTTGCCGCCCATGGCGAAGAACACCTTGGCCTTGCCGTCGCGCAGCGCCTTGACGGCCGCCACGGCGTCGTACCCGTGCTCACGCGGCGGCTCGAAGCCGAACTCGTCGTGCAGCGCGTCGAGGAAGTGACCGGGCGCACGCTCCCAGATGCCCATGGTGCGGTCACCCTGCACGTTGGAGTGGCCGCGGACCGGGAAGAGCCCGGCGCCCGGCTTGCCGATGTTGCCCTGCAGGAAGGACAGGTTCGCGATCTCCTTGACCGTGGCGACCGCGTTGCGGTGCTGGGTGATGCCCATCGCCCAGCAGTAGACGGTCTTCTCGGAGGCGGCGATCATCCGCGCGGCCTCCTCGATCTCGGCGCGGGCCAGCCCGGTGGAGCGCAGCACCAGGTCCCAGTCGAGCGCGCGCAGGTGCTCGGCCCACTCCTCGAAGCCGTGCGTGTGCTGGCCGATGAAGTCGTGGTCGACGTGGCCCCACTCCAGCAGCAGCGAGGAGATCGCCTGGAAGAGCGCCAGGTCACCGTTGATCCGCACGGGCAGGTGCAGGTCGGCCATCTCGGTGCCGTTGCCGACCACGCCCCGTACGTTCTGGGGGTTCTTGAAGCGGACCAGCCCGGCTTCCTTGAGCGGGTTGATCGCCAGCACCTTCGCGCCGTTCTGCTTGGCCTCCTCGAGGGCCGTCAGCATCCGCGGGTGGTTGGTGCCGGGGTTCTGTCCCGCGATCACGATGAGGTCGGCGCTCAGGACGTCGTCGAAGGTGACCGACGCCTTGCCGATGCCGATCACCTCGGCGAGACCCACCGAGGTGGACTCGTGACACATGTTGGAGCAGTCGGGCAGGTTGTTGGTGCCGAAGGCGCGCACGAAGAGCTGGTAGGCGAACGCGGCCTCGTTGGAGGTCTTGCCGGAGGTGTAGAAGATCGCCTCGTCCGGCGAGTCCAGAGCGTTGAGGTGGGTGCCGATCAGCGCGAACGCGTCGTCCCAGGAGATCGGCTCGTAGTGGGTGGCCCCGGCGCGCAGCACCATCGGCTCGGTGATCCGACCCTGCTGGCCCAGCCAGTAGTCGGTCCGATCGTGCAGCTCCTCGATCGGGTGCGCGGCGAAGAACTCGCGCCCGACCCGGCGCAGGGTGGCCTCCTCGGCGACGGCCTTGGCGCCGTTCTCGCAGAACTCGGCGGTGTGCCGGTGCTCCGGAGAGGGGTCCGGCCAGGCGCAGCCCTGGCAGTCGAAGCCGTCGGTCTGGTTGAGCTTGAGCAGGGTCCGGGCCGTACGGCTCACCCCCATCTGCTCGAGTGCCCGCTTCATGCTCACAGCCACTGCAGTGGTGCCGGCCGCCGCGTGCTTGGCGCCGGTCACCTCCAGGTCTGCCTCGTCAACGTCGGTGGTCGGTGCCTTGCGTCCCATGGGTTCATCATCCTCCGGGCGCCGAGACGCCCGAACCACCCTCAAGGCTGTCATGTCTGCCCGGCGCGACGAACGCTGTTCCGCGGGGCCCGGAAACGCTAGGTTCAGCCTGGTCGCGAGCCCCGGCGGTCGTCGTCGGACCCCGGGACCATCGTCAACCCCTGTCCGAAGGAGCCCCCCATGTCGAGCACCGAGCCCCCGCAGCCGCCCACGCCGCCCGGTGGCGGTACGCCCCCGCCGCCGCCCCCACCGTCGACCCCACCGCCTGGGACCCCCGGCGGGTACGGGGGGTACGGCGGGTACGGGGACACGCCGCCTCCGGCTCCCGGTGGGTACGGCGGCGCCACGCCCCACGCGGGCGGCGCACAGCCGGGCAACCTGCTCGACCGCTTCCTGGCCCGGCTGATCGACGGAGTGCTGTTCGCCGTCGTCTCGGTGATCCTCGGCATCGTCTTCGCCGCGATCCTGATCAGCAGCGACTCCACCACGGTCAACCTGCAGACCGGTCAGGTCGACACCGGCAGCCGGGCCGTCTACAACCTGGTGTCCTCGCTCATCACCACGGCGCTCGTGCTGGGCTACTTCGCCTTCCTGGAGTCCAGCCGGGGCCAGACGCTCGGGAAGATGGCCATGAAGCTCAAGGTCGTCGCCCCGGACGGCAGCAACCCGACCCTGGTGCAGGCCCTCAAGCGGAACATCTGGCTGGCGGCCGGCCTGCTCGGCATCCTGGGCACCTTCGGCAGCGTGCTGAGCTTCCTGATCTCGATCGGCGCCGTCGTCCTGATCATCGTCGGCATCACCTCCGACGTGGAACGGCGTCAGACCTGGTTCGACACGTTCGGCGGTGACCTGCAGGTCAGGAAGATCGGCTGACCTCATCGTGCGTCGACGCTGATCCCGCACACCGCCCCCGGCCCGCACCCTGCGGCCGGGGGCGGTTCTGCGTCCGCAGGCCTCCCCCAGGTCACCGGGCGTTCACCGGCCCACGGGAGGGTGGGCCGGTGCGTATCGCCCAGCTCGCCAATTTCATCGGCCCCGCGTCCGGCGGGATGAAGACCGCGCTCGCTGCGCTCGGCCAGGGGTACGCCGACGCCGGCGTGCCGCGGCTGCTCGTCGTCCCCGGCCCCGTCGACGCCGTGACCAGCACCGAGGCGGGCGACGTGGTGCAGCTGCGGGCCCCGCAGGTGGGCGGCGGCTACCGGCTGATCGTGGAGCCCTGGCGGGTGATCGACGTGCTGGAGTCGTTCGCTCCGACGTCGGTCGAGCTCAGCGACAAGCTCACCCTGCTGCCGGTGAGCCGCTGGGCCCGGCGCAACGACGTCCGCTCCGTGCTGTTCTCCCACGAACGGCTCGATGACATGGTTGCGCTGCGGACCGGCCTGGACACCACGTCGAAGGTGTCGATCACGCTGCTGAACCGGATCCTGGTGCGCAGCTTCGACAGCATCGTGGTGACCTCGGGCTACGCGCGCCACGAGTTCCAGGCGCTGGCCGACGCGGTGGGCTGCCCGATCGACCAGGTGCCGCTGGGCGTGGACCTCGCCACCTTCGCGCCCCGAACCGGCGCGGCGGACCCGGAGCCGGGCCTGCTGAAGCTCGTGCACGTGGGCCGGCTCTCGCGAGAGAAGTCGCCGCACCTCGCGGTGGCGACCGCGGTCGAGCTGCACCGGCGCGGCGTACCCCTGCGGCTCGACGTGTACGGCGACGGTCCGCACCGCGGCGAGCTGGAGGAGCTGGCCGACGGGGCTCCGGTCACCTTCCACGGCTACGTCGACTCGCGCGCTGACCTGAGCCGCCGGATCGCCGCGGCCGACGTGTCCCTGTCGGTGTGCCCCAGCGAGACCTTCGGCCTGGCCGTGCTCGAGGCGCTGGCGTGCGGCACGCCGGTCGTCACCGCCGACCGGGGCGGGGCGCGCGAGCTGGTCGACGACACATCCGGCGCCTGGGGTGCCCCCGACGCCGGCCCCCTGGCCGACGCGGTGCTGCGG
>JAJAYJ010000112.1 GCA_026786275.1 Nocardioides sp. | reverse complement strand
TGGGGGGGGCGCCCGGCCGCCCCCGCGCGGCCGCCCGGGCCGCCGCGGGGCGCGGGGGGTTTTGGGCTGCCCCCGGCCCCCGCGGCCCGCTGGTGGGTGGCGGCGGGCGCGCCCCGGCCCCGCGAGGCGTGCACCGACGACATCGAGTCCTCGACGGTGACCTTCTGCTCGGTGCCCCCGGTGCGGTCGATCTCGGTGCGCCCCAGGGCGGGCAGGATCAGCGCCTCCTCGCCGCAGACGGCGTGCGACCGGTTCAGCTTGGTCGAGACCTGGACCGTGAGCGCCGCGTTGCGCAGCGCCCCTTCGGTGACCTCCGTGTCGGGGGTGGCGGAGACGAAGTTGCCTCCCATGCCGACGAACACGTGCGCCTGGCCGTCGCGCAGCGCGCGGATCGAGTCGACGGTGTCGAGCCCGTGCTCGCGCGGCGGGTCGAAGCCGAACTCGCGCTGCAGGGCGTCGAGGAACCACACCGGAGGCCGGTCCCAGATGCCCATCGTCCGGTCGCCCTGGACGTTGGAGTGGCCGCGCACGGGGCACAGACCCGCACCAGGACGGCCGATGTCCCCGGTGAGCAGCGCGAGGTTGACGAACTCCTTGATCGTGCCGACGGCGTTCTTGTGCTGGGTGATCCCCATCGCCCAGCAGTGCACGACCGACCCGGCCTCCAGGAACATCGCTGCGGCGTCCTCGATCTGGTCCATCGACAGGCCGGTGGACTCCAGCACGACGTCCCAGTCGAGGGCACGCACGTGCTCGGCCCAGGCCTCGAAACCCGTGGTGTGCCGGGTGATGAACTCCAGGTCGGCGACAGCCCCGGGGCGACCGGCAGCAGCGGCCGTGTCCTCGGCGGCGAGCACCAGGTGCCCGATGGCCTGGAACAGCGCGAGGTCGCCGTTGACCCGCACCGGCAGGTGCAGGTCGGCCAGTGCCGTCCCGGTCACGAGGCCTCGGGGGTTCTGCGGGTTGTGGAACCTCGTCAGCCCGGCCTCGCGCAGCGGGTTGACCGCGAGGATCTTCGCGCCGTTCTTCTTGGCCCTCTCCAGCGCGGTCAGCATCCGCGGGTGGTTGGTGCCCGGGTTCTGCCCGGTGATGACGATCAGCTCGGCCTCGTGCACGTCCTCGAGCGAGACGCTGCCCTTGCCGATCCCGATCGTCTCTGCCAGCGCGACCGACGTGGACTCGTGGCACATGTTGGAGCAGTCGGGGAGGTTGTTGGTGCCGTAGGCGCGGGCGAACAGCTGGTAGGCGAACGCGGCCTCGTTCGAGGTGCGGCCCGATGTGTAGAACGTCGCCTCGTCCGGCGAGCCCAGGGCGTTCAGGTGCCGGCCCACCATCGCGAAGGCGTCGTCCCACGAGATCGGCTCGTAGTGGTCCGATCCCGCGCGCCGCACCACCGGGTCGGTGAGCCGGCCCTGCTGCCCGAGCCAGTAGCCGCTGCGTTCGGCGAGGTCCGAGATCGGGTGCTCGGCGAAGAACTCGGGGCCGACGCGTCTCACGGTGGCCTCCTCGGCCACGGCCTTGGCTCCGTTCTCGCAGAACTCGGCCGTGTGCCGGTGTCCCGCAGGCGGGTCGGGCCACGCGCAGCCCTGGCAGTCGAAGCCGTCGTCCTGGTTCACCCGCAGCAGGGTGCGGGCGGTGCGCACCACGCCCATCTGGTCGACGGCCATCTTCAGGGCCGTCAGCACCCCCGGGACACCGGCGGCGGAGCGCTTCGGGGCGGAGACCTCGAGGTCGGAGTCGTCGACGTCCCGGACGGGGGGCCTGGTCACCATGCAACGACCGTACGCCGAGCACGGCCGCGCCGCCGGTCGACCGGGGGGTCGAGGCTGTGGACCACGGTGTGACCGCTGTCGGTCGCCTCTGGCAGGCTTCGCGGGGTCGGTAGCGAGGCGAGGCGAGGGCGGTGTCGGGTGGGCCGGAACAACCAGCAGCGACGCAAGGCCAAGGCGAAGGCGAAGGCCAAGGCGCAGCACGGAGCAGCCCGGCAGGGTCGGGCCGCACCACGGGGGCCGGTCACCGGAGCCTGGCCGGGCGCCTTCGGTCAGACCTGGCCGGGGTTCGGTGGCGGGGCCGCGTCATCGCCTGAGCGGGAGGCCGAGCTCTCGCTCTCCTGGCTGCACCGGCTGCTGCGGATGCGTGCCGAGGGGCGCGCCGAGGAGGCCGAGAGCGCCGAGTTCGAGGTGCACGCCGTGCTCGCGGGCGCCCGGGCCACGTCCGAGCTCGTCTCCTACCTCGTCGGTCGGCTCTCGGGCGAGGTCGAGTGGGCCTGGGAGCACGGCTGGGAGCCGGCGGACCTCCTGCGCCACGTGTCCCGGGCCCTGGGGCCGGGTGCCGTGGAGCTGACCGCGGACCTCGTCGCCCTGTCGCTGTCCCGGTACGCCGCCGCCACCGTGTCGCCCCGCTGGCACGAGCAGCTGGACTCCCACCTGGCGCGAGTGTGGTGGTCCCCGGAGACGGACCCGTTGACGGCGAGACTGTCGGGTGCCGGTGCCGCGGTCGACGTGCTGGTCGACGCCGCGACCCTGCTCGACCTGCTGGTGCAGCTCCCTGCCCTCGATCGGGTGGACGCCCGTCCGGGCCGGTGGCAGGCCCCCGTGGCGCCGCGTCCCGAGGGTGAGCCCAGGGTGACGGCCCGGCTGCTGGAGCGGGTGCGGGCGCTGCTGGCGCAGGCGGAGTCCACGCCGTACGAGGCCGAGGCCGAGACCTTCACCGCGGCGGCCCAGTCGCTGATGGCCCGGCACAGCATCGACCAGGCCCTGCTGGCGAGGTCGGAGCCGGCCGCCGCACCGATCGCCCGCCGGGTGGGGGTGGACCGGCCGTACGAGGCGCCCAAGGCGTCGCTGCTGGATGCTGTCGCCGGGGCCAACCGCTGCCGGACGGTGTGGTCCAAGCACCTCGGGTTCTCCACGGTGGTGGGCTTCGAGGCCGACCTGAGGGCCACGGAGACCCTGTACCTGTCCCTGCTGGTGCAGGCCACCCACGCGATGACCGGGCACGGCTCCCGCGCCACCGTCGGCGGGCGGTCCCGGACCCGGTCCTTCCGTCAGTCGTTCCTGCTGGCCTACTCGCACCGGATCGGGCAGCGGCTGCGGGCGGCCGTGGACGCCGAGGTCGACCAGGCCGGCGCGTCGGCGTCCGGCGGGACCCGGGCGCGGCACGGTCCAGGCACGGACCTGGTCGCCGTCCTGGCGGACCGGGGCCGCGAGGTGGACGACGCCGTCGAGGCCCTGTTCCCCGAGCTGCAGGAGCGCAGCCTGGGCTCGGTGAACGACGCCGAGGGCTGGGCGGCCGGTACCTACGCCGCCGAGAACGCGACGTTGTTCTCCGGGCCGGCCGTTGAGCACTGACCGTCGATCAACCGAAGGCGTCGGCGTAGTGGGGGCCACCGAGGTGTAGCGCTGGTCGAAGGTCACCGCCGTGGCGTCCTCCCCGTTTCACGTGCGCCTCGAGCCGGTCCAGCTGGTACTCCCACCCGGGACTGACGTGGGTGGCGTCGGTGTGTTCCTCGATCACCTGGGCCGGCCGCAGCGTGGTGGTGTCGCAGTCCTGGCCAACGGACAGGTCCAGCGTCCAGTTCTGGGTGGGGTCGGGGTTCACGCACCCGCACCCGCACCCGGACCGGGGGCCTCGCAGACCTTGATGCAGCCGCTCGGCCTCGGTGAGGCTCGCCAAGACGTCCCGGGCCGGTGCGCGGAAGGTGCGGGTGACCACCAGGTGCGGCTGCCCGTTCCGGTCCTCGCGGACGCCGGTGGGGGTCGCGCTGCTCGTGCTCTCGGTGCTGGTCATGCTGTCTCCTCCGGCTGTGGTCTGGCTGCCGCGATCACCAATAGGTCCAGGAGTTGGTGACGTGCCTCACCAGGTCGCCCGGGAGGCCGGGGTCCGCGTCCCCGCTAGGCTCGCCCCGGACTTCTTGACTGTGTTCGACCGACCCCAGTTCGACGACGAAGGACGGACCTCGTGGACCTGTACGAGTACCAGGCACGTGACGTGTTCGAGGCGCACGGGGTGCCCGTGCTGCGAGGGCTGGTGGCCACCACGCCGGACGAGGCGCGGGCGGCGGCCGAGGAGCTCGGTGGTGGCACCGTGGTCGTCAAGGCCCAGGTGAAGACCGGTGGCCGCGGCAAGGCCGGTGGCGTGAAGCTGGCCCACAACCCCGACGAGACGGCCGAGAAGGCCGAAGAGATCCTCGGCATGGACATCAAGGGCCACACCGTGCACCGCGTGATGATCGCCGAGGGCGCGAAGATCGCCGACGAGTACTACTTCTCGCTGCTGCTCGACCGCGCGAACCGCTCCTACCTCGCGATGTGCTCGGTCGAGGGCGGCGTCGACATCGAGACCCTGGCCGAGGAGCGTCCCGAGGCGCTCGCCAAGGTCGAGGTCGACCCCGCGGTGGGCATCGACGCCGCCAAGGCCGACGAGATCGTCACGGCCGCAGGCTTCTCCGACGAGCTCAAGGGCAAGGTCGCCGACGTCCTGCAGAAGCTGTGGGTGGTCTACCGCGACGAGGACGCCACGCTGGTCGAGGTGAACCCGCTGGTGCGCACGGAGGACGGCGCGATCGTCGCCCTCGACGGCAAGGTGTCGCTCGACGCCAACGCCGACTTCCGCCAGCCCGGGCACGCCGCGCTGGAGGACAAGGAGGCCGCCGACCCGCTCGAGGCGGCGGCGGCTGCCAAGGGCCTCAACTACGTCAAGCTCGACGGCTCGGTCGGCATCATCGGCAACGGCGCCGGGCTCGTGATGAGCACCCTCGACGTCGTGGCCTACGCCGGCGAGGAGTTCGGCGGCCAGAAGCCCGCCAACTTCCTCGACATCGGCGGCGGCGCCTCGGCGCAGGTGATGGCCGACGGCCTGCACGTGATCCTCGGCGACGAGCAGGTCAAGAGCGTGTTCGTGAACGTGTTCGGCGGCATCACCTCCTGCGACGACGTCGCCACCGGCATCGTCCAGGCGTTGCAGCTGCTCGGCGACGAGGCCACCAAGCCCATCGTGGTGCGCCTGGACGGCAACAACGTCGAGGAGGGGCGGCGCATCCTCGCGGAGGCGGACCACCCCCTCGTGACGATCGCGGAGACCATGGACGGCGCGGCCCGCAAGGCCGCCGAGCTCGCTGCGGCGAGCTGAGACAGGGAGCACTTCGACATGGCGATCTTCCTCACCAAGGACAGCAAGGTCATCGTCCAGGGCATGACCGGCTCGGAGGGCATGAAGCACTCCCAGCGGATGCTGGCCTCCGGCACGAACGTGGTCGGCGGCGTGAACCCGCGCAAGGCAGGCGAGACCGTCACCTTCGATGGCGACGTCAGCGTGCCGGTGTTCGGCACCGTGGCCGAGGCGATGGAGGAGACCGGCGCCGACGTGTCGGTCATCTTCGTCCCGGCCGCCTTCACCAAGGCCGCTGCCGTGGAGGCGATCGACGCCGGCATCTCGCTGGCCGTCGTCATCACCGAGGGCGTGGCGGTCAAGGACAGCGCCGAGCTCTGGGCGCACGCCAAGGCCTCGGGCACCACCCGGGTGATCGGCCCGAACTGCCCTGGCCTCATCAGCCCCGGGCAGTCCAACGCCGGCATCATCCCCGCCACCATCTCAGGCCCCGGCAAGGTCGGGCTGGTCAGCAAGTCCGGCACGCTGACCTACCAGATGATGTACGAGCTGCGGGACTTCGGCTTCTCCACCGCCGTCGGCATCGGCGGCGACCCGATCATCGGCACCACGCACATCGACTGCCTCGAGGCGTTCGAGAACGACCCCGAGACCGCGGCGATCGTGATGATCGGCGAGATCGGCGGCGACGCCGAGGAGCGCGCGGCGGCCTACATCAAGGACCACGTGACCAAGCCGGTCGTCGGCTACGTCGCCGGTTTCACCGCGCCCGAGGGCAAGACGATGGGCCACGCCGGCGCCATCGTCTCCGGCTCGTCCGGCACGGCCCAGGCCAAGAAGGACGCCCTCGAGGCGGCCGGGGTCAAGGTCGGCAAGACGCCGAGCGAGACCGCGGACCTCATGCGGGAGATCATGCAGTCGCTGTGATCGCCGCAGGTCCCCTGGGTGGTCTGAGCTGGCCCCGCAGGACGCAGCGGCTGTCGTTGCGGCCAGCTCAGCCAGATGACGTCGAGCAGGTCTGGGCGTTCCGGGGTCTGCCCGAGGTCGGCAGCTGGATCACCGCGAGGCCGCCGGACCTCGAGCAGTTCCGCCGGTACTTCGTGCTCCCCGAGCGCCTGGACACGACGCTCGTGGTCTCCCTGCTCGACGCACCGGACCAGCTGGTGGGCGATCTCATGCTCGACGTCCAGGACGCCTGGGCCCAGCTCGAGGTGCGCGACCGGGCCAGGGGCACCCAGGCCGAGCTCGGGTGGGCATTCGCCCCGACCGCGGGTGGCCGCGGCTACGCCACCGAGGCGGTCGCCGAGCTCCTGGCGATCTGCTTCGGAGAGCTCGGCATCCGACGCGTCGAGGCAGCCTGCTTCGCCGCCAACGAGCCCTCGTGGCGGCTGATGGAACGCCTCGGCATGCGGCGCGAGACGCACTCGGTGCGCGAGTCCCTGCACCGCAGCGGCGAGTGGATGGACGGCTTCGCCTACGCGCTGCTCGCCGAGGAGTGGCGAGCGCGCGGCTGACCCCCGCTCGACCGGCGTGGGAGCGCCACGTCGTGGGCGGTCCGGGCGACGATGGGACGCGATGAGCCTGCTGACCCGAACCCCGCGCCCCACACCGGTCGTCGACGGCCAGGTGCCCGAGCGCCCGGCGCTGCAGTCGCCCTACCTGGTGGGGGCGCTGGCGGCCGCGCAGGCCTGCGGCGCAGGGCTGGTGTTCGCGGTCGTCCCGGTGATGCTGGTCTGGCTCACGTCGGCCCGGGTGGGCGCGCGCTGGTCCGAGGCGGCCCGGGTGGGCGTCGACGTCCACGTGCTGGCCCACGGCGCACCGCTCGCGCTGCCGTCCGGGGAGATCACGCTGGTGCCGCTCGGCCTCACGGCCCTGGCGGCCGCCCTGTGCTGGGTCGGCGGCCGCCGCGTCACCGAGGCGCTGCGTGCCGTGCGCACCCCGGTGCCGCGGCGTGACCTCGCCGCCGGTCTC
>JAJAYJ010000111.1 GCA_026786275.1 Nocardioides sp. | reverse complement strand
TCGCGGCCGTGCTGGCCCTGCAACGCCGTGCGACCGGGTCGGCGCCCGGCCCGCCGCCAGGGTCGGGGCACCGGTCGGCGGCAGGGTGGGCCGCGCTGGGTGGCCTGCTGGGGATGACCGCGGTCGGTTTCAAGCAGAACCTGGTGGGCGGGCTGGTCTTCGGCGGCGTGCTGCTGCTCGCGGCCTGGGCCACCCGCAGGCTGACCCGCCGAGAGGCCCTGCCGCTGGCCCTGGCCGCGCTGGGCGGGGCGGCGGTGCCCGTGCTGGCCACCGTGGGCTGGGCGCTGGCCGAGGGCGTCCGGATCTCGACCCTGTCCTACGCCGTCCTCGGCTTCCGCAGCGATGCCTCCGCGGTGCTCGCCGCCGGCGGCACCTCCGCCCCGACCGCCCGGGCGGTGCTGCTGCTCGGCGTCGCGGTCGGCGTCGGGCTGGTGCTGATCTTCGCGGGCTTCCTGATCCACATCCGCGGCGAGTTCCGCGACGACCCCTCCCTCACCCTGGCCACCGCCGCCCTGCTGCTCGCCGACCTGGCCCTCCTGGTCGCCGGCGGGTCCTTCTGGCTCGACTACCTCTTCGGCCTGGTGCCGTCCGGGGCGCTGGTCGTGGCCCTGCTGGCCCGCCGAGGCACCCGACGGGGCTGGCGGATGCGGGTCGTGGTGTCGCTCTCAGCGGTCTCGGCGGCGGTGTCGGTGCTGGTCTGGGTGGGGCTCGAGCTGGCCGGTGCGCTGAGTGCAGGGCCCTACGAGACCGGGGCGGCGATCGCGGTGGTCGCCGAGGCGGACGACACGCTCACGGTCTTCGGTGGCCGCGCCGACATCCAGCTCGCCAGCGGCCTGGGCTCGCCGTACGCCCACCTCTGGAGCCTGCCGATGCGCACGCTGGACCCCCAGTACGCCGACCTCCGGGCGCTGCTGGACAGCCCCCAGGCACCGACCTGGTTCGTGCCGTGGGTCGGTTTCGGGTCGTGGGGCAACCCCGCGGGAGCCGAGCTGTTGGAGACCCTGCGCAAGAGGTACGTCGTGCACGGCACCGGCTGCCGCGACCGTCCCGTGCTGCTGCTCCGGGGCGTCGACCGGGCACCCCTGCAGGCAAGCTGTCCCTGAGGAGGACCCCCGGGCTCCTAGGCTCGGGGCATGCCCTCCCCATCGACCGAGCATCCGAGCGAGACCGACCCCCACCTGTGGCTCGAGGAGGTCACCGGCGAGGCCGCGCTGGCCTGGGTGGGCGAGCGCAACGCGCACGCCGAGGCCACCCTCGCGGGGCCGGTCCTGGAGCGCACCGAAGCCGCGATCCTGCAGGTCCTGGACTCGGAGGACCGGATCCCGCTGCTGGGACTGGCCGGCGACTGGTACTACAACGTGTGGCGCGACGCCGACCACGAGCGCGGCGTGTGGCGGCGTACCACTCTGGAGTCCTACCGCAGCGACGACCCGCAGTGGGACGACCTGATCGACCTCGACGCGCTGAGCGTGGAGGAGGGCGAGCAGTGGGTCTGGCACGGTGCGGCCATCCTGCGCACGGGACCGCTGGCCTTCACGCGCGCGCTGGTGACGCTCTCGCGAAGCGGCTCCGACGCCGACACGACCCGGGAGTGGGACCTGCTCACCCGCGACTGGGTCGACCCCCTCGACCCGGTCTCCCCCGCCTTCGTGCGCCCCGAGGGCAAGGGGCACCTGAGGTGGGTCGACGAGGACACCGTGCTGGTGGCCACCGACACCGGGCCCGAGAGCCTGACCCGCTCGGGCTACCCCCGGGTGGCACGCCGTTGGCGTCGCGGTCAACCACTGGGCCAGGCGCAGGTGCTGCTCGAGGTCGACGTCGCGGACCTCGGCGTGGGGGTGCGCCACGACCGGACCCCCGGCCACGAGCAGACCTGGGTGACCCGGTCCACGGGCTTCTACTCCGGCCTGACCTACCTGGTGCGCGAGGACGACTCCCTCGAGCTCGTCGAGGTACCCGAGTCCGCCCAGACGTCACTGTGGCGGGGCCGGCTGCTCGTCGACCTGCGGGAGGACTGGGCGGTGGGCGGCACGACGTACGCCGCTGGCTCGTTGCTCGCCACCGGCCTCGACGACTTCCGTGCCGGCGGGCGCGACCTGGCCGTGCTCTTCGAGCCGACCCCGACGACGGCGATCCTGGGCTGGAACGTGACCCGACACCGACTGGTCCTGACCTGCCTGGAGGACGTGCAGCACCGGGTGCAGGTGCTGACCCCGCCGGCGGAGGGTGGGACCGGTTGGGACCGGCACCCGATGACCGGGTTGACCGAGCTGGCCTCCGTGCTGGTCTGGCCGGTCGACGCGGTGGACTCCGACCGGGTCTGGGTGCAGAGCAGCGGCTACCTGAGCCCGCCCGAGCTGGCCGTGTGTGACCTGGGCGCCCACGGGCCGCCCACCGAGCAGGACGTGCTGCGCCGCAGCCCGGCGTACTTCGACACCGACGCCTCGGTCGTCGAGCAGCGGTTCGCGACCTCGTTGGACGGCACCCGGGTGCCCTACTTCCTGGTGCGCCCGCGCGACCTGGCCGCCGGCGGGACCACCCCGACCGTGCTCTACGGCTACGGCGGCTTCGAGGTGTCGCTGACCCCGTCGTACTCCGGGGCCACCGGCCGGGCCTGGCTGGCCCGCGGCGGCGCGTACGCCGTGGCCAACATCCGCGGCGGCGGGGAGTACGGGCCCGGCTGGCACCAGGCCGCGCTGCGCGAGCACCGACACCGCGCCTACGAGGACTTCGCCGCCGTCGCCGCCGACCTGGTCGCCACCGGTGTCACCTCGCGTGAGCACCTGGGCGTGATGGGTGGCTCGAACGGCGGCCTGCTGACCGGCAACATGCTGGTCCGGTACCCCGAGCTGGTCGGCGCCGTGGTGAGCGCGGTGCCGCTGCTCGACATGCTGCGCTACACCCGGCTGCTGGCCGGCGCGTCCTGGATCGCCGAGTACGGCGACCCCGACGACCCGGCCGACCGTGAGTTCGTCCGCGAGATCTCGGCCTACCACCGGCTCGACCCCGCCACCACCTATCCCCCGGTGCTGCTGACCACCTCGACCCGCGACGACCGGGTGCACCCCGGCCACGCTCGCAAGATGGCCGCCCGGCTGATGGAGCTGGGTCAGGACGTCACGTCCTGGGAGAACGTCGAGGGCGGCCACGGCGGCTCCTCCACCAACGCCCAGGCCGCGCACCGGACTGCCCTGGAGTGGGAGTTCCTCGCCACCCGCCTGGGCCTGGGTTCCGCTGGTTGAGCAGCTGCGGCCCTCGCCCCACCGCTGGTTGAGGCGACATCGAAACCCTCGCCCCACCGCTGGTTGGGCAGCCGCGAGCCCCCGGCGAGCGGCATCGTCCAAACCCCCCTCACCCAAGGAAGGTGCCCAGGTCCGGGGGGTTTCGACGACGCTCCTCGCTCACGCTCGTCACTGCTCAACCAACGGGCGGATCGGGTTTCGCGGACGCAGGAACGGCTCCCCCGCCGAGGCGGAGGAGCCGTCCTGGTTCAGCAGGGGTGGATCAGTGACCGTGCCCGTGGCCGTGGCCGCCACCCGCGGGGGCGTCGTCGTCTTCCTCGGGCTTCTCGACGATCAGCGTCTCGGTCGTCAGCAGCATGGCTGCGATCGAGGCCGCGTTGACCAGCGCGGAGCGGGTGACCTTGACCGGGTCCAGGACGCCCTGGGCGACCAGGTCGCCGTACTCCTCGGTGGCGGCGTTGTAGCCGTTGCCGACGCCCATCTCGCGGACCTTGGTGGTCACGACGTAGCCGTTGACACCACCGTTCTCGGCGATCCAGCGCAGCGGCTCGTCGGCGGACTTGCGCACGATCCGCACGCCCGTCGCCTCGTCGCCCTTGAGGCCGAGGTCGCCGTCGAGCACGGAGACCGCGTGGATGAGGGCGGAGCCGCCACCGGCGACGATGCCCTCCTCGATGGCCGCACGCGTCGCGGACACGGCGTCCTCGATGCGGTGCTTCTTCTCCTTCAGCTCCACCTCGGTGGCCGCGCCGACCTTGACGACGCAGACGCCGCCGGCGAGCTTGGCCAGCCGCTCCTGCAGCTTCTCGGTGTCCCAGTCGGAGTCGCTGGCCTCGATCTCGGCCTTGATCTGCGAGACCCGGGCCGCGACGGCGTCGGCGTCGCCGGCCCCGTCGATGATCGTGGTGTTGTCCTTGGTGACGACCACGCGACGAGCCTGGCCGAGCACCTCGAGACCGACCTGGTCGAGCTTGAGGCCGATCTCGGGGGCGATGACCTGGCCACCGGTGAGGGCGGCGATGTCCTCGACCATGGACTTGCGGCGGTCACCGAAGGCCGGCGACTTGACGGCCACGGCGTTGAAGGTGCCCTTGATCTTGTTCACGACCAGGGTCGACAGCGCCTCGCCCTCAACGTCCTCGGCGAGGATGAAGAGCGGCTTGCCCGAGCCGATGACCTTCTCCAGCAGGGGCAGCAGGTCGGCGATCGCCGAGATTTTACCCTGGTGCAGCAGGATGTAGGGGTCGTCGAGGACGGCCTCCATGCGCTCGGGGTCGCTGACGAAGTACTGGCTGATGTAGCCCTTGTCGAACTGCATCCCCTCGGTGAACTCGAGCTCGGTGCCCATCGAGTTGGACTCCTCGACGGTGATGACGCCGTCCTTGCCGACCTTGTCGAAGGCCTCGGCGAGCAGCTCGCCGATCACCTGGTCGCGGCTGGAGATCGTGGCCACCGAGGCCATGTCCTCCACCGAGTCGACCTCGCGGGCGGCGTCGCTGAGCGCCTGGCCGACGGCCGCCGTGGCGAGGTCCATGCCGCGCTTGAGGCTCATCGGGTTGGCGCCGGCGGCGACGGCGCGCAGGCCCTCGTGCACCATCGCCTGGGCCAGGACGGTGGCCGTGGTCGTGCCGTCTCCGGCGACGTCGTTGGTCTTGGTGGCGACCTCCTTGCACAGCTGTGCGCCGAGGTTCTCGAACGGGTCGTCGAGCTCGATCTCGCGAGCGACGGTGACGCCGTCGTTGGTGATCGTCGGCGCACCCCACTTCTTGTCGAGCACGACGTAGCGGCCCTTGGGGCCGAGGGTGACCTTGACGGCGTTGGCGAGCGCGTCGACACCGCGCTCGAGGGCGCGGCGAGCGTGCTCGTCGAACTCCAGGATCTTGGGCATTGCTTCTCCTTCAGAGAAAGCCGATAGCCCGGCACGAAGCGACCGACGACCCGGGGGTCGCACGGTCGGTTCGCACCGGACTATCGGGGGAAATCAGGAAACGACAGCGAGCACGTCGCGCGCCGACAGGATGAGGTAGTCGGACCCGGCGTACTTGACCTCGGTGCCGCCGTACTTGCTGTAGATGACCTTGTCACCGACCGCCACGTCGAGTGGCACGCGGTTGCCGTTGTCGTCGATGCGACCGGGACCGATCGAGAGAACTTCGCCCTCCTGGGGCTTCTCCTTGGCGGTGTCCGGGATGACCAGGCCGGAAGCCGTGGTCTGCTCGGCGTCGAGGGGCTTGACGACGATGCGGTCCTCGAGGGGCTTGATGTTGACCGACACGATGTCGACCTCCACTTTCTGGCACTTCGTAATGGGC
>JAJAYJ010000110.1 GCA_026786275.1 Nocardioides sp. | reverse complement strand
GGTTGCAGGCGCGCATCGACCGGCACGGTCCCCAGGTCGCCGGTCGCGACCTGCCCCAGCTGGTGCGGGTCTCGCTGCGGGTCGAGGCGGACGAGGAGGAGTTGGTCGCAGGTGCGGTGCGCCTGGTCCTGCAGGTGCACGACGAGCAGGACCCGCTGCACCTGTGCGACGCGGCCCTGCTCTGGACCGAGACCGGCCCCGCCGCGTCGCACGGGTTCGGTGAGCGGGCCCGCACCCACGCCTCGATCGCGTTACGCGGCGCGGCCGAGGCCTGGCCGGTGCTCGACCGGCTGCTGGAGTTGCGGGTGCCCGACCAGATCACCCTCGAGGTCGACGAGCTGGTCAGCCTCCTCGACACCGGCGTGGGTGTGCTGGGCGCTCGGGGCGTCGATGTGCTGTGGCCGCGCAGCCTGGGTCGCGACCTGACCACGACCACGGTGCTGGACCGCCGCCCACCGACCGGGGCCGGCGCGGCCGGGCACCGTGAGGAGCCGCTGCAGAAGAGCACGTTCGGGACCGACGAGATGTTCGCGTTCCGTTGGCAGGTCGCGCTGCACGGCGACCCGTTGACCGAGGAGGAGATGGACGCCCTCGCCAGCTCGGCCGCGCCGGTGATGAAGCTGCGGGGCAGCTGGACCGTGGTCGACCCCGCGGTGGCGCGCCGGGCCAAGAAGCGCCTGGTCCGCACGGTCACCCCGGTGCAGGCGGTGGCCGCAGCCCTGACCGGCGTGGTGCGCATCGACGACGCCGAGGAACAGGTCGTCGTCGGAGCGAGCCTGCTGAGGGTGCGCGAACAGCTGCTGGACCCCTCCTCGCGGACCCCGGTGGAGGTGCCGGTCACCCTGCGAGCCACCTTGCGTGACTACCAGCGTGAGGGGTTGACCTGGCTGGCCGAGATGACCGCCCAGGGCCTCGGCGCCTGCCTGGCCGACGACATGGGGCTGGGCAAGACCGTCACGCTGATCGCGCTGCAGCAGCACCGGGTGCGTGAGGGCGCCACCGGCGCCACCCTGGTCGTGTGCCCCGCGAGCCTGCTGGGCAACTGGGAGGCTGAGATCGAGCGGTTCGCGCCGGGCACCGCCGTGCGCCGCTTCCACGGGACGCAGCGCAGCCTCGACGACACCACCGACGGGTTCGTGCTGACCACCTACGGCACCATGCGGGTCTCGCACGAGGCGTTGGCCGAGGTCGCCTGGGACCTGGTCGTGGCCGACGAGGCGCAGCACATCAAGAATCCGCGGTCCTCGACCGCACGTGGCCTGCGCTCGATCCCGAGTACGGCCCGGGTGGCGCTGACCGGCACCCCGGTCGAGAACAATCTGACCGAGCTCTGGGCGATCCTCGACTGGACCACGCCGGGCCTGCTCGGCAGCCGCAACGCGTTCCGCAAGGTATGGGCCGCCCCGATCGAGTCGGGCGTCGACCCGGTCAAGGCGCGGCAGTTCGCGGACCTGATCGGGCCGTTCCTGCTGCGGCGGCGCAAGTCCGACCCCGGGATCGCCCCCGAGCTGCCGGCCAAGACGGAGACCGACCACCCGCTGGGCCTGACCCGGGAGCAGACCGTGCTCTACGAGGCGTTCGTGCGCGACACCATGGAGCGCATCGAGCGCTCCGACGAGGAGATGCGCCGCGGCCTGGTGCTGGCGCTGCTGACCGGGCTGAAGCAGATCTGCAACCACCCCTCGCACTTCCTCAAGGAGTCCGGCGCCCGGCTGGCCGGACGCTCCGAGAAGCTGGACCTGGTCGACGAGCTGCTCGGCACCGTGCTGGCCGAGGGCGGGGCGGCGCTGGTCTTCACGCAGTACGTCGCCATGGGCCGGCTGCTCGAAGCCCACCTGGCGAAGGCCGGCGTGCCCCACCAGTTCCTGCACGGCGGCACCCCCGTCCGGGAGCGGGAGGCGATGGTGCGACGGTTCCAGGCCGGCGATGCCGACAGCGTGCCGGTGTTCCTGCTCTCGCTGCGGGCAGGCGGCACCGGTCTCAACCTGACGGCGGCCGACCACGTCATCCACTTCGACCGCTGGTGGAACCCGGCCGTGGAGGAGCAGGCCACCGATCGGGCCTACCGGATCGGGCAGACCCGGCCGGTGCAGGTGCACCGGCTGGTGACCCGCGGCACCGTGGAGGAGAAGATCGCCGAGCTGCTGGGTCGCAAACGGGCGCTGGCCGACTCGGTCCTGGGCCAGGGTGAGGCGGCGCTGACCGAGCTCAGCAACGTCGACCTGCGCGACTTCGTGTCGCTGCGCCGCACGCCGGGGCAGGCGTGATGGCCACGACCGTGGGCCGGGTCACGCACCCGCGGGTGCCGGCCCGTCGGGGCGGCGCCCGGGCGGCCCGCTGGTGGGGCAAGGCCTAGGTGCGCGCCGTCGAGGAGGCGGCGTACGCCGAGGCCGACCTGCGGAGGGCCCGCACCATCGCCCGCTCCGGTGACGTGGGCCAGGTCGCGGTCGACCGGGGCGGCTTCGTGGCCCCCGTCGTCATCGGCGACGACGTGTGGACCGTGGTCGGCACGGTGCCGGTCCTGGACGACGCCGGCGTCGACTCCCTGGTCGAGACGGTCGCGGCCGAGGCCGGACGGATCGGGGCCCTGCTCGCTGGCGACCTGCCGCACTCGCTGGTGGAGCACGCCGAGGAGTCCGGGGTGGAGCTGCTGCCCTACGGGGGTGAGCTCGGCACCACCTGCACCTGCGACGCCTGGATGGACCCCTGCCCGCACGCCCTGGCCGTGCTCTACCAGCTGACCTGGCTGATGGAGGCCGACCCCTGCGTGCTGCTGCACCTGCGCGGGCTGCCCCGCGACGAGCTGCTGGCCCGGCTGCACATGCGGCAGGGTGCAGTCGGGCCCCTCGTGGACGACCCGCAGGACGACGCGCAGGATGACCCGCAGCACATCGACCTCGACACCGGCTACGACGCCGCGGTCCGAGCGGCCCGGCTGCTGCAGCTGCTGGGTGACCCGTCCAGTCGGCTGGACCACCTGTTCTGAGGGACAGCCTCGAGTCGTGGGTCGGATGGTGCACCCCGAGCACGGGTGTCGTAGTTGAAGGCTACGCTGCTGTGCGGTCCGTGTGAGGACCGGCGATCGGTGGGGCTCGAGGCCCGACGTCGTCTCGACGCCGGCTGTTCGGGGGATGAGGAAATGCGACGCACCCGTTTCGTCGACACGTCGACGTGTGGTGTCGGGTCCTCGAAGGACGAGGCCCGACGAACGAACTGGAAGCGGGACTACGCGACTCGGCTGGTCCTGACCGACCTGCTGTCGCTGCTGTGGTCGATCCTGGGCGCTGCGCTGGTGACCGTCGGCCCGGCAGAGCCGCTGGTCGCCCCGGCAGCGGTGAGCGGGTTCGGACTCAACTACGTCGCTGCCAGCGGCGCGTTGATCCTGACCTGGCTCCTTGCCCTGGCGGCGTCGGGGTCCCGGGACTACCGCCGAATCGGCACCGGCACCGCGGAGTACAAGGCCGTCGTGCAGTCGTCGGTCGTCGTGCTCGTGATCATCGCCCTGACCTCGTTCGTCTTGCGGGTCGAGTTCTCCCGCGCCTTCATCTTCACCGCCCTGCCCGCCGCCGTGGGCGCCCTGCTGCTGTCCCGGGTGCTGTGGCGGCAGTGGCTCAAGCTGCACCGCGTCCGAGGAGACTTCTGCTCCCGGGTGCTGCTCGTGGGCTCGGCCGGCCCGGCCACCAAGATCGCCGCCGACCTGCGCCGGCACCCGGAGGCGGGCTACCACGTCGTGGGGGCCCTGATCACGGCCGGCGACCACCTCGGCGACCGGCTGGGCGACATCCCGGTGCTGGGGCGCTCCAGCGACGACCTGCTGCACGCCGTCCGCCTGGGTGACGCCGACACCGTCGTGATCACCGACGGTCACAACCTGGAGCCCGAGCGGTTGCGGGCGCTGAGCTGGAGCCTGGAGCCCGGCCGGCAGCACCTGGTGATGGCACCCAGCCTGACCGACATCGCCGGGCCGCGGATCCACGCCCGGCCCGTGGCGGGGCTGCCGCTGATGCACGTGGAGACACCGCGCTACGAGGGCGCCGACCGCTACATCAAGCGGGGGTTCGACATCCTGGTGTCGGGCGGGCTCCTGCTGCTCGGCTCGATCCCCCTCGCGGTGGTGGCGGTCATCGTGGTGTCCACCTCGCCTGGCGGACTGTTCTTCTCGCACGAGCGAATCGGCAAGAAGGGCCGCCCGTTCCGGATGTTGAAGTTCCGCTCGATGGTGGCCGACGCCGACTCCGAGCTGGCGAGCCTGCTCAAGCAGCAGGGCTCCGCGGACACCCCGTTGTTCAAGATCGAGAACGACCCCCGCATCACGCCCATCGGCCGGTTCATCCGGCGCTACTCCATCGATGAGATCCCGCAGCTGATGAACGTGCTCCGTGGTGACATGAGCCTGGTCGGCCCTCGTCCTCAGGTGGCCAGGGAGGTCGCGCTGTACGACGACGCCGCCGCCCGCCGGCTCTTCGTCAAGCCCGGGATGACCGGTCTGTGGCAGGTGAGCGGCCGCTCGAACCTAGACTGGGACGAGAGCGTCAGGCTCGACCTCTACTACGTCGAGAACTGGTCGCTGGCCTACGACGTCTCGATCCTCGTCCGGACCGTCCGAGCCGTGCTCGCGAGCGACGGGGCCGTCTAGTGCGACTGTGATTCGCTCCACATAAGTTGGATCGATCCAAGGTCTGGGCTACGTTCGTTGTACAGGTTGATCGAGCCGCGGAGTGTGGACTTTTGCCCGCACGCGGTTGCCCGGGGGGGCATCTCGGTCGACCTGCGTTTCGGGAGGTTTTTCCAACGTGGATGCTCAAACTGTGGAGATCGTGCTCTGGCTCGGCGTGGGAGGCCTGGGCTTTCTCACCGGCCTTGTCGGGCTCGCCAAGACCAAGCGTCAGATGCAGGTGCGCGGCCCGGTCGATCAGCCGGCCAGCTCGGAAAACCCGGTCGGCGTGCTGGCCCACGCGGGCCGCTGACCGCTCTCGCACGCAGCGCCGGCGAAGCCTGATGGCGCCCCAGCAGGTCGGCGGTGTCGGCTCGCGCGGCGCCATCCTCTGGCCCCGTGAGCTGGGGAGCGCCCCCCGGAGCGGTTACCAGAGATCCCGATAGGCAGACGACGCCTCCGGCTGCCGGGTCGACGGAGAGATCTGGAACTGGCCCTCGCCGTAGCCGGAGACGTTGAAGAGGATTTCGTAGAGGACGCCGCCCGGCCCTGATCCGGCGTGGGCGGTGAGCCAGGAGCGGAACTGGCGCATGAAGGCATCGCTGTCTCCCATGCTGGCGTTGCTGGACCACTCCGAGATCGCGAAGGGCAGGCCGTTGGCCTCGGCGAACCTCCGGTGGGACTCCAGGCCGCGCGGTGCGCCCTTGGCGTCGACCGCGTCCAGACTCGTCGCGAACTCCTTGGCGGTGTCCACAAAGGGGTACTGGTTGTAGTAGTCGACCGACAGGACGTCGACGTACTCCTTCCCGGGGAACGCGTCTCGCCAGTCCAGGCCCAGGCTGGCCGAGGTCTCGCTCGACGGGGACAGCACCAGCTGGGCCTGCGGCACGATCGCGAGCTGGAGCGCCCGGAACCGGCGCCACGCCTGCTTGAAGTCGCTAGCCTGGCCTCCCGTGACCTTCCAGGGGTACCACTCGCCGTTGAACTCGTGGGCGAAGCGGATGTAGAGGGTTCCCGGCCGGTCGGTCCAGGCGTCGGCCAGGGTGGTCAGCACCTGAGCCCACCGCGCGTCGTACGCCCCACCCGCCGCGGCGCGCCAGGTGTCGCCCCGGTCGGAGTAGATGCCGCCGATCGCCACGTCGAGGTCCTGCTGCCACGCCCCGTACTCGAACCCGCCCAGCACCGTCCACTGGTGCTGCTGCGCCTCGAAGTTGTCGTTCCAGGTGCCCGCGATCTCGGCAGGAGCACCCCGCCACCGACCGAAGCTGCCGTCGGCGGCCCCGTCTCCCGAGACCCCGCTGGCCCAGGTCCGCCCGCCGGCCGCCGCCGATGGCGCGAGCGTCATCAGGGCCACGTCGTCCACCAGCAGCGTGGACCCACTGAGGCCGGGAGCAACGACGGACAGGCTCAACCGGCTGTCCGCCGCCAGGGCGAGGCCCCGACCGACCGCGATCCGGCGCCATCCGTCCTGCTTCGTCACCCGGTACGAGCGAGTGGCCAGCGGCTTGCCGGCGGTGGGGGTGTCGTCCTCGATCTGGATCGACACCTTGGTTGCCGGCCCGAGGGTGCGCACCCAGGCGACGGCCCTGACCTTGCCGGTCTGACCCGGCAACTCCAGGCGGTTGCTGGGGCGCAGCTCAGCCGTGCCGCGGCGGGTGCTCGTCAGGGCGATCGAGGGGCCGGCTCCACGTCCGTCCCGCGCCGGCCGGATGGTGTCGTGACGACCCGCGGCCGTCCAGTGGCGGGTGCCCTGCCCGAACGAGGCGTTGCGGACCGTGGCCTGCTTGACCCGCTTGCGCACCGATGGGCTCGTCGGCGCACCGAGCGCACCCGGCTGCGCGGACTGGCCCACGGACGGGCCCGACGGCAACGCCTGCTGCGGCGCGCGGTGAGCGGCCGAGCCGGCCCACGTGGGCGCGGCGAGCAGGCTGACGCAGAGCGTCGCTGTCAGCAGGATCAGGGATCGGGGTCGATGACAGGTGACGTCTGACCGCAGCATGGGGGGCTCCTGCGTGACTGCCGCGATGGGTGGGCGCGCGGCGGGTGGGGGATGGGGTGCCCGGCCAGACTGACCTCCGGGGCGGGGGCCCACCTCGGCTTCGGGACAGGTGACTACCCGGAATGCCCGATCGGAGGACGGGCGGTCTGGACCACGCGACGTGGACTGACCCGGTTTGAGTCCTCCAGGTAACGTCCGTGCGTCGGGCTCGCGAACCATCGGGGCAAGCCACCCGGCTCGTCACGGGGGACACAGTGGTTACACGGCTCGACACACCTGCTCCGGTCAGGACCGTTGCTCTGCTGCTCGTGGTGATGGCCATGATCGCCTGGGCTGGACCTGCGTCCGCGGCGCGAGCCCCGGCGTCGTCGCGGGCGGCCTCACCCGAGCCCCAGGAGCGCTCCGGTCTGCCGTGGTCCTCCGGGGTGACCCCGGTCGACGTCCTCGGTGCCAACGCGGAGAGGTTCGGCGTGAAGCGGGGCACCCCCGTCGACAACATCGTGGTGTATCCGGGTCGGGAGAGCTGGCGGGCGATGCTCTCCACCTTCTGGACCCGCGCCCTGCCCTCGTACTTCGTGCCCGCCGAGGACGACCTCGTCGTCTCGTTGCCGCTGTGGCCGGCCTCGCGCTCGGCGAAGCGCACCGGCTCGCGTGAGAACTGGACCACCTTGGGCACCAACATCGCGGCGGTCGACGCGAACGCCTACGTCCGTCTGGGCTGGGAGATGAACGTCAACGCGTTCCACTGGGCCTTGACCCCCGCGAACCGCGGCGCCTGGGTGAGCGGGTTCCGCAGGGCGGCCCGGTTGATCACCAGCACCTGCCCGCGCTGTCGGATCGTGTGGAACCCCAACCACGGTGCCGACCAGACCGGCGCGAGCTCGCGTGCGGCGTTCTTCAGGGTCAAGGGCAAGGTGGACGTCTACGCGATCGACGACTACGACATCTACCCGCCGATCAAGGACGCGGACAGCCGGCGCCGCCACATGAACGACTACGGCCAGTGGAACGAGTCGCTGCGGTTCGCGCGGTCGCAGGGCCTGAAGCTCGCGGTGCCGGAGTGGGGCATCGCGTGCAATGGGCCGGGGTGTCAGTGGCGTGGGAACGCGGGCGGCGACAACCCGATGTTCATCAGGGCCTTCCAGCGGTGGTTCGAGGAGAACGCCCGGTTCATCGCGTTCGAGAGCTATTTCGACGAGCCGACCCGGACCAGCCGGTCGTCGTTGTACACGCGTCCGATCGGGCCGCGGGCGGGACGTGAGTATCGCGCGGGGTTGCTCCGGGTGCTGTCGCGTTGACACCAGAGCCCGACCTCGACCGGACGGGCATCGACGGCGCTCGGCGACCCCCGGCCGGGCTCACCACCGTCGTCCTGGAGACTTGAGGCATGAACCGACCTGGTCAGACCGGACGCTCCGCGCGCCGTCCACGCGGGCGCCTGGTGCCTCTCGGCGTCCTGGTGGCTGCGGTCGCCGCGGCCATCGGGCTCGTGGTCTGGGAGGTGCAGACGGCTCCATCAGCTCTCGACGGGCAGGTGGCCGGCCCGACCACCTGGAGCTCGGGTGCCGCCGGTGACGGAGTCGCGACCGGTGCCTTCGGACGCTGGCGGGGCAGCCCGGTCGGCATCGCCGCGACCTGGAACGACTCGCTCGAGGCTCAGACCAACCAGTGGACGCTCCAGCCGGGCGCGGAGTACGGCTCGTGGGACGCGGACCTCGATCTCTCCGTGGGCGCCATCTACAAGGACCAGGGTGAGTCCTGGTCGGCGGCTGTAGACGGGGCCTACGACGAGCGCTGGGCGACGGCGCTGCGAGCCGTGGAGCGGGCGCGGTCCGGCCGAGAGGGGACGATCTACCTCCGCTTCGCCCACGAGTTCAACGGCGAGTGGGAGCCCTGGTCGGTGACCTCGGCCGAGGTCGACGACTTCCGGGCGGCCTGGTCACGGTTCCGGGACCTGCAGCAGGAGATCCTGCCCCAGGCGCAGCTCGTCTTCTGCCCCACCTCCGAGACGTCGTCCAGCCTGGGCCTTCGCTGGACCGACGCCACCCCCGACGCTGACGACGTGGACGTCATGGCCGTCGACTACTACAACCAGTACCCGTTCGTCGACGACAAGGCATCCTTCGACGACCTGCTCGACGAGGTCGACCCCGAAGGTGCGCCCCGCGGACTCGACGCGCACCGCGTCTACGCGGGCGAGCGGGGTGAGCCGTTCGCCATCTCGGAGTGGAACTCGAACGCCGACATGGGCGACTCCGCGGCGTTCATGGTCCTGATGCGACGATGGCTGGAGCAGCACGCGGGGTCGGGAGCAGGTGAGGTCCTGTACGAGATCCAGTTCAACGTCTCGAACTACGGCAGCGGACAGTTCATGACCCACCCCGTCGGGCGGCAGCCCGATGCCTCGGCCGCCTACCGCACGCTCTGGTAGCCCCCCTACAACCACTGCTGTCCGAGCTGGTCCCAGCCGGCGTCGGGCGGGACCATGCCCCGTTCCAGGTGGATGGCGAGGTCCTCTCGGGGAGCGAGGAGGATCCGCGGCGGGCGGCGCCGGGCCCGCGAGACGACGTTCAGCACGATGCGCATGACCGGCTTCGCCGGTACCTTGACCAGCCCTCGCGGTGAGAGGTGGGGGTCGAGGTCGCGCAGCAGGTGACGCCACGAGAACGGGGTGCGACGTTGCAGGGCCACCCACGTGGCGGCGTCGAAGGGTGCCCCCACCGTGGAGCCCAGGCGGAGCAGCTTCTCGTCCTGCAGCAGTGCTTCTCGACGTACGCCGAAAGTCGACGTCGTCTGACGAACCCGGTGCCAGTCGCGTCCCGCGACGCGTTGCTCGTGGTGCTCCTCGGACCTCAGAGCACGGAACGGCTGGCTGGGGTGAGCGGCGTGCCACGCGGAGTCGTCCGGCACGTACAGGGTGAAGTAGTCGGCCTGGTCGACAGCGTCCACGGCGGAGGCCAGCTGGCTGAACGCGTCCGGCCGGTAGGCGTAGTCGTCCTCCGCGAACCAGTAGAGGGTGTCCGGAGCATCCACCGCGGCCAGGCGCGTGGCGACGCCCAGGCAGGCACGGAAGCTGCTCGAGGCGGAACCGCCCGTGATCGTGACGACACGGTCCTCGGGGCGCACCAGAGCCACGAGCTCCGCGGGCATCTGCCGGTCCACCACGAAGGTCACCGTGATCGCGACGCCCGCGTCCCGCTGTGCCCTCTGCAGGGACCTCAGCGCAGCGGCCCGGTCGTACCACGGCGGTCGGCGCTTGGCGTTGTCCCCGGCATGGGTGCGGTAGAGCACGGAGATCTGCACGCGGCGTTCCTCCCTCTCCTGGCCTGTGAGCGTCGAAGAGACCTGCTGACCTGCGGCGCGGGTCGGCACCCGACGGGTCCGCCCGTGACGGGCTCGGGGACCGTGACGAACCAGCGGAACCTTATCCTGCGTCAGGTCGACGCCGCACCCACGCCCGGGCCGAGGACACCCGGTCGGGGAGGGACGCACGCAGTCGAGGCACCCGCGTCAGGACTGGGCTCGTCGCAACCGTCGACCCACGGCGCGCGCCACTGCGGTCGGACCCCGGGTGGCCACCACCCGAGCCGCTCGGTTGCCGGCGGTGGCCGTGCGCCACGCGACCCGGGCGTCACGACTGCGGATTGCCAGGACGAACTCGGTCCACACGGCGGCGTCGTGAGCGGCGCGGCCGTGCCGGCGCACCTCACGCAGCAGCGCAGGACGGGCCAGCACCCCGGGGGTCTGCGCGAGCTCGAGGTCCAGGAGCGCCACGGCCTCGACATCCGCCGGGCGGTAGGTCGCGGTGAGCGAGGTGCCCCGGACGGCGTACCGGTAGGTCGGCTCCCTGGTGACCGTCCAGGTGGCGCCGGCCGTCAGGCACCCGAGGGCGAAGAAGTAGTCCTCCGCCAGGCGCACCGGCGGATAACGCACCCCGTGATCGGCCAGGAACGACGCTCGGACCACTGGTTTGAGGAAGCCCAGGGACACCCGACCCTGACCCCGTGCGCCCCGGTTGGACCGCACGAAGGCGAGGACGTCGATCTCTAGGGCCCCACCCGAACGCTCCAGGAGGAACCCTCGCGAGTCGGGTGCGCCGTCGAGCGCCAGGTTGTCGGCGACCATCTCGGAGCCCGTCTCCGCGGCCAGGGCGAGCAGTCCTTCGAGCCGCGTGGGCAGGTAGCGGTCGTCGGCGTCGAGCGTGGCCACCCAGGCACCGCGAGCTGCCTCGATCCCGGCGTTCCGGGCGGCTCCGGGCCCTCCGTTGCGGGCCAGCTGAACGACGCGGACCCGTGGGTCGGCCTCGGCGACGCGGCGCACCACCTCACGGGTTGCGTCGGTCGAGGCGTCGTCCACGACGAGGATCTCGATGTTCTCGAGCGTCTGCTCCTGGGCCGAGGCGAGCGCCCGACCGATCGTGTCGGCTGCGTTGTACGCGGCGACGATCACCGAGACGGCGGGCGCGCTGCTGCTACCCATCGCTGACGACCTCCGCATCTCGGTGCTGTCCGGGTTGTCGCATCATCGAGAGGAATCCTGCCAGCCGCACCACCGCGGCCCGGTCCAGGAACCACACCAGAACGGCGTAGACCAACGCCCCGCTGACGACCATCAACGACAGGCGCAGCCACACCAGGGTGTCGTCCAGCGCGCCGTTGCCCAGCAGCCAGACCAGCCCCGCCATCCCGCTCGCCGCCAGGAACGGACCGGTGGTGCCCCGGAACTGGTCGCGGACACCGAGCCTGCCCACCCGCTGGGCGATCGCGATCTCGACGGGCAAGCTGGTCACCAGCCGCGCCACCCAGACGGCCAGGGCCAGGGCCAGGGATTGGTGACCGACCACCAGCATCCCGACGACCACGGTGCCCAGGGAGACCAGGAGCACCGGGGTGAGCGCCTGGGGTTTGCCCCGGGCCGTGACGACCGCTCCCGAGTACAGCTTGGGGAAGTACACGACCGTCAGCAGGGCGAAGACGACGACGATGGGAGCCGACGGTAGCCATCGTCGACCGAAGACCAGCTCGACCACCTCCGGGGCGCACGCGGCCAGCCCGAAGAACACCGGAAACCCGAGCAGGCAGGTGAAGCTCACAGCCTCCGTGTACGCCCGCCTGGTCGCCGCCACGTCGGAGTCGATCTGGCGCAGCAGCGGCAACGCGAGCTGGCCCGCCGCGCCCGCCATCACGTCGCGAGGCATGTCGACGACCCGCAGGGCGAGGTTCAGGTAGCCGGCCGCTGCGGGGCTCAGGGCGCCGGCGACCAGGAAGGCGAAGGCCCGGGGCTCCGCGACCAGCAACACGTTGTTGGTCAGGCTGCTGCTGCCGAACCGCACCATGGGGCGGGCCGGGGACCATCTGAGGGTGAACCGGGGACGGTGCGGGGACAGGACCCACAGCAAGGCGCACGCGCAGGTGGTCATCGCCAGCTGCTGCACCACCAGGCTCCAGACCCCGAGGCCGCTGACGGCACAGACGATGCCGGCAGCGGCTCCCACCGACCTGCCGGCCAGCGAGCGCGTCGCCAAGGCCTTGAAGGCGAGCTCGCGCCGGCTGCGAGCGACCAGGCTGCTGCTGAGGGCGAGCGGGATCAGGCTCAGGCTCAGCACGCCGAGGAGCAGCCCGGCCTGTGGGCTGCCCAGCAGGTCCGAGACGGGTCCGCGCAACGCCCAGCATCCGGCGACCAGCGCGCATGCGGTGAGGACGGACACGGTGAACGCGCTGTTGTACGAGGACTCGTCGGTGTCGCGGCCCTGCACGAGGGCGTCGTGGAAGAAAATCTCGACCGGCAGGGCGAGGATCTGCACGATCCCGAGCGCGATGGTCACGATGCCCAGCTCGGTCGGGGTCACGAACCGGGCCACGACGACCAGGGTCACGAACGACAGGACCGAGAGGCCCGCGCTCTCCAGGACGGTCCAGATCAGGGACTGGGCTGCTTTCGCTCTCAGTGCCATGGCCTCGGACCCCCCGCGGCGCGCGTCCGGGCTGAGCGGCTCATCGCCGGATCCCCCACCGGGAGAGCCTGCTGCGCAGGTAGGTCATCCGGCCCCAGTACGTGCGGCCCTGCGTCGGGCGTCGTTCCCAGAGCTCCTCGAAGCGCCGACGCTGCTCCGCCTCGTCGCCGGGGAGCAGACGTGCTCGGGCCAGCTCCGCGTCGAACGGGTCCCTGACCGCACCGTGCCAGTAGTGCTCCACCCAGTCACGCGCTTCTCGGACCCGCGTCGCACGGTTCAGGACGGTGGCGAAGGCGATCTGCTCGGCGGTGTGGAAGTCGGCATCGAAACCGCTGTCGACCAGCAGGTCGCTCACGCGCAGCACGTCGTCGAGGAGGCCCACGTCGAGCGCGTCGAGGCCGACGACCCCGGCGTTCCAGGACACCCGCCGCGGTCCGACGTACGAGCCGATCTCGTCCTGCGCCGAGCGTGGCATCGCGGCGATCCTGGCGCTGAGGGCCGCTGCCTCGTCGTCGAACGGCCACCCCTCGAGTGCGTGCATCACGCTGGTTCCGGGCCGGATCCGGCGCAACAGACCCTCGGGGGGCCGCTTGAAGTACGTGTCGCCGTCCACCAGGACAGCCCGGTCGGTGCCGGGACGCACCAGCTCGCTCTGGAGGGCCTTGATCTTGATGCGGTACAGGTAGTCGCGCCCGCCGAGCCACTCCGCGACGCGGCCGTCGGTGAGATGTTCGACGTGCACGGGCAGCTCGCGGAAGGGGGAGGGGTCGTCGGTGTACACCACGATCCGCCACGGCCGGTCCGCGGCGTCGACCCCAGCGGTGGCGCTGCGGATCGAGAACCACATCTCGTCGATGTGACGGCCCGTGCCGGTGCTCACGTACACGACGGACTCAGTCACGATGACCGGCCGGGACGTCGGGATCGTGGTGCGGCTCCCCGGCAGCGACCGGCCCGGCGGTGGCGGACGCGTCGTCGGTGGGTCGGCGGGTGACCGCCGGCCGTACCAGGGTCGCGCAGAACGTGATCACCACGAAGGCCAGGGTGGGCTGCAGGAGGCTGGCGTTGACGACGAGGTAGACCACCAGGAGAGCCGGGGCCCACGAAGCCTGCCGGACCCGCGCGAGGACCAGGTGCAGCAGGAACACCAGCACCGGGACCGCCCCGACCCAGCCGTACTCGACGAACAGCTTCGGCACGGCGGGCACGATGACCGCCAAGGACCCGACCTGCTGCTCCACCAGCCGTTGGGCACTGCCAGCACCTTGCCCGAGGAGGGCGGTGACCGGGGACGCGACGTAGGCGGGAAAGAGCTCGACGTAGGGCTGCACCAACCGCAGGCTCGCGCTGCTGTTGTCGGCACCGATCTCACCCGACCGCTGCACGAACAGTGCGCCGAGCGGGGTGAGACTGGCCGCGGCCACCGCGACGGCGGCTGACGGCACGAGCGCCAGGAGCCGACGGCGGGGGCCCACGACCGCCAGCCAAGCCACCGAGACCAGCACCACGACCAGGCCGTTCCCGGCCGTCGTCACGGCGATCCCCCCCAGCAGGAGGGGCAGCAGGACGACGCGTCGGCGATTGACCAGCGAGATGACGGCGGCCAGGCCCAGGAACAGGCTGAAGAAGGACGGCTCGAGGAAGACCACGCCGTTGCTGCGGTACAGCTCGGAGCCGAACTCGATGGGGTCGGCGGTGTTGAAGCCGGTGAGCAGCAGCTCCGGCGGCACCACCTGGGCCAGGTGATCGGAGTACGCGAGACCGGCGTACTGCAGGCCGTAGAGCACGAGACCGACCCCCGCAGCCACCAGCATCAGGTCGACGAAGAAGTCCAGACCGCGTCGTGCCGCTCGGGCGTCGAGGAGGTCCACCAGGGCCACGGGATAGATGGTCACGAAGAGCAGGAACGACAGCAGCGACGGCTCCGCCCCCCGGATCAGGGCGACCACGGTCAGGAGGGACAGGGTGACCAGCGCGACCCCGAGGAGGGCAGCACGTCGACGGCAGACGACGACGTGTCCCCTGGCCAACCCGTACATGACGACCGCGAGGGCCGCCGGGATGGCGGCAGGCAGCTGCTGACCACCCCCACCCAGGGGGATGGCGAAGCGCTGGGTCAGGACCAGGACGAGGATCCACACCACGACGTACAGGCTGCCGCGAGCTGGCGCACCACCGGTCCGGGCAGCGGCGCGCTCACCCGGCGTGAGCACCTGCGCGACCGGAGCGGGCATCAGGACGGTTCGGCGACACGACTGCTGTCGTGACGGGACCAGGACATGACGAACAGCAGTCCGAGGAGCACCACGAGGCCCAGACCCGCCCCGATGACGGCCGCGGTGGCCACGCTCACGGAGCTCGGACTGGTCGGGGCCTGCGCCTCGGCGAGCACCTGCACCGGGCCCTTCTCCGAGCTCGACGCGGCCCGTAGCTGCGACTGCTGCTGCAGCAGGTTGTTGAGGGAGGCATCCAGCGCCGTGGTGTCCGAGAGGGGGCCCCGGAGGGGGGCTGCGGCGATCGTGCTGCGGAGGTCGGCGATGGGCTGGTCGAGCGCCGCGGCCTGGTCGGTGAGGCCCTGCCGGGCCTGGCTGCGGGTCGTGGCGACGTACTGCTCGGCCACCACCTGGGCGCGCCGCGCTGCGTCGTCCGCAGCGGTGGCGGTGGTCGAGATGGCCAGCACGTTGCTGTCGGTCACGTTCTCCACCTCGGTCCTGCGGGTCAGCGCGGGCACCGAGATCTCGAGGGTGGCGGCCGCACCGGACATCACGGTGTCACTCAGGACGACCTGGGCCTGGGTGGCCAGCGTGCGGTCGACGTCGTCCGGCACGGAGTCCCGACCCAGCAGCGGGTCGCTGCTCTGGGCGCCGTAGACCACCTTGGCGACGCTGGTCCACGTCGTGTCCCGAGTGTCCGCAGCCCACGCAGCAACGCCGGCGCACAACGCGACGAGCAGGCAGGCCGCGATCACGACCCCGACGGACCTGGCCATGCTCCTGGAGCGTCGCTGACTCATCTGGTCCTACTCTCGCGGTGGCCGGCGCGGGCAGGACGCCAGAAAGTGAACAGCCCGGCCAGTAGTCCCGACCCCCACGACAGGTGAACGATAGCGGGCACCACGGCCCCCCTGATCATCGAGGAACCGTCCTGGGCTGACGCCCGTGCCCCCAGCACGGCCGTGAGCGAGAGGTAGATCCCGGCCACGCCGACCGTGCGGGGACGGTCCACGAGGCTGCCGGCGACGAGGACGACCACCAGAGCCGGCGGGGCGAGCTGGCGGACCTGCAGGGCGTCGGGATGAAGCCTCAGGGTGAGCGCCTTGAAGTAGCCGTAGCGCCACATCTGGACCGCGAGCTTCGACGGCGACTCCCGGACGAACCAGGTGGACCGCGCCCGCGGCTCCAGCCAGAGCTGGTGCCCGGCCTCCCGCAGCCGGGTGTCGGCCTCGAAGTCCTCGTTGGCGTGGAAGCGTTCGTCCCAGCCGCCGATCGAGCGCAGCGCCTCGGTGCGGTAGCACCCCGAGAAGACGTGGGGAATGGGGCCCGACGCGCCGCCGACCCGGTGCCGGGCGCCACCCAGCCCCCAGGGCCGACGCAGCGTGCTGGCGATCGCCTGGCCCCACACCCCGCGCCCCCGGGTCGACATCGCCCCGCCGACACCGGCAACGTCGGGCCGCTCGGCCAGGCACTGCACGACGGTGGCGAGGTACTCGGGGTCGTACTCGGCGTGGGTGTCCATCCGCGCGACCACCGCGCTGCCGACCTCTCGCAGGCAGGCGTTCAGCGCCGCCGGCACGATGCGTTCCGGGTTGTCGATGATCCGCAGGCGCAGCTCCGGCATCCGTTCCTGCGCTGCCCGCAACAGCGTCCTGCTGGCGTCCTCCGACATGCCGTCGGCCACGATGACGGTGCGAGGTGGCAACGTCTGCGCCCGCAGCATCGCCAGGAACGCCGGGATCGTGTGCGCCTCGTTGCGCAGCGGGACGATCACGTCGACCGACGGGCCGTCATAGGGTGGCATGGAGAACCTCCAGGTGCTCGATGAGGGACGACGTCGCCGACTCCCAGGAGTGGTCGTCGCGCACGGCAGCCGCACCCTGCTCCCCGAGCGCCGTCGCCAGGCTCGGGTCGCTCAACAGCCTGATGAGCTCCGCGGCCATCGTCGCGGGGTCATCAGCCACCACCACGCCCCGGCCCACCAG
This sequence comes from Nocardioides sp., assembly GCA_026786275.1. Taxonomy (GTDB): domain Bacteria; phylum Actinomycetota; class Actinomycetes; order Propionibacteriales; family Nocardioidaceae; genus Nocardioides. The sequence goes on along the minus strand of JAJAYJ010000110.1, from coordinate 13,613 downwards.
GTCCTCCAGACCCTCGACCCCCACGCTGGTGGCGACGACCGGGCGTCCCGACGACAACGCTTCCATGATCTTCAGGCGCGAGCCGCCTCCGGCGAGGAGAGGGGCCAGGGCGACCCGTGACTGCTCGTACCACGGCCGCAGGTCCTCCACGGTCCCGGTGACGACGATGTCGATGTCAGCGAGGCGCCGGACGGCTTCGGTGGGCTCCCGGCCCACCAGCAGCAGGCGGGCACCAGGCACGCCGGCACGTACGGCCGGCCAGACGTCACGAGTGAAGGCGAGCGCGGCGTCGGCGTTGGGCGCCCACGAGAGGAGCCCGACGAAGCAGGCCGTGGGACGAGGTGCGGGAGGCAGCAGCGAACCGGCACCGGAGTAGGCGTTGGGCACGACCATCACGCAGGGGTGCCCCACGACGTCCCGCAGTGCGCCCACGTCGACGCTGCTGACCACGGACACGACGTCGAACCGGGGTGCGCAGCGACGCTCGAGGCGTCGCAGGGCCCGGGCCTCGACCGCCATCGGCAGACGCCGCCACGAGCGCGTGGTCCGCGCCAGCCGAGACGTCAGGAGGGACTCGATGTTGTGCATGTCCAACACGCTCACGACCCGCGGCGGCAACGATCGCGGCAGGTAGTCCGCGAGCTGGACGTGCTCGATGACGACCACGTCGTACCCGCGGGCCAGCTCCTGGGTGATCTCGGAACGCAGCTGGGCATCCCACCACTTGGCCGCCGTGATGGAACGGCGTCGTAGTGCCCGCAGCGCGAGGCGCGGGGCGCCGCGGGCACGCGGGCCGTGGACGCAGCGCACGCGCACGCCCTCGGCGGCGGCTGGTGCCGGATCGTCGAACTCCCCGACGAACCCGACGACGGTCACGTCGCCCACCGCCCTCAGCGCCCGCACCATCCCCAGGGTGCGTTGCTTCTCTCCGCTGTTGGCCGGCCACGGAATGTTTTTCGTCACCACCAAGACCCTGGTGCTGTGTTCCACCGACAACGTCCCCCCTCGTCACGAGCCTCCCAGGCTACGGGCAGCTCTTGTGTTGGCGGACATTCGTGGGCACGCGGACCGGTGGCGGCTACCGGAGGGAGCCGGCCTCACCACAGCTCTCGATAGGCCGCGGTCGAGCTCGGCTGCCGGGTCGAGGGGAAGAGCTGGAAGCGGCCGTTGCCGTAGTCGGCGTTGAAGTGGATCTCGTAGAGCACCTCACCCGCGCCGGTCCCGCCGTGCTCCGTGAGCCATCGGCGCAGAGCGGTGACGAAGGCGGGGCTGTCGCCCATGTCGGCGTTGGTCGACCACTCCGAGATGGCGAAGGGCAGGCCCTCGGCCGCCGCGAACTGGCGGAAGCGCTCCAGCCCTCGGGGGGCACCGGCGGCGTCGTAGCTCAGGACGGTGCGGTCGAAGTCAGCGGCGGTCGTGGTGAAGGGGTACTGGTTGTAGTAGTCGACCGACAGGACGTCGACCTGGTCGGCCCCCGGGAATGCGTCTCGCCAATCCAGCCCCGAGCTCGCCGTGGTCTCGGAGTTGGGACAGAAGACGAGCTTCTGCTCAGGGGCGAGGTCGCGCTGCAGGGCGCGGAAACGTCGCCACGCCGATCGGAAGTCGTCCGCCTCGGCCCTCGTGACCGACCAGGGGTACCAGTCGCCGTTGAACTCATGGGCGAACCGCAGGTAGACGGTCCCCGGCCGGGCGCCCCAGGCCTTGGTGAGGTTGGTCAGCGTGCTGCGCCAGCGCGCGTCGTACGCCCCGGTGGCCGCGGCCTTCCACGACTCGCCGCGGTCCTTGAAGATGGCGCCCACGGCGACGTCGACGTCGCCCTGCCAGCTGCCGTACTCGAAGCCGGGCTGGAGCGTCCACTGGTCGACCTGTGACTCCGCGTTGTCGTTCCAGGTGCCGGCGATGGGGACCGGGGTGCCCCGCCACCGGCCGAAGTCTCCGCTCGCCACGCCGACGCCCGAGGCGCCTGACATCCACTGCCGCGCAGAGGGCGCTGGTGGCGGACCAGGCGGACCAGGCGGTGCTGGTGGGGCGCCCGGGGGTGCTGGTGTCGGACCACCCGGCCGGCTCGGTGTGCTCGCCTCCAGCCGGATGTCGTCCACGACGACCCGCCGTGCCTTCTGGTCCAGCTCCTGCGCGACCACCTTCAGTGTCAGGGGCACCGTGACCGGTGGGGTGGTGTAGGAGACGTCCAAGCGATACCACTCGGTGCGGTTGCGGACGACCACGCCCCTGCGTGTCTTCGTGCTCGTGTCCTCCCCCACCGAACCGGCGGGTCCCAGCCGGAGCTGGATCGAGCTGCCGACCGAGGTGCTCCGGACCCAGACCGAGGCCCGGTACTCGGTGTCAACCTTGCTGAGCGGCACGACGACGTGCTCGGGACGCAGGACCGCCCTGCGGTCCGTGGTGCTGCGCAGGGTCACGGCGTGGGCGTCACCGTGCCCCTGCGGCTTCACGGTCAGCCGGTCGTCCTTGCCACCGGTCCGCCACTGGGAGGTGCCGTCGGCGAAGGATCCGTTCGCGACCGCTACGTCGGCCGCCTCGGCGAAGCGGCCTACGGAGGGATCGTCCGCGGCCACTGACGGGCCGGTGACGGGAAGAGCGAGCAGAAGGGTGGCCCACGCGGCTGCCGTCGTGGCAGCGACCGCGGCCTTCCGAGGGGGACCAGGCATCACAGCTCCGGAGGGATGAGGAGATCCGGGGGGTGACCTCCTCGAGGAGCGTTACGCGGATCAGGGCCGCTCGCAGTTGAACCCGGATCCAGGCGCCCAGAACCCGCCTCGGACTAGTCCACCCTGGGTCCGGCGCCAGAGCGGGACGCCCGGTCTCCTGGCCCCCCGGTGGGTGGTTCCAGGGCCCGTCGGGGGCGGTCTGCCCCCGCTACGACCCCGCTACGGCCCCGCCACCACCTGCGCCGCCACCGAGGCCGACACCCGGTAGGGCTGCGTCTCCAGCAGCGCACCCAGGCTCCGGCGAAGCCGCGACATCTCGGCCCGGACCGTGACCACACGGGTCGGGTCGGCGAAGAGGTCGTGGGCCAGCTGGGCCGCGGAGCGGCCCTCGGGATGCGCCAGCAGCACCACCAGGATCTCGGTGTGCCGCGGGCTGGGGTCGTAGGACCAGGTGTGGCTGGGCGTGCGGACCCGCAGCACGGGCCGCGGCCCGGACAGGTCGAGCACCAGCGAGGTGGCACCGGGCGCCTCGGTCGCGTCGACCCGCACCAGCCAGCCGCCGGGCAGCGGCTCGACGACCACCGCGCCCAGGGTCGGCAGCCAGGTCGAGGCGGACGACATGGTCGAGGGCAGCACGAGCCGTGACGGCGCGAGCCCGCCGGTGGCGGCTGCGAGGTGACCGGCCGGGTCGAGGACGACGGCCCGGCCGGGGATCCGGGCCAGCACGGGCGCGGCGTACGACCGCAGCCGCTCGAGCTCGGCCGCGTGCTCGCGGCGTACCTCCGTCTCGGCCAGCCGGGCGGTCATCCCCACCATCGCAAGCATCGAGCGCTGCACGCTGCGGGCCGGCCCGCTGATGTCGACGGCGCCGAGCAGCTCATCGGTCCACGGGTCGTGGACCGGGGCCGCGGCGCAGCTCCAGCGGGTGTGCGACTCGACGTAGTGCTCCGGTCCGGCGATGTGCACCGGCTCGTCGAGGACCAGGCAGGTGCCGATCGCGTTGGTGCCGACGTTGGCCTCCGTCCAGGCCGACCCGCCCACGAATCCCAGCCGGTCGGCCAGGCGCCGTACGCCGGGCAGACCGTGGCGCCACAGCACCCGGCCCTCGGGGTCGCTCAGCACCACCAGGGCGCCGTCGTCGACCACCGGCTGCAGGCAGGAGTGCAGCAGCGGAAGCAGCGGCGCCAGGGCCGAGGTCGTCCGGCGGTACTCGATCTGGGCGTCGGTGAGCGGCGCCACCTGGGGCTCGGCACCGGGGGCGAGCCCAGCGCGGCGGACCCGGCGCCACGACGCGCTGATCTCGGGCCGCGGGGACGAGCAGGACGCGTGGTCGGCCAGCACCCGATCACGGGTCAGGTGGGCCTCGCGCTCCGGCATCTGCAACCCCCTGCAACCCTGTCCGGCCCCGGCGTGCGGGGTGTGTGCTCGCTCACACCACTGTAGTGAGAGGAGCAACCGTGACCCAGACCCTGGAGCCCACGACGCAGGCCGGCGCGAGCGAAGCGTCCACGAGGGCGACCGCCTGGCTGGACGGCTTCGAAGCGGCCCTGGCCGCGCGCGACGTCGAAGCGGCCGCCGCGATGTTCGGCACCGAGTCCTACTGGCGCGACCTGGTGTCGTTCACCTGGAACCTCACGACCGTGGAGGGCCGAGCGGGCGTCACCGACCTGCTGACGCAGACCCTGGCGACCACCGACCCGTCGGGCTTCGCGCTGGAGGAGCCGGCCGACGAGGCCGACGGCGTGCTGACCGCGTGGTTCACGTTCGAGACCGGGGTCGGGCGGGGCCGTGGCCTGGTGCGGCTGGTGCAGGAGGACGCTCAGAGCCGGGCGTTCACGCTGCTGACCACGCTGACCGAGCTCAAGGGCCACGAGGAGCCGCGAGGCAGCCTGCGCCCACCCGGTGCGGAGCACGGGGCCAGCAAGGAGCGACAGACGTGGACTGAGAAGCGGCAGGCGGAGGCCGAGTCGCTGGGCTCGACGACCCAGCCCTTCGTGCTCGTGGTGGGCGGCGGTCAGGGCGGTATCGCTCTCGGCGCCCGGCTGCGCCAGCTCGGCGTACCCGCCCTGGTGATCGACAAGCACCCGCGGCCCGGTGACCAGTGGCGCAGCCGGTACACCTCGCTGTGTCTGCACGACCCGGTCTGGTACGACCACTTGCCCTACCTGAAGTTCCCCGACAACTGGCCGGTCTTCGCACCCAAGGACAAGATCGCCGACTGGCTGGAGTCCTACACCACGGTGATGGAGGTGCCGTACTGGTCGAGCACGACCGCCCTGTCCGCGACCTGGTCGGAGCACGGTGCCGCCTCCGGGGGAGGGCAGTGGACCGTCGAGGTGGAGCGGGAGGGCAAGCCGCTCACGCTGCGCCCGACCCAGCTCGTCTTCGCGACCGGCATGTCCGGTAAGGCCAACGTGCCCGAGCTACCCGGCCAGGACCTCTTCCGAGGCGACCAGCACCACTCGTCCGCGCACCCCGGCCCGGCGGCGTACGCCGGCAAGCGGGTCGTCGTGGTCGGCTCCAACAACAGCGCCTTCGACATCTGTGGCGCGCTGTGGGAGCACGACGCCGACATCACGATGGTGCAGCGCTCGTCGACCCACATCGTGAAGAGTGAGTCGTTGATGGAGATCGGGCTCGGTGACCTCTACTCCGAGCGCGCGGTGGCCGCCGGGGTGACGACCGAGAAGGCGGATCTGATCTTCGCCTCGCTGCCCTACCGGATCCTGCACCGGTTCCAGATCCCGGCCTACGAGAAGATGGCCGAGGTCGACAAGGACTTCTACGACCGGCTCGAGGCCGCGGGCTTCGACCACGACTGGGGTGACGACGGGTCGGGCCTGTTCATGAAGTACCTGCGCCGCGGCTCCGGCTACTACATCGACGTCGGCTCGGCCGAGCTGGTCGCCAACGGCGAGGTGAAGCTGGCCCACGGCCAGGTCGACCACCTGACCGAGGACTCCGTGGTGCTCGCCGACGGGACGTCGCTACCGGCCGACCTCGTGGTCTACGCCACCGGCTACGGCTCGATGAACGGCTGGGTCGCCGACCTGGTGGGCACCGACGCCGCGGACCGGCTCGGCAAGGTCTGGGGCCTCGGTTCCGAGACGACCAAGGACCCCGGGCCGTGGGAGGGCGAGCAGCGCAACATGTGGAAACCTACCCAGGTCGAGAACCTGTGGATGCACGGTGGCAACCTGCACCAGTCGCGGCACTACTCCCTCTACCTGGCCCTGCAGCTCAAGGCCCGGTTCGAGGGTCTCGAGACTCCGGTCTACGGCCTGCAGGAGGTGCATCACACGAGGTGAGGCGAGCCCGTCGATCCCGCGGACACCGCTCGCTTCTCTGGCACAGTGGGGGCGTCGATCGGCACGGGAAGGTGCTGGACCTCATCGGGACCAGGCGGTCTCGGGTCGGATCGTCTCGGACCACGACCCTCGGAAGGCCGGAGCGACACGGTGCAGGACATGCAGAGCAACCCATCCCCAGCGCGGCGGCCGACGTTCGGCTCGTTCTGGCACGGGCCGCCCCTGTCCGCGTACGAGCAGGCGTGCATCTCGTCGTTCGTGAAGCGGGGTTACGAGTTCGTCGTCTACGCCTACGACGTGTCGATGAGCACGCCTCCCGGCGTCGAGCTGCGGGATGCTCGCGAGGTGACGCCGCTTGCCGACGTCGACCTCTTCATTTACGACGGGCGACCCAACCTGAGCCACTTCTCGGACTACTTCCGCTACCGCATGTTCGACGCCACCGATCACGTCTGGGTCGACACCGACATCCTCCTAATCGACACCTTTCCCGAGCCCGTCCCCGCGACCCTGCTCACCAAGGAGACCGAGGACAGCCTGTGCGGGGCGGTGATGAGGCTGGATCCCTCCGAGCTGCCCCTGGACCAGCTGATCTCGCGCACCCGCGACATGGCAGGACGTTCCCTGCACTGGGGAGAGACAGGGCCTCAACTGCTAACCACGGTGTTCGCCGACAGTGATCTGCGCGAGCGGGCGGCGGCACCGGACCTCTACTACCCGGTCCTCTATGACGTGTTCTGGAAGGTGTTCCTGCCCGAGGAGTACGACGCCTGCGACGAACTCTGCGCGAACGCAGCCACCCTGCACCTGTGGAACAACATCGTCGTCCAGCTGGGCATCTGGAAGGATCTCGCTCCCCCGAGAGGGTCCTACCTGCACCATCTGCTGGAGCTGGACAACTCGCTGCACCTCTTTCGTGAGACCTACCCCGAGGACGTGATGCGTCGGATGGTCGAGAACTGGAGGCTGAGGTTCAGTGGGGCAGACGTCGGTGGTGGGAACCTGCTGCGCCAGCTGGGGCCCAGCGCCCTGCGCACGGCGCGACGTCGTGGGTGGCTTCGTCCGTGAGGCGGCCTCGAGGTCGGTGCGGGGTGGCTCTCACCGCTCGTCGGGTCCTAGCGCGGCCGTGGCCATCCCTCGCAGCAGGTCCCGCATCGCGACGTCCGGCAGCAGGCCGCTGTGCGGAGTCGAGTTGATCAACCCGAACGCCGCGTGCGCCATCGCCCGGGCGGGTTCGAGCGCGAGGTCGGGGTGCAGCTCGCGGATCCGGCCGGCCCAGACGTCGACGTACTCCCGCTGCAGGGCGCGCACCCGGTCCCGCGCCTGCGGGGGCAGCGAGGACCAGTCCCGGTCCTGCACCACGATCAGGGCACGGTGCCGCAACGCGAAGTCCACGTGCCAGGCCACGAGGGCGCTCAGTGCCGCCGGGGCGCTGGCGGCGGCGGTGTCCCGCTCGCGGCCGACGGCCAGCAGGCGCTCGCTGATGTCGATCAGCATCTCGGCGAGCAGCGCGTCCTTGCCCGGGAAGTGCTTGTAGAGCGCCGGGCCGGACACGCCACAGGCGGCCCCGATGTCGGCCACCGAGACCCCGTGGAAACCACGGGCCGCGAACAACTCGGCGGCCGTCGCCAGGATCTGCTCGCGCCGGGTCGGGGTCTCCACGGACGACGGGTTCACCGGGCAAGGTTAGCGGTGGTTAACCCCGGCCCGGTACGCGGCGAGGCCATCCCCGGCTCCGCGACGGCGGCGCGGGTCGACGCTCAGGTTAATGATCGCTAACCTGACGCGGTGACCACGACATCGGGGACCCCCGGCGACCTGCGTGCCCTGACCCAGGACCTGCGGGAGCGACTGGCGACGGCCCGACTCGGTGGCAGCACGGCCTCGCGGGAGCGGCACACCGGTCGTGGCAAGCTGCTGGTACGCGATCGCGTGGACCGGTTGCTCGACCCCGGCAGCCCGTTCCTGGAGCTCAGCCCGCTCGCCGCCACCGGGATGTACGACGACGCGGTGCCCAGCGCCGGCATCGTGACCGGGATCGGCCGGGTCAGCGGGCGGGACTGCGTGGTGGTCGCCAACGACGCGACCGTCAAGGGCGGCACCTACTACCCGGTCACGGTCAAGAAGCACCTGCGAGCCCAGCAGGTCGCCGCCGACAACCACCTGCCCTGCCTCTACCTCGTCGACAGCGGGGGAGCGTTCCTGCCGATGCAGGACGACGTGTTCCCCGACCGCGAGCACTTCGGCCGGATCTTCTTCAACCAGGCCAACCTGTCCGCGCGCGGCATCCCGCAGGTGGCCAGCGTGATGGGCTCCTGCACCGCCGGCGGTGCCTACGTGCCGGCGATGTCGGACGAGTCGGTGATCGTGCGCGACCAGGGCACGATCTTCCTGGGCGGTCCGCCGCTGGTGAAGGCGGCGACCGGCGAGGTCGTGACCGCGGAGGAGCTCGGCGGCGGTGAGGTGCACGCCCGGACCTCCGGCGTCGTGGACCACCTGGCCGAGGACGACGCGCACGCGCTGGCGATCGTGCGGGGCATTGTGGCCACCTTCGCGCAGCCCGGGGCGGCGTCGTACGCGCTGGAGCCGGTGCTCGAGCCGCACGAGGACCCCGAGACGCTCTACGACGTGGTGCCGAGCGAGGTCCGCACGCCCTACGACGTGCGCGAGGTGATCCGCCGGATCGTCGACGGCAGCCGCTTCGCCGAGTTCAAGGCCCTGTACGCCGAGACGCTGGTGACCGGCTTCGCCCACATCTGGGGCCACCCGGTCGGCATCGTGGCCAACAACGGGATCCTCTTCAGCGAGTCGGCGCTCAAGGGCGCGCACTTCATCGAGCTGTGCAACCAGCGCGGCATCCCGTTGGTCTTCCTGCAGAACATCTCGGGCTTCATGGTCGGGCGCGAGTACGAGAACAAGGGCATCGCCCGTGACGGTGCCAAGCTGGTCACCGCGGTCGCCTGCTCGGTGGTGCCGAAGTTCACGGTGGTCATCGGCGGCTCGTTCGGGGCCGGCAACTACGGCATGTGCGGGCGGGCCTACGACCCCCGCTTCCTGTGGATGTGGCCCAACGCGCGGATCTCGGTGATGGGTGGCGAGCAGGCCGCCTCCGTGCTGGCCGAGGTGCGCGGCCCGGAGCGTGAGGACACCGAGGCGTTCAAGGCCGGCATCCGCGAGCAGTACGACGCGCAGGGCTCGCCGTACTACTCCACCGCCCGGCTCTGGGACGACGGCGTCATCGATCCCCTCGACACCCGCCGGGTGCTCGGCATGGGTCTGGCCGCGGCCGCGCACGCCCCGGTCCCGGCCCCCTTCTACGGCATCTTCCGGATGTGAGCGCATGACCCAGATCCAGACCCTGCTGATCGCCAACCGCGGCGAGATCGCGCTGCGGGTCATCCGCACCGCGACCCGCCTCGGGATCCGCACCGTCGCGGTGTTCACCGATCTCGACGTCGTGGCCCCGCACGTGCGAGCGGCCGACGACGCGGTCCGGGTCGAGAGCTACCTCGACATCGCGTCGGTCGTCGCCGCTGCCGTGGCCTCGGGAGCCGACGCGGTCCACCCCGGCTACGGGTTTCTCTCCGAGCGGGCCGAGCTGGTGCGCGCGGTCGAGGCCGCCGGCATCACTTTCGTCGGCCCGTCGGCCACGGTGATGCAGCAGATGGGTCGCAAGGACCACGCCCGCGAGGTCGCGCTGGCCGCCGGCGTGCCGGTCGTGCCGTCGTACTCCCTGGACCAGGACGCCTCCTCCTTCGCCTACCCCGTCCTGGTCAAGGCCGCGGCGGGCGGTGGCGGCAAGGGCATGCGCGTCGTGCGCTCGGAGGCCGAGTTGGCCGAGGCGGTGGCCGCCGCGAGGCGGGAGGCGCTCGGCGCGTTCGGCGACGACACCATGCTCGTCGAGCGGTACGTCGAGCACGGCCGCCACGTCGAGGTCCAGGTCGTCGGCGACAGCCACGGCACCGTGCTGCACCTCTTCGAGCGTGACTGCTCCACGCAGCGCCGGCACCAGAAGGTGCTGGAGGAGGCGCCGGCCCCGACCCTGGACGAGGCCACCCGGGCCCGGGTCCGGCAGGCCGCCGTCGACCTGGCCGCACACGTCGGCTACACCGGCGCCGGCACCGTGGAGCTGCTGCTCGACGCCGACACCGGCGAGTTCTACTTCCTGGAGATGAACACCCGGCTCCAGGTCGAGCACCCGGTCACCGAGGCGATCACCGGCCTGGACCTGGTCGAGCTGCAGCTGGTCGTCGCCGCGGGCGGGCCGTTGCCGCTCACGCAGGCCGACGTGACGCTGAGCGGGCACGCCATCGAGGCCCGGGTGTACGCCGAGGACTCCTTCGGCGGCTTCCTGCCGCAGGCCGGAACCGCCTCGATCGTGCGCTGGCCGATCGGAACAAGCGAGACCGGCGGGACCACCGGGACCACGGTGCGCGTCGACCACGCCCTCGAGCCCGGCCAGGTCGTGAGCACGTCGTACGACCCGATGCTGGGCAAGGTGATCGCCCACGGACCGGACCGGGAGAGCGCCCGCCGGGCCCTGGTCGAGGCCCTCGACCGGACCAGCATCCTCGGCCTGACCACCAATGCCGGGTTCCTGCGTGCGCTGGTGGCCGGCGACGCCTTCCGCAACGCCACCATCGACACGGCCTGGCTGGATACCGCCGAGATCCCGGCGCCCGACCCGGCCCTGCCCCGGCTCCTGGTCGCCTGGGTGTCGGCGATGATCACGGCCTCGGAGCACGGCCATCCCTTCCAGTCCGACGGCTTCCGACTCGGCGCCGGGCCCGCACCCACCGTGGTCGACCTCGACCGCCCGGTCGTGGTGGACCGCGCCGCCGGCACCGTCGATGGCATCGGGGTCCGCCAGCTCGGTGCCGCCGACCACGTGCTCGACGTGCTCGTCGACGGCCGTCGGGTGCGCGCGGTGGTCAACGTGCAGACTGGCCCCGGAGGTGTGCTGGAGGTGGCCTGGGAGGGCCATCGACACGAGTTCACCCCGCCCGACCGGTTGGCCGGGGCCGCCGTCGTGGGTGACGGCAGCATCACCGCGCCGATGCCCGGCACCGTGCTCGAGGTCCGGGTCGCCACCGGCGACACCGTGGCGCAGGGCGACGTGCTCGGTGTGCTGGAGGCGATGAAGATGGAGCTGTCGCTGCGGTCGCCGTTCGCCGGCACAGTGGCCTCCGTGGAGGCTCGGGTCGGGACCCAGGTCCCGCTCGGAGCCGTGTTGTTCCACGTGGAACACCTCGTCGGGGACGGCGTGGACGCCTGATGACCGCGCTCCCGATGGTGATGCCCGAGCCGTGCCTGCCCGCCCAGGTCACGATCTACGAGGTCGGGCCCCGCGACGGTCTGCAGAACGAGAAGGCCCAGGTGCCCACCGAGGCCAAGGAGGCGTTCGTGCGCCGTCTGCTGGCCGCCGGTCTGCCCGTCGTGGAGGCCACCAGCTTCGTGCACCCCCGGTGGGTGCCGCAGCTGGCCGACGCCGAGGAGCTGATCACCCGGCTGGGCGCCGTGGGTCGCGGACTGCCCGTGCTGGTGCCGAACGAGCGCGGGCTCGACCGAGCGCTGGAGCTGGGCTGCGAGCACGTCGCGATCTTCGGCTCGGCCACCGAGACGTTCGCCAGCAAGAACCTCAACCGCTCCCTCGACGAGCAGTTCGCGATGTTCGAGCCCACCGTGCGACGGGCCCGCGACGCCGGCCTCGACGTCCGGGCCTACGTGTCGATGTGCTTCGGCGACCCGTGGGAGGGGGGGGTGCCGATCGAGCAGGTGGTCTCCGTCGGTCGCCGACTCGTCGACTTAGGCGCCAGCCAGCTCAGCCTGGGCGACACCATCGGGGTCGGCACACCGGGCCATGTGCGCGCCCTGGTCGAGGCCTGCGTCGCGGCCGGGCTGGGTACGGACCTGCTGGCCCTGCACTTCCACGACACCTACGGCCAGGCCCTGACCAACACGATGGCCGGGCTCCGCGCGGGCGTCACGACGTACGACGCCTCGGCCGGCGGTCTCGGCGGCTGCCCGTACGCGCGGAGCGCGACCGGCAACCTGGCCACCGAGGACCTGGTCTGGATGCTGACCGGTCTCGGGATCGGGCACGGCGTCGACCTGGCTGCTCTGGTCGCCACCAGCGTGTGGATGGCCGGGGTGCTGGGCCGGCCGAGCCCCTCGGCGGTCGTGCGCGCCCTGGCTGCCGCCGAGGCGCCGGCCTGAGGCGGACCTGTCGAGCGTTGCGGTCGCCTGGTGGGGGTTGCAACCCCCCACAAGCGCAGGAACCCCCGGCCGGCCGGGGATTCCTGCACCGGGTCTGACCCCGTCCGAGCCGCTGGCACAATCACGCCCATGAGTCGCAAGGTCTACGTGCACATCGGTGCCCCGAAGACTGGCACCACCTACCTGCAGGACCGGTTGGCTCTCAACGCCAAGAGCCTGGGCGAGCACGGGGTGCACGTGCCGACCGGGATGCCGGTGCACAGCCCCGGCATGTTCCAGTTCCGGGTGGCGCTCGACCTGCTCGGCCAGGACTGGGGCGGCGAGCCCGGTCACGCCGCGGGCACCTGGGACTCCTTCGTACGCCGCACCAAGCGCCGCAGCGGCAGCGTCATCCTCAGCCACGAGCTGCTCGCGCCGGCCGGTGCGGCCAGCGTGAAGCGGCTCAAGCACGACCTGCGTGGCAGCGAGATCCACGTGGTCTACAGCGCCCGCGACCTGGGCCGGCAGATCCCGGCGGCCTGGCAGGAGACCGTGAAGCAGGGCAAGGGCTGGGGCTACCGCCGGTTCCTCGACAAGCTGACCAACGACCGGATCTGGTTCTACCAGGCCTTCGACCTGCCGGCGGTGCTCAGCACCTGGTCGGCAGGCCTGCCGCCCGAGCAGGTGCACGTGGTGACGGTGCCGCACCACGAGGTGATCGCTGAGCGCCCCGACACCCTGTGGCTGCGGTTCTGCGACGCCTTCGGGATCGACCCTGCCTGGGCACCTGCCGACTCGTGGTCCGTCAACCCGTCGATGGGGATGGCCGAGACGGCGCTGGTCCGCAAGCTGAACCGGCGGGTCAAGCGCACCGCCCGACGCCTGGGCGGCGCCGACGAGCTGGTGCACCGGCTGCTGGCCGAGCGGCAGCTCGCCTCGCGTCCCTCCCAGCCGGTGCGGCTCGCGCCCCGGATGCACCCGTGGGCCCTCGAGCAGGCGGAGCGCTGGATCGAGTGGGTCGAGGAGTCGGGTGTCCACGTGGTCGGTGACCTCGACGAGCTCCGGCCGCGCCCGGTGCCCGAGAAGGAGTGGGCGGACCCCGACCGGGTGTCGCCGCGCGAGCAGCTCGAGGCCGCCCTCGACGCGCTCAGTGCGATGACCGACGAGGCCGCCCGTCGCTCCGACCCCGACCAGCAGCTGGTGCGCCGGGTCAAGAGCCAGGTGCGCAGGATGCGCCAGCAGCAGTGAGTCCGGCCACGACCAGCGGGCCCGGCGCCCCGCGGGCGTGGGCCAGGGTGGCCCACCAGCGCGAGGGCGGGACGACGCCGTGGTCGCAGTGGACCGGCACCGCCCCCGAGACCGGCCGGCTCCTGCCCGGTGCGCAGCACCTCGCGCTGCTGCGCCCCCTCAACCCCCACGCCGCCCGGTCGGCGGCCCCCCG
>JAJAYJ010000109.1 GCA_026786275.1 Nocardioides sp. | reverse complement strand
GTCTCAAAGGTCCGGGTGCCCTGGCCGACAGCGGTCACCCGGTCGATGCGATAGGTGCGCACAGCGTCCGCGTGGTGGGCGAAGCAGAGGAGGTACCACCGCCCGTAGCGCACGACCACGGACCACGGGTCCACGTCGAATGAGTGGCGCGGAATCCGCGGGGACCGCGGCCCTGACTGCGTAGGTCGTAGATCGTCTGGGCGCTGACGTGCAGGTGCGCGCACAGCTCGGAGAGGGAGAGGATCTGCTCGATCGGTACGGCACTGGTGGCTTCCATGACAACCAGGTGCGCGAGCTCTCCCGTGGGGATCCGAGAATTACCGAGAGGCGCCGATGGAGGCGCTCCGCCGGTGCAATAAGTGGCGGATAAATGGAGAGTGGCCACACTGTCCTCCTAGTTAAGGACGACGATGTGGCCTCTGACCTGCGGGTTTGGTGGAGCTGAGGGGATTCGAACCCCTGACCTTCTCGATGCGAACGAGACGCGCTACCAACTGCGCCACAGCCCCAGTGCGTCCAAGGACGCGAGAGGAGACGTTAGCACCCGGAGTTCGGGATCCCGAAAGCGGGATCGCGGCACCACCGGGGGTCGGGGACGGCCCGGAACGACGTATGGCCGCACGCTGTCGACCGCGCCCGCGGTGGGCCCGCTCAGGAGCCGAGGGCCCGCTCGCCGCACTCGTCGTCCTGCTCGTCCCGGACGGTCTGGGCGGCGGCAGCGGAGTCGCGGACCAGGGCGCTGTCGATGTCGTTGCGCCCCGAGCTCCACACCCCGGTCGAGTCCAGCTCGATGGTGCGCACGCTGCGGCGCACCTGCTCCTTGACGACGTACGTCGGGACGACGAACGGCATCATCTCCCAGCCCTGTACGTCCTGCGGACCCTCGGTTCTCGTGGCGGCCGACACCCCGGTCTCGAGCGGCGCAGCACCGTCGCTCTGCGGGACGCCGTGCGCGAGCTCCTCCACCTCGAGCGGTCCGGCGCTCGACGTCTCGGCCGCGGGTGCCGCGAGCAGGACCGCGCGACGCCGCCGCTGCCGTCGGACGGCCAGCCGGCACACGACCAGCCACACCAGGACCAGGCCGGCGGGCACGGCCAGCCACACCCAGGCCACGATCTCCCAGATGGCCACCGCCGCGACGGCGACCGCAGCCACGAACAGCAGGTCCAGCACCCGGCGACGACGACGAGCGGCGCGCGCTGCACCCCGCCGCCGCGCGTGCAGGCGAGCGCGCACCTCCTCGGGCGTCAGCACCGGGTCGGGCTCCGGCTCGGCTTCCACCGGGTCGGCCACCGTCACCAGCGTGGAGCGGTGGCGGCTCATCGGCTCCCGACGGGCCAGGATCCGCAGCCCCTTCGAGAACCGGTCGATGCTGCGGCTGCGGGCGCTCTCCTCGTGGTGCTCGAGCGCCTGCGGGATGAGGTAGGCGGCCCAGGCGACGGCGAGGGCCACGAAGATGAGGGCGCTGGGATCCACCCTCCCGAAGATAGGAGGAGCGGCCGCCATCGAGACGCAGGAGGACGGGTGTGTCGCAAAGAGATGCGTGTGACTTGTGTGGTTCGTGAGACGTCAGGTGCCGGAGGCGTCATCCTGCGTGTCCCGGGCGGCCTGCAGCCGGTGCAAAAGGCCGAGCGGGACCTCCTCCCGGGTCACGGCGTACAACCGGTGGTCGCGCCAGTCGCCGTCGATGTGCAGGTAGCGCGGTGCGTAGCCGACCTCGTGCAGACCCAGCTTCTCGACGACCCGCAGCGAGTTGGTGTTCTCGGGCCGGATGGCGATCTCGATGCGGTGCAGGCCGAGCTCGACGAAGCAGTGGTCGACGACCAGCGCGACCGCGCGCGGGATCACGCCGCGCCCGGCGTGGCTGCGGTCGACCCAGTACCCGATGGAGGCGAAGAGCGCCGACCCGCGGACCACGTTGTTCACCGTGACCTGACCGGCGAACGTGCCGTCGAC
This sequence comes from Nocardioides sp., assembly GCA_026786275.1. Taxonomy (GTDB): domain Bacteria; phylum Actinomycetota; class Actinomycetes; order Propionibacteriales; family Nocardioidaceae; genus Nocardioides. The sequence continues at coordinate 4,936 of JAJAYJ010000109.1, read as the reverse complement.
CAGCACCGCGAACGGGTACGACGTCCCGCGCCGCGCCTGCTTGTCGAGCCGGCGCACCAGGGCCCGGAACGACGACGGTCGGGCATCGCCCCCGGGCGGGACCGTGGCGTCCCACGGCACCAACCAGGCCGCGTTGTGCAACCGGGCCCGCCGCCAGGCCTCACCGTCGGAGGCCCGCAGTGGTCGGAGCACGATCTCGTCGACCTGCAGCCGCACCGGCCAGCCGCGGCTCAGTGGTCGCTCCCCACGACCTGCTCCACCGCGTGCACCAGCACCGGTCTCAGCACCTCGATCGCGTCCCGGACCCCGCCGCGGGACCCCGGAAGGTTGACCACCACCGCGCTGCCCACGACGCCGGCCAGGCCCCGCGACAGCACCGCGGTCGGGACCCCCTTGGCCACACCGTGAGAGCGGATCGCCTCGGCCAGGCCCGGGACCTCGCGGTCCAGCAGGGGCCGGGTCACCTCGGGGGTCAGGTCGGTGGGGGTCAGCCCGGTGCCGCCCGTGGTCAGCACGACCCGGGCCCCGGCCTGGACGGCGTCGGTGATCGCGGTGGCCACCGGCGCGCCGTCGGGCACCACGACCGGGTCGTCGACCACGAAGCCCAGCTCCCGCAGGAAGGCCACGAGCAGCGGCCCGGTGGCGTCCTCGTAGACCCCGGCGGCAGCCCGGTTGGAGGCGACCACGACCTCCCCGCGCAGGCTCATGACCGGATCCAGTCGCCGGACTTGCCACCGGTCTTGGTCTCGACCCGTACGTCGGTGATCACCGCGCCCTTGTCGACGGCCTTGACCATGTCGACCACGGTGAGCCCGGCCACGGCCACCGCGGTCAGGGCCTCCATCTCGACCCCGGTCCGGTCGGCGGTGCGCACGGTGGCCAGGATCGCCACGGCGTCGTCAGTGACCTCGAGATCGACGGTGACCCCGGAGATGGACAGCGGGTGGCACAGCGGGATCAGCGCCGGCGTCTGCTTGGCCCCCATGATCCCGGCCAGCCGGGCCACCGCGAGGGTGTCGCCCTTGGGCACGCCTGCGCCGCGCAACAGCGCGACCACCTGTGGCGAGACCAGCACCCGCCCGCTGGCCGAGGCGGTGCGGGTGGTGATCTCCTTGGCCGACACGTCGACCATCCGGGCCGCGCCCGCGGCGTCGACGTGGGTCAGGCGAGGGTGGCCGGTCCGGTCGGTGGGCACCGTCAGTAGTCCTCGTCGAGCATGAGCACCGAGGCCTGGTCGCCGGGCTTGAGCGCGGTCGTCTCGCGGGGCACCACGATCAGGCAGTTCGAGGAGGCCAGGTCGCCGATCAGGTGGGAGCCGGTGCCGCCGACGGGGCCGACGTACGGACCCCGGTCGTCGAGCGCGACCTCGCCACGTACGTAGTGCTGGCGACCCTCCGTAGAGGCGATCGCGTGGGTGAGACGGGCCGTCACCGTCGGCCGGGACAGCGGCGTCATCCCCATCATCTTGCGTATCGCAGGCAGCACGAAGACCTGGAAGGAGACGTACGCCGACACCGGGTTGCCGGGCAGCGTGAAGATCGGGATCCGGTCCTCGCCCACCAGCCCGAACCCCTGCGGCTTGCCCGGCTGCATGGCCACCGGGCCGAACCACACGCCCTGCGGCGTCAGCGCCTCCTTGACGACGTCGAAGTCACCCTGGGAGACACCACCCGAGGTGACGACGAGGTCGGCGCGGACGAGCTGGTCCTGGAGGGCCTCGCCGAACGCCCCGGGGTCGTCGGGCACGATGCCGACGCGGTAGGCGATGCCGCCCACGCGCCGCACGGCCGCCGCCAGCAGGTAGGAGTTACCGTCGAAGATCGAGTCGTGGCCCAGCTCCGAGCCGGGCTCGCGCAGCTCGGTGCCGGTGGAGATGATCACCACGCGCGGCCGTGGCCGCGAGCGCACCAGGTGGCGACCGACCGAGGCGAGCAAACCGAGGTGGCGAGGGCCCAGCACGGTGCCGTCCTCGATGAGCAGGTCGCCCTCGGCCACGTCCTCACCCGCGCGACGGATGTGGGCGCCCGGCTGGGGAGCGCGGGTGATCGTGACCTGCTCGGCGCCCCGGTCGGTCCACTCGTAGGGCACCACGGCGTCGCATCCCTGCGGCACCGGGGCGCCGGTCATGATCTTGGCCGCGGCGCCCGGCGGGAGCACCCGCAGGTCGGCCTGGCCGGCCCCAATCTCACCGACCACGGACAGCACCACGGGGTTGTCCTCACTGGCGTCGGCGACGGCGGCGTGCTGCACGGCGTACCCGTCCATGGCCGAGTTGTCGAAGGACGGCAGCGAGATCGGTGAGAAGACGTCCTCGGCGCAGGCCAGGCCCAGGCACTCCATGATCGGCTGCGGGACGTCGGGGAGGGTCTTGATCGCGTCGAGGACCCGCTGCAGGTGCTCGTCGACGGTCGAGGGCTGCTGTGCGGCGGGGCGGTCGGCGTGAGCGTCGGTCACGTCAGCCTTTCTCGGTGGGTGCGGGGGCGTCGTCGGAGAGCACGGTGTCGGCGGGCACCCGCTGCGCGCTGGCAGCGTCCAGCGAGACCTCGCCCAGGACCTGCACCCCGCGACCGAAGGTCCAGTCGCCCGCGACCGTCAGCGCGGTCGCCTTGCGCATCGACGGCGCCCCCTCGGGGAACCGCTTGTCGAAGTCGCCGACGAGCCGGTAGAAGTGGCCGTCGAGGTCGACGAACGGGATCGCGGTGCTGGCCTGGTCGAGCACGAAGTCGGTGCCGATGGTGTAGACGTCGGAGCGCAGCACCAGCAGGTCGTTGGTCGTCTTGACGGGCACGAACCGGTCGCGGCCAACCTCGATCAGTGCGGCCCCCTCGAAGACCTCGATCGCCGCACCCATCGCGGTCTCCACCTGCACGACCTTGGGCGTGCTGGGGTCGCCGGGGTCGAGGGTCTTGACGTTGCGGATCATCGGCAGCCCGAGGATGCCCTGACGTACGTCGAGCGCCTGCTTCATCGCGGCCAGGTCGAACCACAGGTTGTTGGTCGAGCAGAACCGGTGCCGCTCCAGGTCGGCCAGCGCCGCCGCGTCGGCGGGCGCGGTCTGCGCGGTCTCGCGGAGCACGATCCGGCCGTCGTTCTTGCGGCGTGCGAAGTGGCCGCCCTTACGGTCGGACGCGGTACGCCGGACCGCCTCGATCGCGAACGGCGCACCGGAGGAGGCGAACCAGCCCGCGATCTGCGGGTCGGGCACCGCGCCCAGGTTGTCGGAATTGGAGACAAAGACCCGCTCGTAGCCGGCCGCGAGCAGGTCGTCGAGCAGGCCCGTGCCCCGCAGCGCGGTGTAGAGGTCGCCGTGACCGGGGGGGCACCACTCGAGGTCGGGGTGCTTGGGGTGCGTGGCCGGCATCAGGTCGGCCTCCAGCAGCTTCGGTTCCTTGTTCTGGAGGAACTCCAGCGGCAGTCCGTCGACGCGCAGGTCGGCGTAGCGCGCCAGCGCGGCCATCGTGTCGGCCGACGTGCGGAAGCTGTTCATGAAGATCAGCGGCAGGGTCGCGTCGTGCTCGGTGCGCAGGTGCAGGACCTGGCGGGCGATGATGTCGAGGAACGACAGACCCCGGCGCACGCACAGCAGCGACTTGGCCCGATCCATGCCCATCGAGGTGCCGAGGCCGCCGTTGAGCTTGATCACGACGGTCGAGCGCAGCGCCTGAGCGCCGACCTCGTCGTCGACCCGCACGTCGCTCAGCGACACGGGCTCGACCGGGTCGATCGTGGACTCCGCGATCAGGCCGGTCTCGCCGTGCTCGAGCAGCCGGTAGTAGTGCGCGAAGGTCTCGATCGCGACATCGTCGACCCCGGCCGCGGCCATCTTCTCGCGCGCCTTCCGGAGCCCGGGACTCGCCCCTGCAGTGCCCATGGTCACGATCGTAGGCTGGTCGGGTGGTGTCGTCACATGGAACCCCGCCCGCGGACCCGGCCCAGGGCGCCAAGACCGCGCTGCGCGACCAGCTGCTCACCGATCGCAACCGGCGCTCCCTGCTGGAGCGGGCGGCGGTCGCGGACGCGGTCGCGCAGCACCTGCTGAGCGCGCCGGAGGTACGCCGCGCGGCCACGGTCGCGGCGTACGTCTCGGTGGGGGCCGAGCCCGGCACTGGCCCACTGCTGCACGCGCTGGTGGCCGCCGGCAAGCGGGTCGTGCTCCCGCTGCTGCGACCCGACGACGACCTGGACTGGGCGCTCTACCGCGGGGACCACGACCTGCGAGCGGCTCGGCGGGGCCTGCACGAGCCGACCGGGCCGCCGCTCGGCCTCGACGCCGTCGCGACTGCCGACGTGGTGCTGGTGCCGGGTCTGGCGGTCTCGCTGAGCGGCGAGCGGCTCGGACGTGGGGGCGGGTCCTACGACCGGACCCTGGGCCGGGTGCCGCTCGGCACGTTCACCTGCGTGCTGCTGCACGACGACGAGGTCGGGCTCGACGTACCGACCGAGAGCCACGACCGTCGGGTGACCGCGGCCGCGAGCCCGGCCGGGATCACCCGGCTGCGCCGCTGACCCGTCCCGTTCGGGTGCAGGGTCCTGGGTCTCGAGGCTCGCTACCGGGACCTACAGCCGGTCGTCGGCCAGCATCCGGTTGAGCACGCCGGGCACGTCGAGGACCGAGTCGATGCAGGCGATCCGGGCACCGCTCTCGCGGGCCAGGTGACGGGCCTCGTCATCGTCACCGGCCGGCGCGAGGATCACCAGCTCGTCGATGCCGCGGGCGGCGGCCCCCGCGTCGACGGCGTCGGTGGCCCGGCAGTCGGAGAGCAGCAGCACGACCCGCCCCCGGGCCCCGGCCCCGGCGCCCTGGGGCAGCGCCGCCGGCACCACCACCTTGCGGCCGCTGAGCGACTCGTGGGGGGCGGGCCGGGCGGGCGCGGGGGGGCGGGGGGGGGGCGGGGCCGGCCGCCCGGGCCGGGGGGGGGGGCGGGCGGCGGGGCCG
>JAJAYJ010000108.1 GCA_026786275.1 Nocardioides sp. | reverse complement strand
GGTCCGACAGGTCGGCCAGGCGTGGGGGGGGCCCCCCCCCCCGCCGCGGGGGGGGGGGGGGGGGGCCCCCCCCCCCCCCCCCCCCCCCCCCCGCGCTCGCGGCCGGCCTGCTCCTCGGCGTCCCCGGCGAAGGCCTCGAACCACGCGCCGACCAGCCCGACCTCGTGGGGCCGCGCCGGCCGCAGCCGCCCGGGCGCCGGTCGTGGTGCCACCAGCCGGTCGAGCTCGAAGAGCCGCATGTGCTGCTGGACCTCGACCGTGCCACCACTGAGCCGTGCGGTCTCCTGCAGCAGGACGCGGACCGCGGGCAGTGCCCCGTTGACGGCTTCGAGGTCCTCACCCCGCTCGTGCAGCGTCCGCGTCAGCAGCCGGGCGGCCTCGTCCGGCATCGGCAGCACGTACGCCGGCCGCGGCGCGAACGGAGCGGTCCGCATGGCCACCCCCACCACCTGGCCCGCGTCGTGGATGGTGGCCCACCAGTCCTGTGCCGGCGCTCGTACGCCGTCGGCCGCGTCAGCCACCGTGCGCTCGGCGACCGTGGCGACCACGGTGCTGAGCAGGGGGTCGGCGGCGAGGTGCTCACGCGCCCCGGCCAGAAAGTCGGCGGCGTCGGTGGTCAGGGTCAGGTGCATGCTCGGACCCTAGGCACCGGGGCCCCGGGACGGCCAACGGTTTGCGGGGGGCCGCCCGGCTGATCAGAGACCGAGCGTCCGGCCGATGATCTCCTTCTGGATCTCGGTGGTGCCGCCGTAGATCGTCTGGATCCGGCTGTCGACGTAGGCCTTGGCGATGGGGTACTCCATCATGTAGCCGTACCCGCCGTGCAGTTGCACGCCCTGGTCCACGATCTTCTTCTGCAGCTCGGTGGTCCACCACTTCGCCATCGACGCCAGCGCCGTGTCGACCTCGCCGGCGTTCAGCCTGGTGACGCAGTCGTTGACGAAGACCCGGGCGATGTGGACCTCGGTGGCCATCTCGGCCATCACGAAGCGGGTGTGCTGGAACGTCCCGATCGGCCTGCCGAACGCCTCGCGCTCCTTGACGTAGTCGAGGGTGATCGCCAGCACGTGCTCGCACGCGGCCACCGCGATCACGGCGATCGAGACCCGCTCCTGCGGCAGGTTGACCATCAGGCTGACGAAGCCGGAGCCCTCCTCGCCGAGGAGGTTCTCCTTGGGCACCACCACGTGGTCGAAGAACAGCTCGGCGGTGTCCTGCGCCTTGAGGCCCATCTTGTCCAGGTTGCGGCCCCGCTCGAAGCCCTCCATGCCGGTCTCGAGGACCAGCAGGCTGATGCCCTGGTGGCCGGCCTCGGGGTCGGTGCGGCACACGACGACGACCAGGTCGGCCATGATCCCGTTGCTGATGAACGTCTTGGACCCGTTGACGACGTAGTGGTCACCCTTGTCGACTGCGCTGGTCCGGATGCCCTGCAGGTCCGAGCCCGCGCCCGGCTCCGTCATCGCGATCGCCGAGATCAACTGGCCGCTGACCAGGCCGGGCAGCCAGCGCTGCTTCTGCTCCTCGGTCCCAAGCTGGCTGATGTAGGGCACGATGATGTCGGTGTGCACGGCGAAGCCCAGCCCGCTCGCCCCGACCTTGGAGATCTCCTCGGCGAGCACCGCGTGGTAGCGGAAGTCCTTGATGCCGGCGCCTCCGTACGCCTCGTCGACGTCGAAGCAGAGCAGCCCCAGGGCGCCGGCCCTCCTCCACACCTCGCGGCTGACCTGACCGTCCTTCTCCCACTGGTCGTGGAACGGGACCACCTCCGAGGCCAGGAAGGCGCGCGCCGTGGCGCGGAAGTCCTCGTGCTCCTGCTCGTAGATCGACGGGGTCTGGGGCATGTCGGGCTCCTTCTCGGCTCGGCGCTCGGCTCGTTCGGTGCGCAGGCGCGTCGCCACTGTGACATCGCGACTGTCACGGTTCAAGGGGGCGAGGGTCCGGGTCGGCCGCGGTGTCGGCCCGGGCGCGGGGACCCCTAGTCCCCGGCGGTCATCTCGAGGGCCCGGCCGAGCGAGTCCGACAGGGTCGCGGCGTACTCGGTGGTGAGGTGGTCGGCGTCGCGGTAGGACAGTGTGCCGCCGATGACGACCGGGCACTCGTCCTGGTAGCACAGCCACGGGGTGGGGTCGACGACCCGGGCGCCGGCCGCTCGCGCGGAGTCGACCGCCACGTCGCCGAGCACCCGGGAGCGCTCCTCGGGCTGGAACATGCAGGTGCCCATGTCGGGGCTGCCGGTCGTCAGGCAGGTGGCGGGGTCGCTGCCGCTCTTGGGCACGTCGCGCAGCAGCACGACGTCGGCTGCGCCGGCCGACAGCGTCGTGAAGAGGTCGTCGTAGCCCTGGGCCAGCAGCGGGACCACGCCCTCGACGGTGGTGACCCGGCGGGTGCCCTCCAGCACCCCGTTGACCGGGGGAGAGGACGCCACCACGACGAGGTCGGGGTCGAGCGCCCGGACCTGGTCGACGGACCAGTCCTGGAACGCCGCGCACTCGGTGAACGGCCTCGCGTCGTCGATGGTGGCCACGCTCACGTGGGCGGCCACGCACTGCGGCTTGACCAGGTAGAAGGTCCGCCAACCCTCGGCCACGGCGATCCTGTCGAACGCCGGGATCCAGGCGCGGGCGTGGGAGTCACCGATCAGCACCATCGTGCGGTCGCCGTCGACGTCACCGCGGGGGCACAGGCGGCGGAGGTCGTCGGTGTAGTCGCAGCGCCCGACGTCGGCGATGCTGTCGCGCAGGGCCAGCACGTCGGGCGTCAGGTTGCTCGGCACCTGCCGCTGGTCGCGGGCGGCCTGGACCGAGGCCTGCACCAGGGCCTCGGTGCTGGGTTGCGGGTTGCCCTCGACGGTGATCGCGGGGTCGTCGCCGGACTCTGCGCCCCGGTAGCCGGTCCACAGCCAGGCGGAGCCGGTCGTGGTCGCGACCAGGGCCAGGCACACGGGGTAGAGCAGCAGCGCCCGCCGCTGGCGCAGGGTGCGCGCCGGGCGACCGTCGCGCACGGGCACCTCGACGAGCCGGTAGGTCAGGGCGGAGAGACCGAAGACCAGGGCCACGGCCAGCACCCGCTCGAGCACGCCCAGATCGCGGCCGACGGCGTGCTCGCCGAGCACCAGGACCGGCCAGTGCCACAAATACAGCGAGTAGGACCAGTCGCCGACCGTGCGCAGGACACGGGTGGAGAGCAACCGGGCGGCCCCGGTCGGCGTGCGCGAGGACCCGGCGAGAAGCAGCATCGCGGTCCCGGCGACCGGCAGCGCGGCGGCGTACCCGGGGAAGGCGACCCGCTCGGAGTAGAGGACGGCCGCGGCAGCGACGGCCACCAGGCCCACCGTCGCGAGCAGCGAGGCCGTGCGGGCGCCCAGCCGCCGGGTGGTCCCGGGTGGCACCAGCGCGATCATCGCGCCGACGGCCAGCTCCCAGGTGCGCGTGAGGGTCGAGAAGTACGCCGACTCCGGCTGCGCGGCGCTCTGCACGACCGACCAGGTGAACGACGCCACGGCCACCGCGAGCAGCAGCAGGAAGAGTGTGCGGCGCGGCAGCCGCGGCTGCTCGGTGCGGTGGCGCCTCACCACCCGGTGCAGCAGCAGGCAGCCCAGCAGGAGCAGGGGCCAGACGACGTAGAACTGCTCCTCCACCGCGAGCGACCAGTAGTGCTGCAGCGGTGAGGGGCCGGAGTCCTGCGCGAAGTAGGAGACGCCCTGCTGCGCAACGTTCACGTTGGCCGCGAACACCGATGCCCAGAGCGCGTCGACGACCACCCGCCGGGCGTCGACGAGGCTGAACCACAGCAGCGAGCAGACCACCGTGGCGAGCGTGACCACGGTGGCCGCCGGCAGGATCCGCCGCGCTCGCCGCGCCCAGAACCTCGACAGGGAGAGGCGACCGCTGAGCAGCACCTCGCGGTAGAGCAGACGGGAGATGAGGTAGCCGGAGATCACGTAGAAGACGTCGACCCCGATGAAGCCGCCCGGCAGGAACGTGGCGCCCGCGTGCGCACCGATGACCGTGAGGACCGCGACGGCGCGCAGCCCCTGGATGTCACCACGGAGCTCTCTGGGCATGACTCTCGTACTGCTCGACCGGCCGGGACGCCTCGACGGTACCAAGGAGCGCACCCGCCACCTGGATCTCCGCCGTTGCTGGCAGGATCTCCAGCGGGCACCCGCCCGCCGCCCGAGGAGGAGCCTGACGTGAGCCTGACCATCGCCGTGATCGGCGGCACCGGACCGCAGGGCAAAGGCCTCGGCTACCGCTTCGCCCGGCACGGGCACACCGTCGTGCGGGGCTCCCGCTCGCAGGAGAAGGCGGTGCCCGTGGCCGCCGAGGTGACCGGGCGCCTCGTCGGTGTCGAGGGTGCCGGACAGGTCAGCGGGGTGTCCAACGCGGACGCGTGCGCTCGGGCCGAGGTGGTCGTGCTCGCGGTGCCCTACGACGGCCACGACGAGCTGGTGGCCTCGCTGCCGCTGGCCGGGCGGACGGTGATCTCCTGCGTGAACCCGCTGGCCTTCGACAAGCGCGGCGCGCACGGTCTGGTCGTCGACGACGGCCTCGGCTCGGCCGCCGAGTCCGCCCAGCGGCTCGCCCCGGAGGCAAGCGTCGTCGGGGCCTTCCACAACGTCTCGGCGGTGGGCCTGTGGAGCGACGCCACGTACCTCGACGAGGACGTGCTCGTGGTCGGCGACGTGCTCGAGGCCAAGCAGGTGGTGATGCACCTGGCCGAGTCGGTCACCGGCCGCCCGGGCATCGACGCCGGCAAGCTCCGTCTGGCTCGCCAGCTCGAGCCCTTCACCGCGGTGCTGATCTCCATCAACCGGACCTACAAGGTGCACTCCGGCCTGAGGATCACCGGGCTCGGCTGACGTCGGTCGCGGCCTCAGTGCCGGCCGTGCCAGCTGTCCCACAGCGCGGCGTACGAGCCACCGGCCGCGACCAGCTCGTCGTGCGAGCCGAGCTCGGCGATCACGCCGTCCTCGACCACCGCGACCCGGTCGGCGTCGTGGGCCGAGAAGAGCCGGTGCGCGATCGCGATCACGGTGCGGCCCTCGAGCACCGCGGCCAACGACTTCTCTAGGTGCCGGGCGGCGCGGGGGTCGATCAGCGAGGTGGCCTCGTCGAGCACCAGCGTGTGCGGGTCGGCCAGCACCAGGCGGGCCAGGGCGACCTGCTGGGCCTGGGGCGCGGTCAGCACCCGGCCGCCGGAGCCGACCTCGGTGTCGAGACCCTGCGGCAGTGCCTCGACCCAGTCCAGGGCGTCGACGGCCTCCAGGGCGGTCCGGATCGCCTCGTCGCTCGCCCCGGGCGGGGCGGCGAGCGCGAGGTTCTCGCGCATCGTGCCCACGAAGACGTGGTGCTCCTGGGTGACCAGGGCGACGTGACCGCGCAGGTCACCGAGCGGCAGCTCGACCAGGCCGACCCCACCCACGCTGACCTCGCCGCTGCGGGGCGGGTGGATGCCGGCGAGCAGCCGGCCGAGCGTGGACTTGCCGGCCCCGGACGGGCCGACCATGGCGAGCCGTTCGCCGACGGCGAGGTCGAGGTCGACGCCGTGCAGCACGTCGCGACCCTCGACGTAGGAGAACCTCACGTCGCGGGCCACCAGGTGCTCACCGACCGGCTCCCGGCCGGTCACGGCGCGGTCGTCGGGCACCTGGGCCACGCCGAGCAACCGGGCCAGGGAGGCGGCGCCCATCTGCAGCTCGTCGAGGATCGACACGATCCGGTCCACGGGGTCGATCAGCATCTGCACGTAGAGGGTGGCCGCGGTGACGTCGCCGAGCGAGACCTGACCCTGGGTGTAGAGGTAGCCGCCGAACAGCAGCGTGCACACCGTGGGCACCAGGTAGGAGACCTCCATGATCGGGAAGAACACCGTGCGCAGGTGCAGCGTGTAGCGCTCGGCCCGGTAGGACTCGCGGATGTCGTCGTCGATGGCCCCGACCCGCTCCGCGCCCAGCCCGAGGGCCTCCACCGAGCGAGCGCCCTCGACGGTCTCGGTCAGGGTGGCGTTGATCTGCGCGTAGGACGCCGACTCCCGCAGGTAGCCGTCCTTGGCGCGGGCGAGGTACCACCGCAACCCGATCACCAGCGGGGGCACGCCGAGCAGGCACGGCAGCGCCACCCACCAACCGACGCTCAGGGCGGCCACGAAGGTCAGCACCGCGGTGATCACGGCGATCACCCACTCCGGCATCGCCATCCGGACCGACCAGCCGAGCTGGTCCACGTCACGCGTGGTCCGCGTGGTCAGGTCACCCGAGCCGGCCGACTCCACGATGCCCACCGGCAGCGCGAGCGTGTGGGCCACGAAGTCCTCGCGCAGGTCGGCGAGCACCAGCTCGCCGAGCACCCCGCTGAGGTAGCGCGCGTAGCGGGTCACCACGCTCTGCACGACCAGGAAGCCCGCGAGCAGCATCACGACCCGGTCGACGCGGCCGATCGTGGTGCCGACCTCGACGGCCTCCACGAGCTCGCCCAGGAGACGCGGGGTGGCGAGCGCGGCGACGGCGGCCAGCACGTGCAGGCCGATGGCGCCGCCGAGCAGGCGCGGGTGCTGGCGGGCCAGCCGGCCGGCGTAGCGGCGCACGGCGGGGGAGTCGGCGACGGGCAGGGCGGTCCCGGTGCTCACCCCGCTCACCGCCCGGCCTCCAGGGGCTGCTGCTCACGGGTCACCACGGCGCGGTATGTCGGGTGGTCCTCGAGCAGGTCGGCGTGCGCACCGGTCGCCACGACCCGGCCGTCGACCACGAGCGCGACCTCGTCGACCGCCTCCAGCAGCAGCGGGCTGGTCGTGGTCACCACCGTGGTGCGGCCCCGGCGGTGCGCGCGCAGACGTGCGGCGATCCGGGCCTCGGTGTGGGCGTCGACCGCCGAGGTGGGCTCGACCAGGACCAGGACCTCGGGGTCCAGGGTCAAGGCCCGAGCCAGCACCAGGCGCTGACGCTGGCCACCGGAGAAGGTGCGGCCGCGCTCGGCGACGACGGTGTCGAGACGCTCGGGCAGGGCGTCCAGGACGTCCTGGGCGGACGCCGTGTCGAGGGCGCGGTCGAGGTCACCGGTGCCGGTGACGTCCAGGCGCCGACCCAGCGGCCCGGAGAACAGGGCCGCGCCGGTGTCGGACACCACGATGCGTCGGCGGACCTCCTCGCTACGTAGGTGCGTCAGCGCGGTGCCACCGAGCAGTACGTCGTCGTCGCTCACCGGGGCGCACATGCCCAGCCGGTCGGCCAGCATGGCCGTCTCGTCGGGCTGGTCGCTGACCAGGGCCACCATCGTGCCGCCGGGGACCCGCAGGCCCGAGCGCGTGTCGTGCAGGTCGCTGCCGATCGGGGGCGACGCGGCCGGCACGGCGGGCTCGACGTGGTCGGTGCGCAGCGCTAGCACCCGGCAGACGCGGACGGCCGAGACCCGGGCCCGGATCAGCTTGTTGGCGTACTCCGTGGCGGTACGCAGCGGGATCATCAGGAAGGCCGAGTAGCCGTAGAACGCCACGAGCTCACCGGGGGTGATCCGGCCCTGGACGGCGTACCTCGCCCCGAGCCAGACCACGAGCACCACGAAGACCCCGGGCAGGAAGACCTGCAGGGCGTCCAGGACCGACTGCAGTCGCGCCACCTGGACCCCGGAGCGGCGGGTGGCCTGGGACTGACGGCGGTAGCGGTCCAGGAAGACCTGCTCGCCGCCGATGCCGCGCAGCACCCGCAGCCCGCCCACGATGTCGCTGGCGGTGTTGGCCAGCTCGCCCATCAGGTGGCGCTGCTCGGTGCTGCGGCGCTGCAGCGGCGAGAGCAGCGGCGCGATCAGCAGCATCAGCGTGGGCACCCCGATCAGCACGAGCAGGCCGAGCGCGACCGACGTCTGGAGCAGGATCACCGCGACCAGCACGAACGAGACGACCGCGCCGGCGAAGCGGGCCGTGACGTCCATGACCTGGCCGATGTGGGAGAGGTCGCTGGTGCCGATCGCGATCACCTCGCCGGTGGACACCTTGCGGGGCAGCACACCGCCGAGGGACACGCTCTGACGGCCCACCAGCTGCACCGTGCGGTAGGCCGCGACCAGCCAATTGGTGACCGCGAACCGGTGCCGCATGATCCCGCTCGCCGCCTGCACGAGGCCGATCACGACCATCACCGCGGCGAAGCCCAGCAGCGCCCGGCCGTCCTTGTCGGCCACGCCGCGGTCGATCGCGCGGCCGATCACGGCGGGCATCACGGCCTGGCTGCTCATCCAGACGATGCCGAACGCCATGCCCATCGACAGGCTGCGCCACTGGCCCTTGGCCATCCACCACAGGAACCGTCCGGGTGAGGTGTGGTCAGCCTCTCCGGGGTGGTCGAGAGGCAGCTGGCGCACTCGTCCCAAGGTACGGGTCTCGTTCGTGGGCGGCCACTTGATTACGAGGCGGTCACGGGGCCGGCTCGGCCACCGGGGCCGCGAGGCCGGCCACGACCTCCGCGCCGGGCAGCTCGGCGACCAGGTGTCCGGGCAGCAGCAGCTTGGAGCGCCGCAGTCCCGACCCGAGGACCGCGACGTCGATCTCGGGGATCCTGGAGTCGACGAGCAGGCGCCAGTGCGCGGGCAGCCCGACCGGGGTGATGCCGCCGTACTGCATGCGCGACTCGGCCGTCGCCTGGTCCACCGGCAGGAAGGACGCCTTGCGGACGTCGAGCAGCCGGCGCACGACCCTGTTGACGTCTGCGCGGGTGTCCGCGCGCACGATGCAGGCGGCGACCCGTTCGTCGCCCGCGCGGGCCCCGCCCACCAGCACGCAGTTGGCCATGTCGAGCAGCGACAGGGCGTAGGCCTGCGTCATCGCCGCCGTGTCCGCCAGCTCGGGGTCGATCTCGACCACGGCCACCTGCTCGGCGTGCGGCCAGGTCGCGAGCATCGCTGCGACCGGTGCGGCCACCAGGTCGGGCCGTTCGAGGACGGGCAGGGAGACCAGGGAACCGAGCCGGGGCAACGTCATCGTGCCTTCATACCGGCTGCCGTCGCCGCCCGCAGGACCGGGCCCGGGTCAGAAGACGGCGTAGAACAGCCGCATCACGGCGAACACCACCGGGAGACCGAAGACGACCAGCATGAACCAGGCGGTGAACCGGTGCAGCGGCTTCGCGCCGTCGAGTGAGCCCGCGAAGTCGAGCAGCGCACCGTCGGGCACGTGCGCGGTCAGGCCCATCGCCCGGCCGTCGGGGGGCAGGTGCTGACCCGCGAACCACGACGGGGGCGTGTGCTCGTCGCCGACCTCGACGTCCTCGAACTCGTCCGGGTGCATGCGCCCACCGTATGTCCCCTTGCCGCGGGTGGGCAGCAGAGGTCAAACGGGGTGGGCCGCGCCGACGGGGCCCGCGTAGACTTCCGAACTCCAGCACCCAGACCAGAGAGGGCGCCCGAGCGGGCATCCATGACTGACACCAGCCAACGCGGGGACAGAGACGTGGCCCAGACGAAGCACACCGTCGTGGTCCCCAACAGCATCAACATGGTCAGCCTGCTCGGCCCCGGCGACGAGCACCTCGCGCTCATGGAGAAGGCGTTCTCGGCCGACGTGCACGTGCGCGGCAACCGGATCACGCTGCACGGCGAGCCCGCAGAGCTCGCGCTCGCGGAGCGGCTCCTCGACGAGCTGGTGACGATCATCCGCACCGGCCAGGGTGTCACGGGCGAGACCGTCGAGCGGGTCCTGGTGATGCTGAAGGCCGAGACCACCGAGCGCCCGGCCGACGTGCTCAGCCTCAACATCCTCAGCAACCGCGGCCGCTCGATCCGTCCCAAGACGCTGAACCAGAAGAAGTACGTCGACGCCATCGACAAGCACACGATCACCTTCGGCATCGGCCCGGCCGGCACCGGCAAGACGTACCTGGCGATGGCCAAGGCCGTGCAGGCGCTGCAGTCCAAGAGCTGCACCCGGATCATCCTGACCCGTCCGGCGGTCGAGGCGGGGGAGCACCTGGGTTTCCTGCCCGGCACGCTCGGCGAGAAGATCGACCCCTACCTGCGCCCGCTCTACGACGCCCTGCACGACATGATCGACCCCGAGACGATCCCCAAGCTGCTCGCGGCCAACACGATCGAGGTCGCCCCGCTGGCCTACATGCGGGGTCGCACCCTCAACGACGCCTTCATCATCCTCGACGAGGCGCAGAACACCTCGCCGGAGCAGATGAAGATGTTCCTGACCCGTCTCGGGTTCGGGTCCAAGATCGTGGTCACCGGGGACATCACCCAGACCGACCTGCCCGGCGGCATGAAGTCCGGCCTGCGGGTCATCGAGGGCATCCTGGACGGCGTGGAGGACATCTCCTTCAACCGGTTGACCAGCCACGACGTGGTCCGCCATCGGCTCGTCGGGCGGATCGTCGCGGCGTACGACGAGTTCGACGCACGCGTCGAGCGCACCCAGGCCTCCCGAGGGTGACGCGGGTGATCGCGTGAGTATCGAGGTGATCGACGAGTCCGGGCACGACCTCGACGTACGCCGGCTCTCCACGCTGAGCCGCTACGTGCTGGACCAGATGCGCGTGCACCCGCTGGCGGAGCTGTGCATCAAGGCGGTCGACGCGGACACCATCGCCCAGCTCAACCAGCAGTGGATGCACCAGGAGGGGCCGACCGACGTGCTCTCCTTCCCGATGGATGAGCTGCGTCCCGGCCTGGTCGACTCCGAGCCCGAGGAGGGCGTGCTGGGGGACCTGATGCTGTGCCCGGCGGTGGCTGCGAAGCAGGCCCTGGACGCCGGCCACTCCACCGAGGCCGAGATCGAGCTGCTGACCGTGCACGGCATCCTGCACCTGCTGGGCTACGACCACGCCGAGCCCGCGGAGCACCAGGAGATGTTCGGGCTGCAGGACCGGCTGCTCGCCGGGTGGCGAGCCCCCGACGGCCCGTCGGGTCTCGGCACCGACGGCACCGACGACACCGACGGCACCGACCGTCCCGACCCGGACGCCGGGTGAGCCGGTGAGCAGCGGCGACGTCTGGGTGGTCCTCGCCGCCGCCGCCCTGGTGGTCCTGGCGGGGCTGTTCTCCGCCGCGGACGCAGCGCTGGGGTCCTTCTCGCGAGCCCGGGCCGACGAGCTCTCCGGTGAGGGGCGTGCCGGCAGCAAGCGGCTCCGGCTGCTGCTCGAGGACCCCCTGCCCTACCTCAACACCGCGCTGCTGCTGAGGCTGCTGTGCGAGATCTCGGCCATCGTGATCGTCACCCTCGAGATCGACGAGGTGGTCGACGGCAGCTGGGCCAGCCCGGTGCTCGCGATCGCGGTGATGGTCGTGGTCTCCTTCGTGGCCGTCGGCGTCGGGCCCCGCACCCTGGGGCGCCAGCACAGCGAACGGGTCGCTCTGACCTCGTCGGGACCGCTGATCTTCGTGACCGGCGTGCTCGGCCCGCTGCCCAAGCTGCTGATCATGCTGGGCAACGCGCTGACCCCCGGCCGTGGCTTCCGGGAGGGCCCGTTCTCGACCGAGACCGAGCTGCGCGAGCTGGTCGACCTGGCCGAGGCCTCGGCGCTGATCGAGTCCGGCGAGCGCAGGATGATCCACTCCGTCTTCGAGCTCGGCGACACCACGGCCCGCGAGGTGATGGTGCCGCGCAACGACGTCGTCTACATCGAGCAGCACAAGAACCTGCGCCAGACCATGAGCCTGTTCCTGCGCAGCGGGTACTCCCGGATCCCGGTGATCGACGACAACCTCGACCACATCGTCGGGATGGCCTACTTCAAGGACGTCGTGCGCCGCGACTTCGAGGCACCCGACGTGGAGCTCACCCAGCACGTCTCCGAGGTGATGCGGCCGGTGCACTGGGTGCCCGAGTCCAAGCCGGTCGACGCACTGCTGACCGAGCTGCAGGCCCGGCGCCAGCACATCGCCGTGGTCGTCGACGAGTACGGCGGCACCGCGGGGCTGATCACCATCGAGGACCTGCTCGAGGAGATCGTCGGGGAGATCACCGACGAGTACGACCAGGACGAGATCGAGGTCGAGCCGTTGGCCGAGGACGCCTTCCGGGTCTCCTCGCGCTACCCGGTCGACGACCTCGACGAGCTCTTCGGGTTCCCGGTCGAGGAGGAGGACGTCGACAGCGTGGGGGGCCTGATGGCCAAGCACCTGGGCCGGGTGCCGATCCCCGGGTCTGCGGTCGAGGCTCACGGGCTGCGTTTCGAGGCCGAGGACGCCACCGGTCGCCGCAACAAGATCTCCACGGTGCTGATCCGTCGTACCCTCGCCGCGCCGATGCGCTCGGAGCGCTCCTCCGAGCGGCAGGACCGGGCCCACGACCGCGCGCAGCGCGAGCGGCCCGAGCGCTCCGAGGGGCTTGACCGCGCCGCTGCCCCGGAGGTGGCGGCCCGTGAGTGACCCCGGCCCCGAGACCCCGGAGCTGGGTGCCGAGGACCGCAAGCTCGTCATCCTGGCCCGTAGCACCCGGGCCCGCACGGGCGCCGCCGAGGGAGCCGCGGTCCGCGACAGCGACGGTCGCACGTATGCCGCCGCCACGGTCGCCCTGGCGTCGTTGCAGGTCTCCGCGCTCGGGGTCTGCGTCGCGATGGCGGTGGCGTCGGGCTCCTCGGGCCTGGAGGCCGCGGTGCTGCTCACCGGGGCCGGGGCCGTGAGCGACGCTGACCTGGCCGCGGTCCGCGACCTCGGCGGCGACGGCGTCGCGGTGCACGTGGGCGACCACCGTGGCGTCGTCCAGACCACCTCCGAGACCTGAGCCGAGACCTGAGCCGAGACCTGAGCCCGTCCGGGGGCGGGACGTGGCGCGCACCACTGCGCCAGGCCCCCTGCCAGGGGTCGGCTGCGGTCGTCGTCGAGCAGGAGTACCTTGCGGATCGTGACTGGGGAACGCGCACAGGTCCGGCACCGCGCAGCCGTCGAGCGGCTGCGGTCGTCGTACGCCGCGATCCCGCCGGGCTCACCCGTGCGGCTGGCCAAGCGCACCACCAACCTCTTCCGGCCGCGGGCGGCGATGGGCGGCCCGGGACTCGACGTGAGCGGCCTCGACGGTGTGCTCGCGATCGACCCCGTGACCCGGACCGCCGAGGTGCAGGGCATGTGCACCTACGAGGACCTGGTCGCGGCGACCCTGCCGCACGGCCTGATCCCCCACGTCGTGCCGCAGCTGCGCACCATCACCCTGGGCGGCGCGGTGAGCGGGCTCGGCATCGAGTCGACCAGCTTCCGCAACGGCCTGCCGCACGAGTCGGTGCTCGAGATGGACGTCTTCACCGGCGCCGGGGTCGTCGTCACGACCCGCCCGGGCGAGGACCTCTTCGACGCCTTCGCCAACTCCTACGGCTCGCTCGGCTACGCGACCCGACTGAAGATCCGCCTGGAGCAGGTGCCCGCCCACGTCGGGCTGCGGCACGTGCGCTTCGACGACGCCGGCATCCTGGCCAAGACGATGGCCGAGATCACCGAGACCGGCAGCCACGACGGACAACGGGTCGACGCTCTGGACGGGGTCTCGTTCGCGCCCGGTGAGCACTACCTCACCCTGGCCCGCTGGCTGGGTGACGGCGAGCTGGCGGAGTCCGGGCAGCTGACGCCCAGCGACTACACCGGCCAGGAGGTGTTCTACCGATCGGTGCAGCAGCGTGGCTCGGCCGGGCAGGGCTCCGACCTGCTGACCATGCACGACTACCTGTGGCGCTGGGACACCGACTGGTTCTGGTGCTCGGCGGCGTTCGGCGCCCAGCACCCCGTCGCACGCCGGTTCTGGCCGCGTCGCTGGCGCCGTTCCGACGTCTACCAACGGCTGCTCGGCCTCGACCACCGCCTGCAGATCGCCGACCGTCTGGACCGTCGCGCGGGCCGCCCGCTGCGCGAGCGGGTGGTCCAGGACATCGAGGTGCCGCTCGAGCGGCTCGAGGAGTTCCTGGCGTGGTTCGACGCCGAGGTCGGCATGCGTCCGGTCTGGTTGTGCCCCCTGCGCGCCCAGCGGGACTGGCCCACCTACCCGCTCGCGCCCGGTGAGACCTACGTCAACGTCGGGTTCTGGGGCACCGTGCACGTCGGCCCCGACGCGCCGCAGGGCCCGGTGAACCGGGCGGTGGAGGCCAAGGTGCACGAGCTGGGCGGCCACAAGTCGCTCTACTCCGAGGCCTACTACGACCGCGAGACCTTCGACCGCCTGTACGCCGGTGAGCACCTGGCCGCGGTCAAGCAGACCTACGACCCCGACGACAGGCTCACGAACCTTTACGACAAGGCGGTGCGACACCGATGAGCAGCACGGACCCCACCCCACCGCGCAGCACGCCCCGCAGCGCGCCCCGCACGCTCAGCATCGGGGAGGCGATGTCCTCGTTGCTCAAGGACGACCTCCGCCTGCGGTTCACGGCCTACGACGGCAGCTCCGCAGGCCCGGCCGACGCCGAGATCGGCCTCGAGCTGGTCAGCCAGCGTGGCCTGGCCTACCTGCTCACCGCGCCGGGAGATCTGGGGCTCGTCCGGGCCTACGTCTCGGGTGACCTGGTCATGCACGGCGCGCACCCGGGTGACCCCTACGCGCTGATGACGCTGCTGATGAACCACACCAAGTTCCGACGGCCGACCCCGGCCGAGGCGCTGGCCATCCTGCGCGGGCTGGGGCTGTCCACCCTCAAGCTCCCGCCGCCCCCTCCGCAGGAGCACCTGCCGCGCTGGCGCCGGGTCGTGGAGGGCCTGCGGCACTCGATGACCCGCGACGCCGAGGCGATCCACCACCACTACGACGTCTCCAACGCGTTCTACGAGCACGTCCTGGGGCCCTCGATGACGTACACCTGCGCGGTGTACCCCGAGGTCGACGCGAGCCTGGAGCAGGCACAGTTCGAGAAGTACGACCTGGTCTGCCGCAAGCTCGGGCTGCAGCCGGGTCAGCGCCTGCTCGACCTCGGCTGCGGCTGGGGCGGTCTGGTGCGGCACGCCGCCCGGCACCACGGTGTGCGGGCGCTGGGCGTCACCCTGTCCAGTGAGCAGGCGCAGTGGGCCAAGGCGGCCATCGACCGGCACGGCCTGGGCGACCTGGCCGAGGTGCGTCACAGCGACTACCGCGACGTCCTGGAGTCCGACTTCGACGCGATCAGCTCGATCGGCCTGACCGAGCACATCGGGATCCGGAACTACCCGGCGTACTTCGCCTTCGCTCGCGAGCACCTGCGCCCCGAGGGCCGGATGCTGAACCACTGCATCACCCGACCGCACAACCGGGCCACCGAGACCGGGGCGTTCATCGACCGCTACGTCTTCCCTGACGGCGAGCTGACGGGTTCGGGCACGATCATCACGCAGGCCCAGGACGCCGGCCTGGAGGTGATGCACGAGGAGAACCTGCGTGTGCACTACGCCATGACGCTGCGGGACTGGAGCCGCAACCTGGTCGAGCACTGGGACGAGTGCGTGGCCGAGGTGGGTCTCGGCACCGCCCGGGTGTGGGGTCTCTACATGGCCGGCTGCCGGCTGGGCTTCGAGCGCAACGAGATCCAGCTGCACCAGGTGCTCGCGGTGCGCGCCAGCGACCAGGGCTCCGACGGATTCCCCCTGCGCCCGACCTGGTGACTACCGTGAGGGCAATGAGCACCCGCGCCCAGCAGCACGCCGCCCGTGTGCTGCACCGTGATCGGGTCTCCGAGCACCTGGTGCGCCTCGAGCTAGACGTGCCGGACTTCGTGTCGACCGGGGTGCCCGACGAATGGGTCGGGCTGGTCGTGCCGGGCCAGTTCCAGAGCCGCTACTACACGGTGCGCGAGCACCGCGGGGGCGTGATGGTCCTTGACGTCGTCGTGCACGACGAGGGCCTGGTGACCGAGTGGGCGGCGCGCGACGTCACCGGCGACGAGGTCACGATCCTGGAGGCCAAGGGCTCGTTCCGGCTGCCCGCCGATGCGGCCTGGCTGATCCTGGTGGGTGACCTGACCGCGATGCCGGCCATGGCGCGGATCGCAGCGTCCGTCCCGCTCACGCTGCCGACCCGGATCTGGGCCGAGGTGCCCGACGACCTGCCGGGTTACCTGCCCGACAGCCTGCCGAGCGGTGCGGTCACCTGGCTGCGGCCGCCCGCGGAGGGTCACAGCGACCTGGCTGCGGTGGTCGAGGCGATCGACTGGCCCGCGGGCGAGGGCTACTTCTGGATGGCCGGTGAGTCCGGTGCGATGCGGGCCATCCGCAAGCACCTGATGCGAGAACGGCGGCTGCCCAGCACCGCGTACGACGTGATGGGTTACTGGCGCGGGGGAGCCGTGCGAGCGCCGCGCGCGGTGGATCCCGGGCCGATCTACCGGGCCGGCAAGGCCGCAGGCAGGACCGACGACGAGATCTGGGCCGCCTACGACGCGGCCAGGGAGCCATGAACACCACCGAGCAGCATCCGCCCGCGGAGGACCCCGACCCCCCCCCCCCCCCCCGCCCGCCGCCCGCCCGCCCGCCCCCCCCCCCCCCCCCCCCCCCCCCCCCCCCCCCCCCCCCCCCCCCCCCCCCCCCCCCCCCCCCCCCCCCCCCCCCCCCCC
>JAJAYJ010000107.1 GCA_026786275.1 Nocardioides sp. | reverse complement strand
TCGGCCACCAGGAAGGCGGTCAGGTCCGCCGGGTCGAGCTCACCGTGCACGGCGTCCGTGGTCAGCACGAAGCGGTCGCCGGGCCGGGTGGGTGCACCGCGAGGTCCGGCAGGTACGGCGCTCGACGGCGATCGCCCGGTTCAGTTGCACGCGCCGGTTGTCGGACCGTGCCTCCTCTGGGGTCAGCCGGCCCTCGTCGACCAGGACCGCGCGACCCTCACGCAGCACCAGCGCGGTGAGGGTGGTGCCGGCGCCGGGCTCGTCGGCGTACCTCGCGGCCACCATCGCGGCGGCCCGGGCCAGCGCGGCGTCGAGGCCGGCGACCACGTCGCCGTCGAGGTCGAGCCCGTCCAGCTCGTCGAGGGCCGCCTGGGGGAGTCCCTGCGCGCGGCCGAAGCCGTCGGCCACGGCATAGACCCCGGCGGCGATCCGAGCGGCGTCCTGCTGGGTCTCCCAGGCACCGATGCCGCCCAGGGCGGCCCCGGGGCGGATCTGGTCGGTCACGGTCAGGTCGTGCTCCTTGCCTCTCAACCCTGCGACGAGGTCACGCACGAGCGCGCCGGCCGAGGCCGTGTCGGCCTCGACCTGAGGCCAGTACGACGTCAGCTCGGCCACCGCAGCGCGCGGCGGGAGGTCGCTGACCACCCGGATCCGGGCCAGCGGCATGCCGACCAGCCGCAACCGGGCCACCAGCCGTGCCCGGTCGAGTTGACGGTCGGCGTACCAGCGGTGCCGGTGACGTCGTCCACCTCGGCCGGCGGCAGCAGGCCCATCTCGTCGTAGAGCCGCAGCGCCTTCGGGGTCAACCCGCAGGCGTGCGCGAACTCACTGATGCTGCGGCGTGGTGCGTGTGGTCGCACAGTGCTCGGCCTCGTCCCCGGTGAACCGTTCACCGGTCAGCAGACGATGTGGCCTGCCGTGAGGTCAAGGTCAAGCCCCCCCGCGGCTTCCGCCGCCCGCCACGCCGCCCGCCACGCCGGTCTCGGGCCGGGAGAAGCGCAACCGAGTCTCCGCGATGACCCGGAGGGGCGGCGGCTCGTCGTTTGTGTTGAGTGATTGACACAAGATCGTCCCGGGTGCACGCTTGTGCCAATCACTAGCTACAAGGAGCTGCCGTGTTCGGTGTCGGGATCTTCGGGGTCGTCGTGCTGCTCGTCGTCGTGACCGGACTGATCGGGCTGGCGACCAGGTCGGCCAGTGGGCGCCGTTGCGTGCCGGTGGCGTTGACCCGGGAGTGGCGACTGGTGCAGGTGACCCGCGGGATCGGCATCCTCACCGGCGTGGGCGCGGCGCTCGCCGTGGGCCGGAGCGGGTCGTACGGCGCGGGCGCCCTGCTCGCACCCGCCGCGTTCGGGCTCTGCGTGCTCCTGGCTGCCGCCGTCGGCGAGACCGTGGTGCGGCCCCGGCCCGTCACCGGCTCACGCTCGGCCTCACTCACACCGCGGCGCATCGTCGACTACCTGCCCGCGGTGCTGACTCCGCTGGTCGCCCTGATGCTCCTGGCCGCGGTCGCCACACTCGGGTTCACCACGGCGACCGCGAGTCGCGACGAGGCCACCGCGACGATGCGCGCGCTGTCGTGCACCGCGCCGGGCCTGGTCAACACCCGCACGCCCTACCCGGGCAGCTTCTACTCCGTTCCCCTGGCCCTCACGCTGCTGCTCGTCCTCGCCGTGGCTGCGATGGCCGCGGTCCAGGTGGTCCGGCGGCCCCGCGGACTGGCCGTCACCGATCAGGGCGACGACGAGCTACGCCGCCGGTCCCTGGGCGTGGTGGTCGCGGCGACCGGGATCGCGGTGTGTGCGCCGCTGGCCGGGCTCGCCGTCGTCGCGGGTGGTGGGCTCAAGAACCTGACCCAGCAGCAGCCGAGCTGCGCCGCGGACTGGATGGGCCCGGTGGGAAACGGCCTCCTGCTGCTCGCCGTGGTCGCGCTGGGCGTCACCGTCGGCTGCCTGACCCGCCTCGCCTTCGGAGCCTCGGAGCGGATGCCGGCCGGCGACGTCGCGTCCTTGCCATGAAGCTGGTCGTCGACCCGGGCGACCCCACGCCGGCGTACGAACAGCTGCGGCGTCAGCTCACCGACCTGGTCGGGACCGGAGCCCTGCGCCCGGGTGACCGGTTGCCGGCGCTGCGCCAGCTCGCGGGCGACCTCGGGCTGGCGGTCGGCACCGTGGCGCGAACCTACCGCGAGCTGGAGTCCGAGGGCGTGCTGGTCTCCCGGCGTGGGGGTGGCACCCGGGTCTCGGAACGGACCGGCCCCGAGCCCCACGTCGTACGCCAGGAGCGGCTCGCGGAGCTGACCCGGACCTACGTCCTGCGGGCGCGCGCGCTGGGCTGCAGCGACGACGAGATCGCGGCAGCGGTGCGGCAGGACCACCGGGACTGAGCTGGCCGTAGTCAGACATACCAAAGCCGTGGCCAGCACCCGACGCGACGCTCAGCGAGGGGCCGCGCGAGCCGGGCTCCGGGCCATAGGTCCGTCCCACTACGCCGGGTCGCGCCGGGAGCGGGACGCCCACCACTCCCGCAGGGCGGCCTCGGCGGCCTCGGGCGCCACGGGGCCCCGCTCCAGACGCAGCTCCAGCAGGAAGGCGTACGCCTCACCCACCTCGCGGCCCGGCGCCAGGTCGAGGATGGTCATGATCTGGTTGCCGTCCAGGGCCGGGCGCAGCGAGGCCAGCTCCTCCTCGACCGAGAGCCGCTCGATGCGCTCCTCCAGGTCGTCGTAACTGCGGCGCAGACGGTCGGCCTTGCGCTGGTTGCGAGTCGTGCAGTCGGCCCGGGTCAGCACGTGCAGGCGCGCCAGCTCCGCTCCCGCGTCGCGGACGTAGCGGCGTACGGCGGAGTCGGTCCACTCCCCCTCGCCGTACCCATGGAAGCGCAGGTGCAGCTCGACGAGCTTGCTCACGGCGTCGGTCTCGTTGTTGGAGAAGCGCAGCGCCCTCATCCGATTGCGGGTGATCTTGGCGCCGACCACGTCGTGGTGGTGGAAGGTCACGGTGCCGTCGCCCACGAACGTGCGGGTGCGGGGCTTGCCCACGTCGTGCATCAGCGCCGCGAACCGGCTCACGAAGTCGGGCCCCCCACCGGGCAGCCGGTCCTCCAGGCCGATCGACTGGTCGAGCACGGTCAGGGTGTGCTCGTAGACGTCCTTGTGCCGGTGGTGCTCGTCGCGTTCCAGGGCCAACGCGGGCAGCTCGGGCAGCACCCGCGCAGCCAGCCCGGTCCCGACCAGCAGCGACAGACCACGACGGGGATGCGGCGCGCAGACCAGCTTGACCAGCTCGTCACGGACCCGCTCGGCCGAGATGATGTCGATCCGCTCGGCCATCGCGGACATCGCCGCCACGACCTCGGGTGCGACCTCGAAGCCGAGCTGGGCCGCGAACCGGGCCGCGCGCAGCATCCGCAGCGGGTCGTCGGAAAACGAGTCCTCGGGCGTGCCCGGGGTGCGCAGCACCCGCTGCGCCAGGTCGATCACCCCGCCGTACGGGTCCACCACCTCGCGGCCCGGCACCCGGACCGCCATCGCGTTCACGGTGAAGTCTCGACGGCGCAGGTCCGCGACCAGGGAGTCGCCGTAGGCCACGTCGGGGTTGCGGGACGCCGGGTCGTAGGTCTCGGAGCGGTACGTCGTGACCTCGACCTGCCAGGGACCCTTGCGGGTGCCGATGGTCCCGAAGTCGCGGCCCATGTCCCACAGCGCCTCGCCCCAGCGCCCGAGCAGCTTCTCGGTCTGCTCCGGGCGCGCGGACGTCGTGAAGTCGAGGTCGTTGTGCTGGCGACCCAGCATGGCGTCACGTACCGGCCCGCCGACCAGGGCCAGCTCGTGGCCGGCGGCCTCGAAGAGGCGCCCCAGGTCGTCGATCACCGGCGCGATCCGGTCCAGCTCGGCCGTCACCGAGCGCTGGGCGTCGGCGACGGTCACGTCAGGGAAGTCGGGGGCGGGCACGGGCCGGGAGTCTAGTGCGGGTGGCCGGCCCGAGCGGCGTCGGCGGTTACTCTCGGATGGTGCCCCGTCGGATCGCCGCCTTGCTCGCTGCCCTGGTGGCCGCGGCGACACTGGCGCCCCTCGGCCCCGCCCCGGCCCACGCGGTCGAGGAGGGCACCGACCCACTGCAGGTGACCATCGAGTCCCTGTCGCCGGCGGTGATCCCGCAGACCGGGCCGATCCGGATCTCGGGCCGGGTCACCAACCTCGACGAGGTCACCTGGACCACGATCAACCTCTACAGCTTCATCTCCGAGACCCCGATGACGACCGCCGCCGAGCTCGAGGCCGCGGCCGACGTCCCCGCCGAGTCCACGGCGGTCAGCCGGATCGCCGACCCGGAGCTCTCCGACACGATCGCGGAGATCGCGCCCGGTGACACGGTGCCGTTCTCGTTCTCCGTGCCCCGCAACCAGATCTCGGTCACCGAGCCGGGCGTCTACTCGTTCGGGGTGCAGGCACTCGGCCAGGGCCCGGAGGGCCGCGACCTCACCGCCGACGGCCGGTCCCGCACCACGATCTCGCTGGCCCCCCGCAACGCCCAGCCGCTGCCCACCGCCGTCGTGGTCCCGCTGCGCCGCCAGCTCACCTACGCCGACGACGGCAGGCTCGAGGACGTCGCAGGCTGGACTCGGGTGCTGGGCACCGGCGGGCGGCTGCGCTCCCTGGTCGACTTCGGCGGCTCGGCCGGCTCCCGGTCGGTGACCTGGTTGCTCGACCCGGCCCTCATCGACGCGGTCCGTCAGCTCTCCGCCGGCAACCCGCCCCGCTCGCTGGAGCCGACCGTGGTGCCCGGGGAGCCCGAGCAGCCCGGCGCCGGTGACCCCCCGGCCGTGGCCGGTGCCGCGGAACCCTTCGCCGGGGCCACCGCCGTCAGCGGCGGGGGGGGTGAGGAGACGGGGGCGATCAGTGACGCCCTCACCGAGGAGGTCCAGGCGCTTGCCGTCGACTGGCTCGACCGGCTCGACCGCGCCCTGCCCGGTCACCAGGTGCTTGCGCTGCCCTACGGCGACGTCGACGTGGCCGGCGCGGCCGACGCCAGCCCCCGGACCTACACCGCCGCACGAAGGCGGACCGGCACCGTGCTCGCGCCGTACGACGTGCCGCTCACCCCGGCCGTGTCCTCCCCCGGTGGCTTCCTGGACCCCGCCGGGATCGCCCTGGTCGAGCCGACCGACACGCTGCTGCTGACCGACACCATGCTCACCGGGCCCCCGGGCTCCACCGGTTCGGTCGAGGGGTCTGCGCCCCCGGAGGTCGACCCGAGCGACGTCACCACCCTGGTCTCCGACGGGGTGCACCGGATCGTGGTGACCTCGAGCGCGAGCACCACCGGGGTCGGACCGGGTGACCTGCGCTCACCGCTGTCGCTGCGCCAGCAGGTGCTGGCCCAGGCCGCCGTCCGCACCCTGGCGCCGGACCCGCAGCCGCTGGTCGTGATGCTGCCGCACGACTGGAACCCGGCCACCTCCTCGGGCTTCTTCTCCGGACTCGACGTGAGCTGGATGGACCTGATCTCGGTCGAAGAGGTCGCAACCCGGTCGGCGACCCAGGTGCCGGTCGGCGAGCTCTACTATCCCCGGGCCCAGGACCGCTCCGAGATCGAGCCGTCCGGTTTCGAGGCGGCCACCGATCTCATGCGGGCCGGCGACCAGCTGCAGGACCTGCTGCTCAGCAACGACCAGGTCGGCCGGACCGTGCGTGACCAGGCCCTGTCCTCGGTGTCCTACTCCGCCCGCTCCCAGCCGCTGACCAGCAGGCTCGCCGCTGCCGCCGCCGCCCGCTGGGTGCAGGACCGGCTCCGCTCGGTGCACATCGAGGCCCCCGTGGCCTTCACGATGACCGGCACCGAGGGCCGGTTCTCGACCACGGTGGTCAACGACCTCGACGAGCCGGTCACGGTCGGCCTCGAGGCCAGCGTCACCTCCGGCATCTCGGTCAGCCGGGCCCAGACCGTCGAGGTGCCGGCCCGAGGCCGCACCCAGGTGCTGCTCAACGCGACCGCGCCCGAGGGCGGCATCCACAGCGTGACCCTGGCCCTGACCGACAGCCGGGGCGCGCCGCTGGGCGAGAGCGACGAGCTGACGGTGCGCGCGCTGGCGGTCAGCAACGTGATCTGGCTCTTCCTGGGAGCGGCCGGTCTGCTGCTGCTCGGTGCGATCGTGTTCCGCCTCGTCAAGCGGGTCCGAGCGGCCCGGCGCCCGTCGCCGAGTGCCAGGGCCGACCAGGGCCCCGACCAGGGCCCCGACCAGGGCCCCGACGAAGGCCCGCGACCCGGGCCGACCCCCACGCCGACCCGGGTCCACGCCGACGCCGCGTCGGTCGACACGTGAGCCGGCCCGCCGCGCCCCCGGAGGACCCGACCGACCCGGCCGAGCACCAGGAGAGCCGGATCCTGGCCCACAGCGCGGTGATGGCCGCCGGCACGGTCGTGTCCAGGATCAGCGGCCTGCTGCGGGCCACCCTGCTGGTCGCAGCCCTCGGCAGCTCGCTGCACGCCGACGTCTTCAACGTCGCGAACACGATCCCCACCATGCTCTACATCCTGCTGGCCGGCGGGGTGTTCAACGCGGTGCTGGTGCCGCAGCTGGTGCGGGCACTGAAGAACGACGCCGACGGCGGCGAGGCCTACACCAATCGCATCATCACCGCGTTCGGACTCTTTCTGGGTGGCGTCACCATGGCGCTGATGCTGGCCGCGCCGTACGTCGTTCAACTCTACTCCAGCAGCGCCTGGCCGCCCGAGGCCCGGGAGTCGCTGGTCGACTTCACCCGCTACTGCCTGCCGCAGGTCTTCTTCTACGGCATCTTCGTGCTGGTCGGGCAGGTGCTCAACGCGCGCGGCCGCTTCGGCCCGATGATGTGGGCCCCGATCGCCAACAACGTGATCTCGGTGCTGGTGCTGGTCGGCTACCTGGTGGCCTTCGGCGCGCCCGACCTGGCCGAGCGCTGCCTGGGCTTCAGCACCTCGCAGGAGCTGGTGCTCGGGATCGGCTCCACGATCGGCATCGTGGCGCAGTGCGCGATCCTGGTGCCGTTCCTGCGGGCGGCCGGCTACACCTACCGGCCCCGCTTCGACCTGCGGGGCACCGGCCTGGGCCACACCCTGCGTCTGGGTGTGTGGACGCTGCTCTTCGTGCTGGTCAACCAGCTGGCCTACGTCGTGGTGGTCAAGCTCGCCACCACCGGTACGGCGACCGGGTGCGGCGCGGGCGGGCCGTCAGCCGGCGACGTCACCGGCTACACCGTCTACGCCAACTCGTTCCTGCTGGTGATGGTGCCGCACTCCGTGATCACGGTGTCGCTCGCCACCGCGCTGCTGCCGCTGTTGTCCTCGCGGGCCGCGGGTGGCGACCTGGCCGGGCTGGCCGGGTCGCTGGCCCGCACCCTGCGGACCGCGCTCGCCGTGGTGGTCCCGGTCGCGGCGTTGCTGCCCGTGGTCGCCGCGGACGTCGCCCCGCTGATCTTCGGCTGGGGGGCGGGCGCCGAGACGGCCGCCAACTACGCGCCCACGCTGAGCGTCTTCGGCGTCTCGATCGTCGCGTTCACCGTGCACTACCTGGTGCTGCGCGGCTTCTACGCCCTCGAGCGCAACCGGACCGTCTTCCTCATCCAGTGCGTGGTGGCCGCGGTCAACGTCGCCATGGCCCTGCTCCTGGTCGGTCGCACCAGCGCCGAGAACACGGCACCCGCGCTCGCGGCCGCCTACGGGTCCGCGTACGCCGTGGGGGCGCTGGCGTCGTACACCGTGCTGCGCCGGGCCCTCGGGGGCCTCGACACCACCGCGCTGCTGGGGTTCGTCGCCCGGCTGCTGGTGGCGGTCGGCGCCGCCCTCCTGGTCGCCCTGGTGCTGCGCGGGGTGCTGCCCGACGCCGAGGGCTCCAAGCCGGTCGCGGTGCTGCGTCTCGGCGTCGTCGGCCTGGCGGACGTGCTCGTCCTCGTGCTGGTCGCGCGGCTGGTGAAGCTGGGTGAGGTGACCTCGGTGCTGGGCGTGGTGTCGCGGCGCGTGATTCCCCGGCCCGGGCGGGACCGGACCTCTAGCATGTGACGCAGCCGCACAGGTGTGGCTGCTGTGGCAAGTCGACCGAAAGGGGTCATCGTGTCGGGCCCGATCCGTCCAGGTGCCACCCTCGCCGACCGCTACCGCCTGGACGACCTGCTGAGCGAGAGTGGCAGCGGACGCTTCTGGCGGGCTCACGACCGGGTGCTGCAGCGGCACGTCGCCCTGCACGTGATGGCCACCGACGACCCCCGGGTGCCCCTGCTGCTCGACGCCGCCCACCGCTCCGCGAGCGTCATCGACCCCCGGGTGCTGCGGGTGCTCGACGCCGAGCAGCGCGACGACATCTGCTTCGTGGTCAACGAGTGGGGCTACGGCACCAGCCTCGACATCGCGCTGGCCAACAACGGCGCCCTGCAGCCCCGCCGGGCCGCCTGGTTGGTCTCCGAGGTGGCCGACTCGGCGGCGATCGCCCACGCGCAGGGCGTCGCCCACGGCCGCCTGGTGCCCGAGAACGTCCTGATCGACGAGACCGGCCACGTCCGGATCATCGGGCTGTGTGTCGACGCCGCCATGCACGGCCTGGCCGAGGGCGCCCCGCAGGGCGACCTGGCCGACCTGGCGGGCCTGCTGCACGCCGCGCTGACCGGACGCTGGGCCGGCACCTCCTCCTCCGCCGTGCCCGCCGTCCCGCACGGGCAGGGCGGCCGGGCGTTGCGACCCCGGCAGGTCCGCGCCGGCGTGCCCCGGGTCCTGGACGACCTCGTCGACGCGATCGTGAACCCGGCCACCGCCCGGACCTCCGCGCCCACCACAGCGGTCGAGACCTGCGCGGTCCTGACCGAGTTCGTGGGCGATCCGTCCGGCATCGCCTCGGCGCTGGCTCGGGCCAACCCGCTGCGCCCGCTGGACCTGGTCGTGCTGCCGCAGGTGCCCGACATCGGGCTCCGCTCGGACCCGCCGGCCGCCGCACAGACCCCCGAGCCGGTCGCCGTCGCCGTCGCCGTCGAGCCTGCCGCCGACGAGGCACGGCCCGAGGAGGTTCCCGAGGACCCCGAGCCCGCACCCCGGCCGGAAGACCCGATCGGCGAGCGGATTCGGCACGTCACCTCTCCGTACGGCGACAAGGACCCGGCCAGCGAGGGCTCGCAACCCGCCGCGGTCGGTACGTCGGGCCCGCAGCGCACCACGGGGACCGAGACGACCGAGGCAACAGAGACGACCGGGGGCTACGACGACTCCGGCGACCGTCCCCTGTTTGCGCCCACCCCGCCCGGCGGCGGCCCGGACCGGACCCGTCGCACCGCCGGCCGGCCTCGTCCAGACGGCGGCCACAGCGACACCGACGGCCACTGGGCCTTCGACACCAGCCCCACCGGGACGACCCGCCCGGTGCCGGAGGATCCCGAGACCGGCGCCGACACCCGGGTGCCCGGCCGCCGCTCCCTGCGCGTGGCCGCGGTGGTCGCCCTGGTGGCGCTGGTGCTGCTCGCGATCGCGGTAGCCACCAGCCACTACGGTCTCCTGCAGTCCGACGGCGTGCTGAGCGGCCCTGCGCCCACCGCGGCCAGCACCGTGATCACCGGTCTCTCCGCCGAGGTGTTCCTCGCAGCCGGGGACCAGGTCACGGCCACGGACGCGGCCCTCGCCGTCGACGACGACCTGGCCACGGTATGGAGCACCGGTGTGCTCGAGGAGCAGCCCGGGCCCGGTGCCGCCGCCCGCGGGGTCGGCCTGCTGCTCGACCTCGGGACCGTGCAACCGGTAGCCCAGGTCGACCTGCAGCTGGTCGGGGAACCCACCAACATCACCATCTACGTCGCGGCCGAGAAGCCGTTGACGCTCAGCGCGCTGGAGCCGGCCGTCGACGTCCGGGCCGCGGCCCAGGAGACCGTCGGGCTGCGGCCCAGAACCGCGGGTCGCTACGTCCTGCTGTGGCTGACCTCGCTGCCCCAGGTCGATGGTGGGTTCGAGGGTGCGCTCGCCGACGTCACCCTGCACCGGTGACGCTGCCCGGCTGACTCGTCCCGGGCTGACTCGTCCCGGCCCGACCGTCCGCCTGCGGGTGGCCAATCCGCGGCGCCGGTGGTGTCGAACAGCTCTCGTGCGACTCACCGACCGGCTCCAGGCCATGACCATGCACGCCTCGGCCCGGTTCACGGTCCGCTACGGCGCCGAGCTCACGTTCGCCGGTGGCGACCTGCGACCGGAGCGGATCAGCGTGCCGACCCGGCACGGTTGGGTCGGTGTGCACATCTACCGCCCGGCCGGCGCACCCATCGTCGGCGGGCCGGCGTACGTCCACTTCCATGGTGGCGCGTGGCTGATGCGCTACCCGCAGATGGACGAGTTCTGGTGCCGCTACGTCGCGGCGACGGCCCGGGTCACCGTCTACAACGTCGACTTCCGGACCGGTCCGTACGTCGCGTACCCGGTCGCCCAGCACCAGTGCCACGACGTGGCCGCGTGGGTGGCCGCGCTCGGCGGGCCGGTCGTGGTGGGTGGGTTCTCCTCGGGCGGCGGGAACGCGGCATCGGTCTGCCTGCAGGCCCGCGACGAGGGTTCCTTCACCCCGGTGCTGCAGGTGCTGGGCGTGCCCGCCCTCGACCTGGCGACCGAGGTGCCCCCGGGGGCCGGGATGATCTCGCCGTCGTTGCGCGCGCTGGTGCGGCGGGTCTACTTCCCGGACCCCGCGACCCGCAGCGAGCCGTACGCGTCGCCGGTGCTGGCCCCCGACCTGACCGGTCTGCCGCCCGCGGTGGTGCTGACCGCTGAGCGGGACACGCTGCGTCGCGACGGGCTCCGGTACGTCGAGCGGCTGCGGGAGGCCGGGGTCGAGGTCTGGCACGACGACACCCCGCACGCCGACCACTACCTCCTCTCCGCCGACCTGGAGCGGGCCCGCACCACGATGGCCGAGACCGCCCGCCGGATCGCGGCGGCGGTGGCTGCGCAGTCAGCCGCCGACCCGGCCTCGGGAACGCCACCAGTCGACGGGTGGCGGCGTACGTCCGCGCCCGCCACCGCGCTCAGCGAGGGTCGACCAACGCCGCCATCTCGAAGTGCATCGGGTCCGTGTAGCCCCAGTCACCGCCCCACGCGAAGCCCCACTTCTTGAAGATCGAGACCACGTCGCGGTCCATCTCGCCCACCGTGCCGCGGCCGTTGCCGGGCACGTTGAGGTCCAGGGCCAGCCCGAACGCGTGGTTGGAGAGCCGGTTGGAGCCGGCGATGAAGCGGGGGTAGTAGCAGCCGGCGTACTCGCCGGGGTTGATCGTGTCGGCCAGACCGCGCTCGACGATCTCGCGCAGCGCGGCGTCGAGCTGCGGGAAGAGGTCGGTGTTGCAGGTGACCCGGCCCAGGATCGGCACCACGGCCGAGGAGATGTGGCTGCTCACCCACGACGGCTCCGGCACGACCATCCCCCCACCGGTCACCGTGTAGCGGTAGGTACCGACCGCCTCACCGACGCTGCCGACCAGGAACGCGGTCTGCTGGGCGTTGATGTCGAGGCCGAGCTGGGCGACCACGTCGAGCGCCTGGACCGAGACGTCTGCGCCGACGATCTGCTGCACCGGCCCCTGCACGGTCGCCGGGGCGCTGATGCCGGTCGAGATCAGCAGCGCGTTGCCGGGGGTCATTTCGATCTCGGCGCCGACCTTGTCGTTGACCACGACGTCGACGAACGGCACCTGGGGTGCGTAGGCGCCGACGTGGGCGCTCAGGGCGTCCTCCTGGCTGCCGAGGGTGAGGAAGCCACCGGCATCGATGAGCTTCTTGTCCACCGACGGCGGCACGGCGACCTCGCCCCGGGCCAGTCGGTCCCAGACCTCCTGCAGGTCGGCGCTCTCGCGCCGGGTGTAGGGCCGGTAGGTCCTCGGGTCGACGGCCAGCACGTTGAGCGCGGAGCCCTCGACCTGGACCTGCGAGAGCGAGACGCTGAGCATCGTGGTGACTCCGTCGACGTCCTCGAGACGCTGCACCGTCTCGGGGCTGAGCTGCTCGGGGGCGTAGACCAGCAGGTCGGCCGACCGCAGCCGGCCCTCGAGCGGCCCGGGAGCGGCCACCGCCATCGCGGGGTCGAGGCCGGTGACGGGTGCGGTGCCGCCGTCCGCCGCGTCCACCGACTCCTCGGGGGGCGCGGGCTGCGCCACGGTGTCCTGACCGGTCGCGCCCGGGTCGGCGGCGCCGGCGCGCTCCCCACCCCCGCAGCCGGCCGCGGTCGCGAGCAGCACGAGGACGGCGGTCGTGCCCACCGCACGGCGCAGCGTCTTCCCTCGTGGCATCAGGCGTCCTCCGGGGCCCAGGGTACGGGGTCGGACCTCGCTCACCGGGCCAGCAGCCGGCGGTAGACCGGGCCGTCGAGGAACGCCGGCAGAGCCAGCGCCGCACCCGCGGTCAGGTCGAACGCGCGGGCGAGCGAGGCGTCGACGAAGACCATCTGCCGGCCCTCGCCGCACACGATGTCCTCGTCGCCCAGCCCGGTCGCTGCGGCGAACAACCGGAGCTCGTCGTGGCTGCCGCTGTGGGCGTGGAAAACGGTGTGCACGGCCACCGGCTCCAGGCCGCGCTCGAGCCGCACCCCGGTCTCCTCGGCCAGCTCGCGGTACGCCGCCTGCTCGAACGACTCGCCGGGCTCCACGCCGCCGCCGGGGAAACCCCACCTGCCGGGGTCGATCACGGGGTGCTCGTCACGCTCCTGCAGCAGCACCCAGCCGCGCGGGTCGACGAGGGCGACCGAGGCGAAGCGCTGCATCCCGGCAGCGTAGGCCAGGCCAGGCCCGGCCAGGCCCGGCCCGGCCCGGTGAGGGTCAGGCCAGGGTCAGGCTCGGGTCAGCCGATCGGCTGCTCGGGGGCCAGCACGTGGTTGCGGATGGTCAGCCACGACACCAGCGACCCGGCGAGCAGGAGCACGGCGCTGATCACGAGCGCGGTGCGGAAGGCGGCGTCGAAGGCGACCGGGTCGGCGTACTCCGCGCCACCCAGGCCGACCGCGACGGGCAGCGCGGCCACGGCCAGGAGTGAGCCGGCCCGTGCCACCGCGTTGTTGACCCCGCTGGCGATGCCGGCGTGCTCGTCGGGGGCCGCGGCCAGCACGGTCGCGGTCAGCGGCGCCACCAGCAGGGACAGCCCCAGGCCGAACACGGTCACCGCGGGCAGCACGTCGAGCCAGTAGCTGGTGCCCGGCCCGATCCGCAGCATCAGCAGCACCCCGCCGGCCAGGATCAGCGGGCCCAGGCTGAGCGGCAGCCGCGGACCGATCCGGGCGGCGAGCCGGCCACCGCGCGAGGCCAGCAGCAGCATGCAGAGGGTCAGCGGCAGGGTGGACACGCCGGCCCGCAGCGCGCCGTACCCCACCACCGTCTGCAGCTCGAGGGTGAGGAAGAAGAGCACCGCACCCAGGGCGCCGTACACGAGCAGGGTGAGCACGTTGGCCGCGCTGAAGGTGCGGTCGGCGAAGATCGCGAGCTGCAGCATCGGTTCGCGCTCGCGCGCCTCGCAGAGCACGAACCCCACGGCGCAGAGCACCCCGACCAGGACCGCCGCTCCGGCCAGCGGATCGCCCCAGTCGATCAGCGCGTACGTCGTGCCGGCCAGCGCGAGCGAGGCCAGCACCGCACCGGCCACGTCGACGTGGATCGACGCGTGCGGGTCGCGGGTCTCGGGCACGAACCGCACGGCGATCACCACGGTGGCGGCCGCGAGGGGCAGGTTGATCAGGAAGATCAGCCTCCAGTCGGCGAACTGCACCAGCGCGCCACCGACGAACGGGCCCGCCGCGGAGGCGATGCCCCCCAGACCGGTCCAGGTGCCGATCGCCGCGGCCCGGTCCTCGGTCGCGAACGCGCCCTGGATCATGGCCAGGCTGCCCGGCGTCAGCAACGCGCCACCGACGCCCTGCAGCACCCGGGCCGCGATCAGCACCTCCGGGGTGGGCGCCAGCCCGCACAGCAGCGAGGCCGTCGCGAACCAGCAGGTGCCGACCACGAAGACCCGGCGACGCCCGAACCGGTCACCCAGCGAGCCCCCGACCAGGATCAGGCTGGCCAGGGTCAGCAGGTAGCCGTTGACGATCCACTGCAGCTGCCCGACGCTGGCGTCGAGGTCCTCGCCGATGGTCTTGAGGGCCACGTTGACCACGGTGCCGTCGAGCATCGCGATGCCGGAGCCGAGCACGGCGGCGGCGATCACGGCCCGGCCCTCTGTCGTACCGCGCCTGACCGTGCTCACGCCAGCGAGGATAGACCTCGACCGGGGTCACCGACGCCCGGTCTGCACGGGGGGAGGATGCCGTCGGCCCGGTGCTCAGGCGTGCAGCAGCCGGGCCGCGATCCAGGCGATGTCGTCGGCGGTGGCGGCGGGGTCACCGCTGGGCTGCATGACGTGGCTGAGCACCACGCGCACCACCATGTCGATCGCCGCCTCGAGACGGCCCGGCGCCAGACCCACGTCGTAGGCCGCCACCCGCTCGGCCAGCACGATCTTGGCCGCGGAGAGCAGCGACCCGGCGTGCGTGGTCAGCAGCGGCAGCAGCTCGGTGTCCGCGCCGTGGGTGGCGGACACGACCGCGCGCAGCAGCTGGTTGTCCTGGGCGTTCTCGAGCACCGTGCCGGACGCGGCGCGGATCGCGCCCACCAGGTCGGCGGGGTGGGCGTCGAAGGCGAGCGACACGTTGCCCAGGAACCGGTCGAGCTCGGTCAGGATCATCGCCTCGGCCAGCGTCGCCTTGGTGCCGACCTCGTTGTAGACGGTCTGCCGACTGATCCCGACCCGCTCGGCCAGGCGCGCCATCGTGACCTGCGACCAACCGACCTCGGTGGTCAGGTCGACCGCGGCGTCCACGATCCGCACGCGCATCGACGGGGCCGCGGGCAGGGTCACACGCCGATCCTAGGAGGGCAGGCAGCGTCCCCGGGTCCACCCCCTGCGGGTCAGCCCTCGAGCGTCAACGCCAGCACCGGGCAGGCCTGCACGGCGGCGTGCACGTGAGCGCGGTGCCTCTCGGCGGGAGCCTCGTCGAGCACCCGCATGACGTCGTCGTCGTCGAGCTCGAAGAAGTCGCCGGCCATCGCCTCGCACATCCCGAGACCCTCGCAGGCACCGCGGTCCACGACGATCCTCATCGGTCCACGCCCTCGCGGGCCACGAAGT
Organism: Nocardioides sp.; assembly: GCA_026786275.1. Lineage (GTDB taxonomy): Bacteria > Actinomycetota > Actinomycetes > Propionibacteriales > Nocardioidaceae > Nocardioides. The sequence continues at coordinate 5,853 of JAJAYJ010000107.1, read as the reverse complement.
CAACCTTCTCGCGCACGCCGCAGTCGGGGCAGCACCAGTCGTCCGGCACGTCCTTCCACGCGGTGCCGGCCGCGAAGCCCTCGAGCTCGTTGCCCTGCTCCACCTCGTAGGTGTGGCCGCAGCCGGGGCAGCTCGCCGCGAGCACCTCCGAGCCGGCGGCGTCGGCGGCATCCGCGTCCCGTTGCGCCCGGGTGCGGACGTCGACGGTGGCAGGCGGCGGGTACGTCGCGAGGAGCTGCTCGCGCTTGCGGGGGCTGAGGTTGGCGCGGGTCAGGTCGCCACCGACGTGCGCGAGCACCCGGGCGTCCATGGCCTGGCGGAACAGCGGCGGCACCAGGGCCAGCAGGATCATGCCGGCGTACCCGGTCGGCAGCACCGGGGACTCCTCGAAGTCGCGCAGCGTCTGGTAACGACGCGTCGGGTTGGCGTGGTGGTCGCTGTGGCGCTGCAGGTGGTAGAGCAGCACGTTGGTGGCGATGTTGTTGGAGTTCCACGAGTGCGACGGGTCGACCCGCTCGTAGCGCTGCCGCTCGGGCGTCCCGACGCGCTGGCGCAGCATGCCGTAGTGCTCGGTGTAGTTCACGACCTCGAGCAGCGTGAAGCCGACCACGGCCTGCAGGACGAGGTAGGGCACGATCCCGACCCCGAGCCACACCAGCAGCGCGCCCCACAGCACGGCGGTCATCAGCCAGGCGTTGAGGACGTCGTTGTCGAGCCGGAGGGGCTGCTGCTGGCGCCGGGCCAGGCGCTTCTTCTCCAGGCGCCAGGCGCTGGCCACCGAGCCGAGGACGGTGCGGGGCCAGAACTCGTAGAAGCTCTCGCCCAGCCGGCTGCTGGCCGGGTCCTCGGGGGTCGCGACCCGGACGTGGTGGCCCCGGTTGTGCTCGATGTAGAAGTGGCCGTAGGCGACCTGGGCCAGTGCGATCTTGGAGAGCCAGCGCTCGTTGGCCTCGCGCTTGTGACCCAGCTCGTGGGCGGTGTTGATCCCGATCCCGCCGACGGTGCCGACGGTGACGGCCAACGCGACCTTGGACAGGGTGGCCAGGTCGCCCTGCCCGGGCCCGAACGGCAGGCCACGGGCGACGGCGTACATCGCGACGACGAAGCCGACGTACTGGATCGGCAGGAAGGCGTAGGTGATCCACCGGTAGTAGCGGTCCTGCTCCAGCGCCTCGATCATGTCCTCTGGCGGGTTGGACCGGTCGAGCCCGGCGACGAGGTCGATGGCGGGCACCAGACCGAGGACGATGATCGGTCCCATCCAGAGCCACACCCCCCACCCGGTCGCCGACCACAGGCCGAGCGCGATGAAGACCAGGGACGGCACCACGAGGCCGATCAGCCACAGGTAGCGCTTGGAGTCGCGCCACTGCGAGGTCGAGCTGGCCGAGACCGTGCTGTTGCGGATTGTCTCCATGGAGCACCTCCTGCTGACGTGAAGTTTACAGAACCATAAGAGATGTACACATGCTTGACAAGAGGGGCGCGAATGTACACCCCGGACCGGGCGCCGGTGCGTCGGGTGGCGCCGAGACACCGCGAACCGTCACCATGGTCCGGTGGACGCCAGCGACGACGAACTGCAGCACCGCCTCGCCGAGCTCGAGGCGCGCCTGGCCGGCACCGAGATCGAGCGTGCGCACGAGCGGCTGCGGCACCGGGAGTACGCCCTGGGCCTGATGCTCGAGAACGAGGCGCTCAAGGACAAGAACGTCCTCCTCGCCCGGCGGGTCAAGCGCAACAAGCTGCTGCTCCTCGACGAGCGCCGTGCGGCCAAGCGCCGCGAGGCCGGGCTGCGCGAGAGCCTCGAGCAGGTCTACGCCTCGCGGACCTGGAAGATCGGCCGGGTCGTGGCCACGCCGCTGCGCGGCCGGAACCGCCCGTGAGCGCCGAGGCGACCCCCGGTGCGCCCCGCGTTCCCCGCATCTCCGTGCTCACCGCGGTGTACGACCCGCCGCTCGACGCCTTCGACGACACCGCCGCCTCCATGCTCGCCCAGGGCTTCACCGACTGGGAGTGGCTGCTGGTCGACGACCGCTCGCCCCACCCCGAGGTCCGTGAGCGACTGCGCGCGCTGGCCGCCGCCGATCCCCGCGTCACGGTGCACGAGCGGGAGACCAACGGCGGCATCGTGGCCGCCTCCAACGACGCCCTGTCGCGGGCCCGGGGCGAGTTCGTCGCCCTGCTCGACCACGACGACGTGCTCACGCCCGACGCGCTGCAGGTGATGGTCGACGCGATCGACGACGTGGTGGCGGAGGTCGACGACGTCAGCGACGTCAAGGACGCCGTGCCCCCCGAGCGGGCGCCGCGCGAGGTCGACTACCTCTACAGCGACCAGGACCTGATGCGGCGCGGTGGTCAGACCTTCGACGCGTTCCGCAAGCCCGACTGGTCACCCGAGCGGCTGCGCCACCACATGTACACCGGCCACTTCTCGGTGCTGCGGCGCTCGCTGGTGCTCGAGGTCGGCGGCTTCCGCGCGGCGTACGACGGCTCCCAGGACCACGACCTCGTGCTGCGGGTGACCGAGCGGGCGCGGGCGGTGGTGCACGTGCCGCGGGTGCTTTACCACTGGCGCCAGGTGGAGGGTTCTGCCGCCGACGACCCGCACGCCAAGCCGTACGCCTGGAACGCCGGCGTGCGCGCGGTCCAGGACCACCTGGACCGGGTCGGCATCCCGGCCCGGGTCGAGAAGGGCGAGCGGCCCGGGCGTTACGTCGTGCACCGGGAGCCCGACCTGACGACCCCGGTCAGCGTGGTCATCCCGACCCGCGGCTCGCGCGGCCTGATCTGGGGCTCCGAGCGGATCATGGTGGTGGAGGCGGTGCGCTCGGTGCGGGCCCGCTCGCGCCATGAGCAGGTGGAGTTCGTCGTGGTCTACGACACCGACACACCCGCCGCGGTGCTCGACGCCCTGCGGGCGCTGGCGGACAGCGACCGTGTCGACCTGACGCTGGTGCCCTACGAGCCGCCGTTCAACTTTAGCGAGAAGTGCAACCTCGGCGCCCTGCACGCCCGCCACGACACCCTAGTCTTCCTCAACGACGACGTGGAGGCGGAGTCGGAGGGGGTCCTCGAGCAGCTGATCGCGCCGCTGCGCGAGCCGGGGGTGGGGATGACCGGGCCCAAGCTGTTCTTCGAGGACCTGCACATCCAGCACGCCGGCGTGTCCTACGGCAGCGGCACGATCGCGCACATGTACCACCACGCCGGACCGCACAACTACGGCCACCACGGCGAACTGTTCATGAACCGGGAGGTCACCGCCCTGACCGGTGCCTGCGTGGCCGTGCGGCGCAGCGTCTTCGAGGAGGTCGGGGGCTTCAGCGAGGCCTTCCCGATGAACTACAACGACGTCGACTTCTCGCTCAAGGTCGGCCGCCTCGGCCTGCGCCGGGTCTGGCTGGCCGGCTGCACGCTGTTCCACTTCGAGTCGGTGACCCGCTCCAACGTGGTGCACGACGAGGAGAAGAAGCGGATCGTGCGGCGCTGGGGCAACTACCTCGTGGTGCGCGAGAGGTACTCCAGCAACGTGCGCTAACCGGGCCCGCGGGTGGGGGTACCGGTGCTCCGTGGCGGCCGGCACCTTCACGCGCTCACCCAGTACGGCGTCTCAAGCGTAGGCGGGGTGGTGAACCGGGCGTTGGGCAGGTAGAGCCGCTTGCCGGAGCGAGCCACCGTGGTCGGTACGTCGAAGTCGGTGCTGGTCACGTTCCTCTCCAACCGACCCGAGCTGCCGTCGCGCGACATGGTCAGGACCGCGATGTTGTTGAGGCGGTTCTGCACGGCGTACAGCGTGCGACCCTCGAGGAGCAGGCCGTCACCGTTGGTCAGCGGGGTGCCGCCGAGGTCGACGACCGTGGCGACGCCGGTCGTGGTGTCGACCCGGTAGAGCAGGCCCGAGGCCGAGTTCACCACGAGCAGGGCGCCGCCGTCCGGGGTGGCAGTGACGCCGTTGGCGTTGATGCCGCTCAGCTGCTGCCACTGGCCGGTCAGGGGCAGCACCTGCGCGGCCGCGGGCAGCCGGTCCTTCGGGCCCCGCAGGGGCACCATGAACAGCGAGGCGCTGGAGGAGTCGGTGAACCAGGCGGCGTCGTCGGTGAGCACCACGTCGTTGATGAACGCCGTGCCCACGACGAGCTGGTAGCTGGCCTTGATCTCACCGGTGCGCGCGTCGACGATCCGCGCGTCGCCACCACTGCCACCGGCGACGTAGAGCCGGTCGCGGTCGTCGACCTTGAGCCCGACCGACGGCCTGGCTGATGATCGTGAGCTTCTTGTTGGTCAGGTCGAGGCGGACGATGTCGCCGTCGACCCGGGAGCCCAGGTAGGCCACGTCTCGGGTGCGCTTCTCGCTCTGCGAGGCCCGACGCGGCTCCCGGCCGATGGTGATGCCCTCCGGCTGGAAGCCGTCGGGCAGGTCGAGATGACGGGTGGTCGCGGCCTTGCGGGCGGCGGTGCCGTCGACGGCGGTGCCGCCGAGGAGTCCCAGGCCGCTGCCGAGCAGGGCGGTCGCTGAGAGGACGGCGGTGGTCGGACGCATGCGCACGCTCCTGGAGGTCGGCGCACGCGTCCGTGGTGCGGACCCCGGACGCCGAGAACGGGACGCCGACACGGTAGCCAGACGACCGTGACCCGGCCTTACCCCCGCGAGGCCGCGACCCGGATGTTCAGCAGACTCTCAGGCGTGCCGCCTGCCCGGACCGGCCGCCGGAACGCCGGCAGGCCCGTCGTAGGTTGGGGCCATGTCCCAGGCTCAGCACCCGTTCGGCATCGACTTCGGCGGCACCGGCATCAAGGGGGCCCCGGTCGACCTCGACAAGGGCGACTTTGCAAACGACCGGGAGCGCATCAGCACCCCGAAGTCGTCGACCCCCGACGCGATCGCGGAGATCTTCGTCGACCTGCTTGCGAAGTTCCCCGACTCCGACGCACCCGTCGGCGTCACCGTGCCGGGCATCGTGCGGCACGGGGTCGTGCGGAGCGCGGCCAACATCGACATGTCCTGGATCGGCACCGACGCCGACAAGCTCTTCACCAAGGCCACCGGCCGCGCCGTGCACGTCGTCAACGACGCGGACGCCGCCGGCCTGGCCGAGGTGAGGTACGGCGCGGCGCGTGGCCAGAGCGGACTGGTCATCCTCACCACCCTCGGGACCGGCATCGGCACGGCCATGCTCAACGACGGGGTGCTGGTACCCAACTCCGAGCTGGGCCACCTCGAGCTCGACGGCCACGTGGCCGAGAAGCGGACCGCCAACTCGGCGCGCGAGAAGGACGAGCTGTCGATGCAGGCGTGGGCCGAGCGGCTGCAGGCCTACTACCGCCACCTGGAGCGGCTGTTCACCCCCGACCTCTTCGTCGTGGGCGGCGGGATCAGCAAGCGGGCCGCAGAGTTCCTGCCGATGATCGACCTCGACACCCAGATCATCCCGGCGCTGCTGCTGAACCGCGCCGGCGTGGTCGGCGCCGCCCTGCACGCCGCCGAGGCCTGAGCTCACGCGGCGACCGCACGCCGAGGACCGCCGCCGCGGTCGGTGTCGGGTGACCTCGTGGTGTCGCTGAGGTCGGGACTGCCGGCACCGTTGGGCTAGTCCCTAGGTGGATCGCCCCTACGGCCACCTCTCGGGGGCCATCAAGGCGGGGACTATCCCGAACCCCCGGAGCAGCAGGCCACCCCGCTACTCCGGCCGGGGGGGGGGGGGGGGGGCGCCCCCGCGCGCGGGGGGGGAGGCCCGCAGCCCCCGGGGGGGGGGGGGGGCGGGGGGGGCGAGCCCCGCCGGGGGGGGGGCGCGCGGCCCCCCCCGCGACCGGGCCCGCACCACGATGCACGAACGGCAGACCCTGCTC